>JALYYG010000298.1 GCA_030946685.1 Candidatus Dormiibacterota bacterium | reverse complement strand
CCGAAGAGGTCGAGGCGAAGCTTCACGCCGAAGGGGTGATCGTGGATTCGCGACCAGGCCGGGTGCGCCTCTCGCCTCATTGGTGCGTCACCGAGTCAGAGCTGGAACGAGGGATGGACCTGGTGCTGGAGAAGCTGAAGACCGCGGTTGGATAGAGGTTAGAGAGGTCCGGGCGAGAGCCCTGACCGTTCTCCTCCCTGCTCGCGGGGAGGACGGCCACACCTCAGCGTGGACCGGTGGGGCCGACGAGGCATGGCAATCGCGGTCGGCGTGGTTAGCCTTTATGGCATGTCGCGCGTGGCGCTGCTCGCGACGGCCGCGGAGTCGCGCAGCTCGACGAACCTCGCAAGACCAACTGGGGCGAGCTCTGGCCTGCCTGGCGTGTCTTCTGGACCATGACCGACCACGACGCGCTTCACGGGCGGCGCGATTGGTTACCTCCGCGACCTATATCTCTGGACTAAGGCCAACCAATCGGCGCCGCCCGCCTGAAAACCCTGGGTGTCACCTACCGTCCAGCCGGCTGAGAAGGCCGATCAGGCCGCCGTTGAATGCACCGAAAAGTACGCCCATCGCGATGAACACCGCGGCGCCAACGGCCGGCACAAGTCCTGCGGATCCCACTCCAAGCACGACCCCCGTCGCAGTACCGAGAGCTGCGCCGGTTACACCGCTGAAAGCGGCGCTTCGTCTGGCGCCGGTGGTCTCCAGCTGTTCGGTTGCGCTGGTCTCACCTCTCGCGGGCTGCCCAACCGCCGGCAAGTCGTATGTGACGCTCATCTTGTGTCTCCTTAGTGGTTGACTCCGATGAGCAGACGCTATGCCTCACGGCTTGGTGCCGAATGTGAGTTGGCTTAGAAGATGCTCAACGCCTTCGCGTACAGCCACACAAAAAGAGAAAGAGCCGGGCGCCACGGTGCCCGGCTCCTTATGCCCCTTCCCCCTACTTCATGTCGGTCGTGGCGCCCGCTTCCTTCAGACGTGCGACAGCTTTCTCGGCGTCCGCCTTGCTGACGTTCTCGAGCACAGGCTTGGGCGCCGCGTCGACCAGGTCCTTGGCCTCCTTCAGGCCGAGCTGGGTCAGCTCACGGACCGCCTTGATGACGTTGATCTTGCTCTCGCCGACTGCCGTCAAGGTGACGGTGAACTCCGTCTGTTCCTCTTCCGCCTCAGCGGCCGCGCCGGCTGCCGGCGCCGCAGCCACGGCCGCCACCGCCGCGGCGGCCTTGATGCCAAACTCGTCTTCGATCGCCTTGACCGCTTCCACCACGTCGAGGATGCTCCAGTCCTTGAGCGCCTCCACGAAGTCCTTCGGGGTGATCTTGGTTGCCATGTCTACGCTGCCTCCAGTTTGGTCTTGTACGCATTCAGCACGCCCATCAGCTGCTGAAGCGGTGCCTGGATAATTCCGACGAGCTGGGCGACCGGCGATTGAAGCGTGCCCATGAGCTGGGCGATCAGCACTTCGCGGGACGGCAGATCAGCCAGCTGCTTGATCTGGTCCGACGAGAAAACCCTTCCTTCGACGAGCCCGCCGACGACCTCGACCTTCAACCGGGTCGCGCGCACGAACTCGTTGATCAGCTTTGAGGGGACGCCAAGGTCGTCGTAGCCGAAGGCGATCGCCACCGGCCCCTTGATCTCCTCCTGCAGAGCTGGATAGCCGGCTGCCTCGGCGGCGCGCCGAGCGAGGGTGTTCTTGACCACGCGGTACTCGACGTCGCCGCCCCGGAGCTTGCCGCGCAGCTCCTGGATCTGGCTGACCTTGAGCCCTCGGTAGTCGGTGAGAACGGCCACCTTGGCCTTTTTCAGCTTTTCGCTCAGAAGCTCGACCTGCTCGACCTTCTGCTCTCTGCGTGCCTTTGGCAAATGAAAAATCCTCCCTGCACATATGTATCGAGGCAGGAAGGATCAAGCGTCCTTCTCTTGAGGTGCCTCGGTAGGAAATTAAGCGAGCTCGATGCCCGCGCCTACGGTCTATGGCAGGTCGCGATTATACCGAGGTGGCGTCGCGCCCTTCCAGAAAGCGCTTCAATCAGGCACGACGTATCTTGCCTTGAGCCTTCTTCCAGGCATCCCGCAGCAATTCTGTCATGACGTGGTCGCGCCACCCGCCGTCGACGAACATGTCAGCCCGAAACCGGCCCACCTCGCGGTAGCCGGCCGCCGTCTGGGCTTTGGCGCTGGCCACGTTCCCGTCGATATACCCCGACTTGAGCTTGCGCAGCGGAAGCTGCGTGAACGCATACCGCGCGCGCAGCTGCATAAGCTCGCGGCCAAGGCCTTTTCCCCACACCGCTTTGTCGCCGATGACGGTCCCTGTGGTGGCGAACCCGTTCTTCCAGTCGATCATATGCAGGGCTGTAGTACCCACCGGTTGTCCCTTATGCTCGATTACCCAGACGACGTCGTCGGGGTTCCTCGCCATCCTGTCGAGCCACTCCTTTTCCATTTCCATCGAAGGCGGGTGGCGGAGCAGAAGGAAGCGTGTGACCTCCATGTCCTCGAACCACGTCACCATCACGGCGGCATCCTCGGATCTGGGCGGTCGCAGCCGAACCAGCTTGCCTTCGATGATCGGCCCGTACATTGACGGGAAGGCTAGCTGCTGGTGTGGAGCTTTGCGGCTTCCTTGACGTCGACTGGAACTGATGGGCCCTGGGTGGCGGCTAGGAAGAAGGTGCGCAGGTACTGCCCCTTCGACGTGGTCGGCTTGTTGCGGATCACAGCGTCCACGAGTGCGCCCAGGTTCTCTTGCAGCTGCTTCTCATCGAATGAAACCTTGCCGATCGGAGCGTGGATGATCCCGAACTTGTCAGTCCGGAACTCGACCTTGCCGCCCTTGACCTCCTTCACCGCTCGGGCGACGTCGAACGTGACGGTGCCCGACTTCGGGTTGGGCATGAGGCCGCGCGGTCCGAGGATCTTGCCGAGGGGCCCGACCTTGGACATGATGTCGGGGGTCGCGATCGCGGCGTCGAAATCTGTCCAGCCTTCGGAGACCTTCTTGACGAGGTCGTCCCCGCCAACATAGTCGGCACCCGCCTCGAGGGCCTCCTTGGCCTTGTCGGCGGTGGCGAACACGAGTACGCGCACCTTCTTGCCGGTCCCATTGGGGAGCACGACCGATCCGCGCACCATTTGCTCCGCATGCCGAGGGTCGACTCCGAGCCTGATGTGGGCCTCGACTGTCGCGTCGAACTTGGAGACAGAGGTCTCCTTGACGATCTTGCACGCGGTCTGGGGGTCTAGCCCACCATTGCCATTGCCGGCGGTCGCGGCCTCGACCTTTTTCAGCGCCTCGATGTACTTCTTTCCTCTCTTTTTAGGCATGGAGCACCTCGAGACCCATCGAGCTCTTGTTAGGCATCGAGCACCTCGAGACCCATCGAGCGTGCGGTGCCCTCGATCATCTTCATCGCCGCCTCGGCGTCGTAGGCGTTGAGATCCTTCCGCTTCGTCTCGACGATGGTTCGAAGCTGCTGCCTCGTGACCCGGCCGACCTTCTCGCGGTTGGGCTTGGCCGATCCCTTCTCGATGCCCGCGGCGCGCTTCAGCAGGTTGACGGCAGGAGGCGTCTTGAGGACGAACGAGAAGCTGCGGTCTTCGAAGATCGTGATCTCAGCGGGCACGACGTCCCCAGCCTGCTGAGCGGTGCGCTCGTTGTAGGCCTTCGTGAATTCCATGATGTTGATGCCGTGTGGTCCCAGCGCAGTGCCCACCGGCGGGGCGGGCGTCGCCTTACCAGCCTGCAGCTCGAGCTTCAGGACCGCACGAATCTTCTTCTTGCTCATAGGAAAGCACGGGTGAGGCAAGCCTCCCCCGTGAAACCCCCACCGAGTGAGGCGATGCTGGGAGGCGTTTGGATGGGGCATATGTGACGGCCGGAGTGAATCCGGCCTTCGGCTCCACATTGGGTTCTGATCATTAGTGGACTTTCTCGACCTGCAGCAGGTCGAGCTCGACAGGAGTCTCGCGTCCGAACATGTTGACGAGCACCTTTAGCTTGCCCTTCTCGGGGTTGATCTCGTCCACCTTGCCGTGGAAGTCCGTGAACGGTCCGTCGACCACGCGCACAGACTCGCCGACCTGGAACTCGACCCGGATCTTTGGCGCTTCTTGCTTCATCTGCTTCTGGA
>JALYYG010000251.1 GCA_030946685.1 Candidatus Dormiibacterota bacterium | reverse complement strand
GACCCGCTGGCGCAGGTTGCGCACAGTACCCAGACCACCAACCAGAACGGCCTGCCGTCGGCCGCCTGCAACCCGTACGGCTTCTAGCGACGACGCCTTGACCGGGACGCCCTGCCGGGCGTCCCGGTCGTTGGTTGCTCACCGAACAGTCGGTGCCTGAGAAGCGACCGCTCTGCCGGGTTACCGGTCAGCGCCAGGGCGCGAGCCTCGGCCGCTCGGGCCTCCTCATTACGGTCGAGCTGAGTCAGCAGCCGCCCGCGTGCCGCGTGAAACAAGTGATAGCCGTCGAGGTCGCCCGCAATTTCCTCGAGGATGCGCAAGGCGGGCACTGGCCCTTCGATCTTCCACAGGGCGATCGCCCGATTGAGCTGAACAACGGGCGAGGGCGCGAGCACCAGAAGCAAGTCATACAGGACCACGATTTGCCGCCAATCGGTCGCCTCGAACGTTGCTGCCTCGGCGTGGCAGGCGGCGATGGCCGCTTCCAGTTGGTACGGGCCGGGCTGTAGCCGGCTTGCCGCGCGCTCGATCAGCGCGACGGCCTCCGCGATCTGGCGACGATTCCAGCGGCTGCGGTCCTGATCGGCGAGGAGTACCAGCGTACCGTCCGGAGTGAACCGCTCCGCCCCGCGGGCCAGGTGCAGCTTCATCAAGGCCAGTAGGCCGAGGACCTCCGGTTGGTCCGGAAGCAGCCGGTGCAGGAGGGCGGCAAGCCAGGCCGCGTCCTCGGCGAGGTCGCGCTGGCTCGGCGCGCTGCCACCTGTCGAGAGATGCCCTTCGTTGAAGACGAGATAGAGGACAGCGAGGACCTCGTTGAGCCGCTCCGGCAACTCGGATTCCGGCGGCACGCGATAGGGGATGCCTGCCATCGCGATTTTGCGCTTCGCCCGCACCAGCCGCTGCGCCACCGTCGATTCGGAGGCGAGAAAGGCACGAGCGATCTGGGACGTTGTAAAGCCGCACACCGCGCGGAGCGTCAACGCAACCTGGGCCTCCCGAGAAAGGGCTGGATGGCAGCAGGTCATGATCAGTCGGAGCCGGTCGTCCTCCTCCGCGCTCCGCGGCTCAACCGCCAGCTGCGCAAGCTTGTCGGCGTAGCGCTTCTCACGGTCGATCCGGTTGAGTGCGCGCCGGCTTGCGACCGTGACCAACCAGGCTCCGGGCCGTTCCGGCAGTCCCTCGCGGGGCCACGTTTCAATCGCAGCGACCAGCGCCTCCTGCATGCACTCCTCCGCCAGGTCAAAATTGTGGAAGCGGCGGATCAGCGCGGTCGTCACCCGCCCGGCCTCCTCCCGAAACACCTCGGCCAGATCGGGCGGTGCCGTCACGGCCATCGGGTCAGCGCTGCTCGATCACCGGCCGGATTTCAACCGTGCCGCGACCAGGCCAGCTCTTCGCCATCGCGAGTGCGGCATCGAGATCCGGGACGTTCACCTCGGTATAGCCGCCGACGATCTCCTTGCCCTCCAGGAATAGTCCGTCCTTGAGGACCGGCTTTCCGTCCGGGCCGAACCGGACCGTGGTGCCGGTCTCGGGGCCCTGCAGCTGATTGCCGTGGCCCAATTGCGCCTGGTGCTCGGCAAACCAGCGTCCGACCTCCGCGTACCGCTTGCCGAGCTCATCCGGACTCATCGCCTCGAACGCCGTCTGGTCGGATCGAGTTCCACAGAACAGAAACACATATTTCATCAGTTCACCTCCATACGACACGACAAACTGCCCACCCTCAAAATCGACATCGATTAGCTGCCCCATCCTAACCGTCGGTGACAAGGTTCGCTGCAAGGCTGGCTGAATGATCTAGTCTGGTCGGAATTTGAGCCTCACCATCGATCCCGAGCCGTTGGATTCCCCCGATGCCCGGCGGTTGATCGCTGCGCTCGACGCCGGGCTCGCCGAGCTCTACCGGCCGGAACAACGGTTCGGCCCGAACCTCAAGGCGGAACAGCTCGCAGGCGGTGGTGGGGAGTTCTTCATCGCCCGGGACGGCGCCAAAGCCGTCGGTTGCGGCGCCATCCGGGTGC
>JALYYG010000225.1 GCA_030946685.1 Candidatus Dormiibacterota bacterium | reverse complement strand
TCGGCGTCCCACTCGGTGGCACCGGGGTGATCGCCGGGAACGGGATCGGCGGCGTTGAAACCCCAACTGGTGGCACGGCGGCATAGGCCACCACCTCGTCCATGCTCGGGACGATCAGCGTCCCCTGACCGAGGGCGAGACCCGTGATCCGCATCCCGATGCTTTCGTCGAGCGCCGGAATGGGCGAAGCCAGGTGATCCGACCAGACGACGTGCCCGGTCAGGCTGTCGAGCTCGTAGATCGTGCCCGAGTGCGATCCGATGAAGACATTCCCATTGCTGGCGAGCGGCGCGGTGTCGAGCGTTCCGTCGCCGGTGAAGGTCCAGAGGCTGGTTCCGGCGACCAGGTCATGCGCCTCGAGCGTCGTGCCGTTGAGGAAGTAGCCGGCCGTGCCGACGAGCGCGGGCGCGGCCGTGGCGGTGAAGGAACCAACCACCGACCCGGTGACGGCATCGAGGATGACACCCGGGCCGCCCGTGTCTCGCACGTACAGGCGGCCGTTGTAGAGCGAGGCCGTGTGGCCGAGCCCGCCGACGCACGGCCCGGCATGCTCCCAGAGCAGTGAGCCGGTGGACGTATCGAAGGCATCGGCTTGCTGGCAGCCTTGCGTGACGTACACCGTGGTGGCGGTCACCACCGGCGCGCTGCCGCTGCTGTTCATGATCGGCTTGCTCCAGCGGACCGAGCCGTCCAGTTCGCTGACCGCGTACAGCGTGCCACCATTGCTCTCCCCTGTGACGTACAGCGAGCCGAAGGCGGCGGTCGGCGGACTATCGAAGTTGAGCTGTCCCCGCAGGCGAACCAGCCACTGGATTCGACCCGTCAGGGCATCCACGGCCTGGATCACGCCATTGCTGTTCTGCGCGAAAATCTTGCCGGCGTCGTAGGCCAGGTGGGTCCAGGCATTCTGGCCCAGGTCCAGCGGCGGAAAGATGAGCGTGCCCGTGCGCAGATCGACGGCGTAGAGGGTGGACCCGTTGCCCGGCCCCGGTTCCATCAAGTACGCCGCACCCCCGACGATCAAGGGGTAGGTAGTGGAGTTCTGCCAGGCAAGCGGGAAGGACCAGACCCGCTGAAGCGGCGGCGGCATGACCTCGGTGGGCTGGCCGCCTGAATGGGCCGGGTCCACCTGGTAGGCGACCGCGGGATCGACGGGAGCCGTCGCGGCCGCGACCGGCAGGGGAAGGCCGAGCGGCACGGCGAAAAGCGCCAGGCCGACAGCTAGGAGCAGCACCGTCGCGCGCCGCTGGATCATCCCTACTTCCCCACCGCCAAAGACCCGGCTACCTCACATCGACCATATCACATTGCCTGCCAGCGCAAGCCTCACCTTGCACCGCCGTTGAATTGGGTGTGCGCCGTATCGCCGCCGCCATGCTGGCCGCCGCCCTACTCGGCGGCCTTTGGCACCCCGCCGACGCCGGCTTCCGGACCCGGCCGGCGCCCCCGGTGTTAACGGGCGGATTGGGCTTCGGGCTCGCCAACCAACCATCTGAGATTGGCTGGATGACCTCGAGCGGCGTTCCCTGGGGATATCGCTACCAGTACCTCGCCGGCGGCGTGAACACCGGCACGGGATGGGAGACCTGGAATACCCCGTCGGGACAGTTCGCCGGCTACTACATGACGGACAGGTGCCGCTAACGGATATTTCCCGGTCTTCACCTACTACGAGCTCTTGCAGTCGACGCCCTCGAGCGGGACCAACGAGAGCGACCGGGACTTCAACAACCTTAATAATGCGGCGACGATGAACGCCTACTACGCGAACTTCGTCCTGCTCATGAAGCAGGCCGCCGCCTTCGGCGGGCAGGTGATCGTCCACGTCGAACCGGACCTGTGGGGCTACCTCGAGCAGCGCGCCGCCGGCGGATCGGCCGCCTCGCTCTCCGCCAAGGTCAAGAGCTCGGGCTACGCCGACGTCGCCGGCATCGATGACACGGCCCAGGGCTTCGCCGGCGCGCTCCTCCATCTGCGGGACAAATACGCGCCCAACGTGCTGATGGCGACGCACGCGTCGTCCTGGGCCAGCCTGGTAGACATCGCAACGAATACCGACACCGCGGACAATCCCGCGGCCGAGGCGGACAAGGTCGCCGCCTTCCTCAATTCGGCCGGCGTCGCGTCGAATCCCTGGGGCAGCACATTCAACCTGGTCTTCAACGACGTCGCCGACCACGATGCCGCCTGGTGGGAGATCGTGCAGCTCGATGGCGGCGCCCACTGGTGGGACCGCACGAACGCGAAGCTGCCCAACGTCAACCAGTGGCTGGCGTGGATGGCCGAGCTGCACGTAAAGACGGCCCGCCCCCTCATCGAGTGGCAGGTGCCGGTCGGCAACCAGTACTACCTCACTGAGAACAACACCGACGGCCACTACCAGGACAACCGGGCGGAGATCTTTCTCGCCAATACGGCAGCGCTGCAGGCCGCCGGCATCCAGGCGGTCCTCTTCGGAGCCGGTAACGCCGGGCAGACGACCAACACGGACGCCAAGGGCGACGGCATCACCAACAACAATGGCGTTCCCACCACCGACCTCCTGGGCGGCTGCAACGCCTGCAACACCCACACCTCGACCTACGCCGATGATGACGGCGGCTTCCTTCGGGTCTTCGTCGGCCGCTTCTACGCCAATCGTCCATGGGTGCTCGGCCGCGTGGCTCCCCCAGTGGCGCCGAAGTCACCAGCCCGCGGGCGGTAGCTCTACAATTGGCTCCCGATGGGCCGCGATCTGACACTACGGCTAACGACGGATCGCCCGGGCGAGCTAGCTCGGGTCGCCCAGACGCTCAGCAGCTCCGGCGTCAATATCGAGGGCATCGCCGAGATCGAGGGAGTCGTCCATATCCTGGCTCGTGATCCCAGTGCGGCCCGCGCGGCTCTGCGCGCCGCCGGCTACACGATGGACGGCGAGCTCGAGGTGCTGGTGTTGCCCATGACCGACCGCCCCGGCGAGCTGTCGATGATCATGCAGCGGCTGGCTGACGCCTCAATTAACCTGCGGTTCATCTACCTCGCCACGGAGACTCGCGTGGTCATCGGCGTGGACGACATCACCCGAGCGCGCGCCCTGCTCGAGTCCTCGCAGAACTAGGC
>JALYYG010000223.1 GCA_030946685.1 Candidatus Dormiibacterota bacterium | reverse complement strand
TGGTCGTCGCCGGCCTGCTGATCTGCCTGCTCGGCGGCGCCTTCGGTGTCCTCGTCCTCTCCAACCTGAGCAGCCAGGAGATGGCGGGACAGATCTTCACCTTCGTGATGCTGCCGCAATTCTTCCTCGCCGGCATCTTCAACCCGATCAAGGTCCTCCCTCCCTACCTGGAGATCTTTTCGCGGATCTCCCCCATGCGCTATGCGGTCGATCTGGCGCGTGGCGCCTTCTACGCCGGGCGACCCGAGTCGTCGCGGGTCGTGCTGGATCCACCCATCGTCGACCTGGCGGTGATCGCCGCAATGTTCCTCGTCTTTCTGGTCGTCGGGACGGCGCTCTTCGTCCGCAACGAGCGTAATCGCTAGGCGTCGACGAGCAGTCCCTGGAGGGGGCCGAGGAGGAGGCGCGACCGGCGGGACACCCCGGGCAACAGGGTCAGACGGTGGGTCGCCCGTTCTCCTCGCTTTCGGCGTTCCTCCTGCTCCCGCGCGATCGGTTTCCACAGCCCGTCGATGACGGCGATGGGATCCCCGGCCACCTCGTTGACCGGCCGCTGCAGGTGCTCAGCCCAGAGGCGCAGGCGGGTTTCCCGGCTGAGCCGGGCATCATGCGTGACGACGTTCATCTCGGTGTCGTTGAACAGCGAGTGCTCGTTAAGGTTCGCCGAACCGATCGTCAGCCAGGCATCGTCGACGATGCCCACCTTGGCGTGGATGTAGACCTGCCAGTCCTTTTCCCCGCCGATCGCGTGGAGCGTGCACGCCAGCAGCCGGCCCCCGTCGCCATCGGCCTGGACCAGCGTCCCGAGCTGGCCGCGCGTGTCGTCGGCACCCGAGTCGGGCTTGGCGGGTAGAACGAGCACCAGGCGAAAGTCGGGCGTCGGCGGCCGCGCCAGCTTCTCACGAAGGACCGCGAGGATCTCGGGTGACCAGAGGAACTGGTTCTCCAGGTAGATGAAGCGTTGCGCCGCGCGGAGTGCGCGCAGGTAGGACTCGAGGATGCGAAAGTCCCCGCGGGGAAGCTGCGGGTAGGTGCCGTCCGGCACCGTGCGCACGACCTGCACTTCGATGTCACCCGCTGGTGAGGGCGTCGCGACCGGTGGGAGCGCGGCGCCGGTGATCGCCTGCCAGCGCATCGCAAAGTTCTCCGCCACGTCCCGGACGGCCGGCCCGGCGATACGGGCCGTGACATCGTGCCAGCCGACCGCACCGCGTGGCGAGTGCTCAGGCGTATCCCAGCGGTCGCCATTGAAGCTCGTCAGGTCGATGCCACCGACGAAGGCGATCCGATCATCGATCACAATCGTCTTCTCGTGGTGGCAGTGCATCGGCCGCTCCCGAGCATCGAGCGCGCACTGAATGTGGTTGCCGGCGGTGAGCTCGTCGCGGACCTTGCGGACGTCGCCCCGCCAGGGCTTCATCACCGGCACCGGTACGCCCGCCCAGATCAATACCCGTACCGGGATGCGTGACGCAACCTCGGCGAGCAATTCTTTCAAGACGATCGGCCGCTCGCCGCGGATCAAGGCAAAGGTGGGCGTGACGTGCCAGCCGGTGAGGTGAACATGCGATCGGGCCTCGGCGATGGCCACCGCCATCGCCTTAAGAGTGTCAGCCCCGTCGATCAGTACGGTCACGGTGTTCCCGGGGCGTGGCGATGTGCCACCCTCGGCCCACCCGCCCGGCGATGGATCGATGGCGGTGGTCCATCCGACGCGCCGGAGCCGGCGCCGATGATGTGACGTGGTCAAACGCTCGACGAGCTGCCCGAGGGCGTCGTCGGCCATATCGCGGGGGCTTTTTGCCGGCATGTCCGGTACAGGCTAACTGCTACGCTTCGCCGAATGTCGCATCAGCTCATCCAGATCATCAGCGCCGGCGGCCTGATCGCGATCTTTCTCACGATGGCCGCGGAAAGCGCCGGCATCCCGATTTCCAGTGAGATCGTCGTTCCCCTGGGAGGCGCACTGGCCTCGCAGGGCAAGCTCTCCTTCGTGGGGGTCGTCATTGCCGCCAGCGCCGGCAACCTTCTTGGGTCGCTGGTCGCCTACCTGCTGGTCAAGCGCTACGGCGAAACCTTGATCCTCGGGCCGGGCCGGCGCGTCGGCCTCACGGCGGGGCATCTCCGACTTGCCAACCGGTTCTTCGAGCGGTGGGGCCTGGCGGCGGTGTTTGCCGGCCGCCTCCTCCCGGTCATCCGCACATACATCTCCTTCCCGGCGGGCCTCTCGCGTATCACCGTCGTGCCATTTACGGCGGCGACCATACTCGGCGCGATCCCCTGGAACCTCGCCCTGGCCTATGCCGGCTTCAAGCTGGGCCAGAATTACGAGCGCGTCGCCAGTGCCCTCGGTCCGTTCACCATCCCGCT
>JALYYG010000160.1 GCA_030946685.1 Candidatus Dormiibacterota bacterium | reverse complement strand
TTACGCCCATGTCTTAGCCGCGGTGGCGGTAGCTCACGAAGGCTTAGATGCGAAACCTACTGGCTCCAGCGCCTCGCGGTTTACCTCCAGGCGGAAGATATCTGGCCGGCCGTAGTGGCCTGCGACGTCCAGGGTCCGCTTCGCGGCTGACGCCTTCGCCGGATCGCAGTCCGCAAAGAGGATCCCGTGCTTCTCATGCAGCGGCCCCGCCACTATGTCGCCGCCAGGACTGACGATGACCGAGTCCCCCGGGTTGAACCACTTCTCGAGGTCCGGAAACATCTTGGCCCGATTGGGGAAGTCGCGCGGAATGTCCTTGCCGCGCATGCTGCTCCCATTCCCGAGCACCCAGCAGCGTCCCTCGAGGGCGATGTGGCGCATGGTCGCCAACCACGTACCTCCCTCGTCCCAGGTCGGCGCGATGTAGATCTCGCAGCCCTGCGCAAAGATCGCGAATCGTGCGAGCGGCATGTAGTTCTCCCAGCAGATGAGGCTGCCAACCCTCCCCGCGGGTGTATCGCTCACCCTCAGCCCGCTTGCATCCCCCGTGCCCCACACCATGCGCTCCGGGTTGGTGGGCATGAGCTTGCGATGGCGGTTCAGCACCTCGCCATCCGGACCGATCAGAACCACGGTGTTGTACAGGGTTCCGCGGCTGAACTCGCCATCTCGCTCGTTGATCCCAATCGACACCGTCAGCTTCAGGCGGCGTGCAGCGGCCTGAATCGGCTTCAACTGCCCAGCCTTGAGATCGACAGCGTTCTCGACCAGCCTGCCGTGGATGTCGCCACTGAGCCCAAAGTCTTCGCCCGGGCGCAGCCGCCATATCCATTCCGGGTAGCCGGGCACCCAGGTCTCCGGAAAGGAAACGAGCCGCGCGCCGCCCGCTGCCGCCTCCTCGAGCAGCTCGACGCCTCGCTCCAGTGTCTTTTGCCTGTGGAGGGCAACGGGCGGGTGCTGGACGACGGCGACGCGGTGCGGGCTCGCGGTCTTTTTTGGCATGGCGCCATGTTGCACGGTCGTGAGGGTCTGTGGCTATCCGTTCGCCGGAAAGTCGCCCGCGCGCGCGACCATTCCAGGCAGCTCCTTGCCGAGGCGCTCGCCGAGCCAGCGTGAGCAGCTGATCAACGCATCGAGATCGATCCCGGCCTCCACGCCCAATCCGCGCAAGAGATACACGAGGTCCTCGGTAGCGATGTTTCCCGTCGCTTTGGGCGCGAACGGGCAGCCGCCTGCGCCTCCGACCGACGCGTCAAGCGAGGCCACCCCCTCGTCGAGAGCCGCCACCGCATTCGCATAACCCGTGTTCCGGGTGTTGTGGAAGTGCGCGCCAACCGTCGCGCCCAGGCGTCGCGCGCCGCCGACCAGCTCCTTCACCTGCGACGGCACGCCGACCCCGATCGTGTCTGCAAGGCAGATCTCGTCGGCCGGCACCGCCATCAGGCGCTCGACGATGCCGAGGACTCGCTTGGCCGGGACCCGACCCTCGAAGGGACAACCAAATGCGACGCTGATGGTCACGGTTATAGGCATCTCGTCCGCTCGCGCCCGAGCCACGAGGGCCAGCGCCGTGTGCAGGCCCTCGTCGGTGCCTGCATTCTGGTTGCGGCGCCCGAACTCATCGGTGGCTGCGAACGCGTAGTGGACCTCGTCGACACGCGCCGCGAGCGCGCGCTCGTAACCCTTCTCGTTGAGGACAAGGCCCGCGTAAACGACACTGGGTCGCCGCTGCAGGGCAGCCATGACCTCTTCGGCCCCGGCCATCTGAGGGACCAGCCTCGGGTTCACGAAGCTCGCCGCCTCGATGCGCTTCAAGCCGGCTGCGGCCAACCTGTCGCACAGGCCGGCGCGCACCCCAGGTTCGAGAGCTCGGTCCTCGTTCTGCAGGCCGTCTCGCGGACCGACGTCGCAGATCAGCACGCCCACAAAGTAAAGGTAGAGACGTGGCGGGTGTCGAGTTCAGCGGCTCAGGAGATCCTGCAACGGGCGCGCGCGGGCCGCCTCGCCTAGCCTGCTCACGCCTAGCAAATCCTCAATCGCCGCGAGGAGCGAGTAGTGGTTATAGGGCTGGTCGCTCACGAGGTGGTTCAGTCCTGGCGTGACGACCAGGGTCAGGACGCGATTGTTGCCGGTGCCGTCGTCCTCGTCCCACGTGATAAACAGAACTCCGTCGGTGCTCCAGGCGGACGAGGCCACGATGAGGCTGACCGTCTGGCGCAACCAGGCATCAGCCACCGATACCAAGCAGTTGTGCCCGTTGTGACAGTCGTCTGGGGTTATCCACGAGAGCAGAGGCGTGCTCTGAGCTAAGTCCCCACCCAGCGACGTGAAGGGAACCACGTTGGGCGGACACTTGCCGCCGTAGAAGGCGAAGGGGTTGTGGCCGGGATCGTAGGGGACTGGGCTGTCCAGGCAGCCACGGTCGGTCAGGCCCTCCATGTAGGCGCGCCACGTGATCCCCGCGGTGGTCAGCTGATCGCCGAGGTCCGCTTTCGGAAGCACGTGGTAGCTGTCGTCGTGCACGCCCCAGGTTTGACCCGAGGTCACAGCGAGGTAGTTCGGGACGCTGGGGTGGGTGATCGCGCTGTAGTTGGCGGCAACGCGGTACTTCGCCGCGAGCGAAGCGGTGAACGGCCCGGTGAGCGCCTCGTCGGCCGTGTGATTTTCCATCACGATCACGAACACGTGTCGCGGGGGTGTCGGTGTGGGCTTCGATAAGCTCGGAGCGCACGCAGCAAACAGAAGAACGGCCGCCACGATCGGCGTGCCTTGGCGGAGAACCGCGCTCGTCGCAACCAATAGCGCCTATCCTGCGCGTAGTGGATAGAGTCGGGCGGCAGAAGGAATTGTTGGTTCGATGCGAATGCGGAATCGAGTTTCGCGGGACGGCAGATCAGATCGTGCCCGCCCTTCAAAAGCACGCGGGCGAGTCGCACAACATGAAGGTGACGCGCGAGCAGGTGCTCGCCAGGGCGCTGCCAGTCTGAGCCCGCAGCCACCGCCGCCCGTCCAACCCTGGGCGGTGGAAGGGCCGGTCCAGGCAGAGGTCTTCGTCCTCCGGATGAGGGCAGGACGTCCCGAGCTGGCGGGCCCGTGCGGCCCCGACCCCTGGTACATCGAGGTCGCGCCCGAGGACGACCCCGTCGAGGTCGTGAGCCGCTTGTCGCGCAACCTGATGGGCCAGCCGATTCTGGTGCACTCCACCTCTTGGCGCCGCGCTCGAGGTGCAGTCGTCCTGAGCTTCGTGGTCGTCAACGCAGACGATCAGGCGACCCAGCTCGTTGGCGTGCCGATCTCCAGAACCGAGCTGGCACGTTCGGGGGCTACCAGCGCTGCGAAGACCATTGCCTCTGCACAGGTCCTCGAACACGGTTTGCGCCACCTGGCCTGGCTGGCGAGGGAAGACCAAGCCGTCATCGATGCATTGAGCGAGGAGTGGAAACGGGTGCTGGCCGAATACGTGCCGGAGCCATTTCGAAACATCTTGTAGGCGGTGGGTAGCCGGCCACCCTCGGGCGTTGTGCCAGATGAGGCCACCTCGAAAGAGGGGGCCTCAATTATTTCTGTGGTTCAGGCACGACCGGGGTTGTCGGCCGTGGCGGTGACCGTCGCGGAGTTCACGTTCAGACTGTTCACGTTGCCGATGCTGCACGCAACGGTGGTCGTGGCGTTATATCCGACGTCGGGTTTGACCTGTGCCTGGCAGGTGCCTAGAACCTGTCCCGAGGCGGTTCCGGTCATCGTGAACGTTATGGTCGACGGCGCCTGCGCGTTCTGGATTCCGCCCAGATTCTTGAGCAGGGCGGAAACGGCACACGGAGAGCCGCATCCCGAGGTGTCGACCGACACCACCGTGTAGATCGGCGGCAACGTGGAGAGGTTGGAGAAATCGATCACGTCGGCCGGCGCCGAGATCTCCAGGTTTTGGCCGAAATTGGCGAACCGGAAGTCGCCCTCGCTGATGCCGTCGACCACGACGCCCTTCTTCAGGTGCACTCGAAGCACGTGGTACGGGGGATTGGCACCGACGAAGACATCCGCCCTGGAGCCGGACAGCTCGACCGCGTTAACCCCGTCCACCGACACATGATCGGAACGCTGTGACACGACCGTCCCAAGAAACGTCGACCTGAAGGTGCTTCCATCGGTGAAGTCCGGCAAGCGGGGCACGTGGCCGGCCGAGCCCTTCCACCAGGCGTTCCCGGCCGCCTTGACCAGGTTCCGGGAAAGCAGATCGCTGCCCATGTGCTGAGACAGGAACTGGTTTCCACGAAAGTAGGCGTCGTTGCCGACGATGATCGCCTCAAGCTTCGTGTCAGCCGAGCTCACGACCACGTGCTCTTTGTCCGACCCGACCTTCTGGCGTGCCACGTGCAGGTCGATCGACCACCGGCTACCGGATTCGCTGTAGGAGCCGATGATCTCGAAGCTGTTGGCCGCGGCGAGGGTGTCCGCGGCTCCGTTCTCCAGAGCGCGCGTCGTTGGCTGCCCGAGGCTGAAGGGAAGGTCACACGCGGAGAGCGCGGTGAGGACCACGGCTCCGGCCACCACAGCCAGCGCGCCGCGTCTCGCCTGCGAACGTGAACCAGAAGGGGCCAAAGCGCTCGGTTCTGTAACGGGTTGCATACTATGACCGTTACCCGAACCGTGGCGAGCACCGACGCAGCGCCTCCGCAGGGAATCGGCCGTCCCGCCGACTCCAGGCGCCCGCCCAGCGCCGGCGGCGCCAAGCGCAGGACGGCCCACATTCGCGGCCGCGAGTACCTGGTCATCCTGCCCACCATCCGCGACCCCCGGCTGCACGTGGCCGCGGTTCTGCTGACGCTCCAGGTGCTGGGACAGACCGTATTGGGCTTCCGACTCTCAGTAGCTCAGATTCTGGCCTGCCTCGCAGCCGGCGCATTGATCGAATTTGTCGTCGCTTTCTTCAAGGACAAGGCCATCATGTGGCCGGCCAGCGGATTGCTGACCGGGAACAGCACGGCCTTCATACTTCGGGTGCCGGGCACCCTCCACGGCCAGTGGTGGAGCACCCACGGAATCGAGATCTTCATCGGCGTCGTGGCGCTTGGGATGGCGTCGAAGTACCTGATCCGCTGGCGCGGACGGCATATCTTCAACCCCTCCAACGTGGCGCTGGTCCTCGCCTTCGTGGTTCTGGGTCCGCAACACACGGAGCCGCTGGATTTGTGGTGGATCCCAATGGGCCTGTGGATGATCGTGACCTACGCCATCCTCATTGGAGGGGGGCTGTTGATCGCGTGGGAGCTGAAGATGCTAGGGCTGGTGCTGGCCTTCATGGCCGCATTCGCGGTATTCACAGCCCTGGCGCTGGCTCCGGTCCCGGACCACTGCATGGTCGCCAGCTGGCACGTGACTCCCATGTGCGGCCGGGAGCTCTGGCAGGTCCTGGTCACATCGCCGGAGATACTGATCTTCGCGCTGTTCATGATTCCGGATCCAAGGACCGTGCCGGATGGGCCGGTGGGCAGGGTCGTCTTCGGAATCGTCGTGGCCGTCCTGTCCGTGCTGTTGCTGGGCCCCACGTCGCTCGAGTTCTGGACCAAGACCGCAATCCTCTCGAGCCTGGTCATCGCTTGCGCGCTCAGATTTGCGCTGGTCAGCTTCCTGGCACCGCTAGAGGCAGAGGAAGGCGGGCTTGCATGGATGTTTGGCCGGTTCCGATGGCAAGTGCCTGCCGCCGTCGCAGTCGCCGTGTTGAGCATCGGAGCCGTGCCCGTCGCCGCGGATCTCTCAACGCACAGCCCGGAGCCGGCGGCCGGGCTGGTGGACGGCTCGACGCCTACGGTCACGCTCAAGGTGGGGGGAGGTCCTGCGATCGCGGAATGGGTCTCCAGCACAGCGGGCACCGCCCTACCGCCGGCGGGGAATTCAGGGCCAGTTTCGGGGTCGGCGCGCGTGTGGATCCTGCCGTCCATACCGACGGTGAGCATCGCCTCGAACGTGACTGCTTTCGACCCCTCCATAACACCGCAGGCAGCCGCCAAGATGGCGCATTACGTGGTGCTGGACCTCATCATCGAGTCCGAGGCGCGTCGCTCCCATGACTTGAAATTGGCGGAAATGGGCGCCCAAGGTGACGGCCTCAAGGAATTCGTAGACGTTGTCAACCAGGACGTTGCTGCCCGGAAGACAATCCTGAAGACCTACAGTTTCGACCAGGTCAGCCTCAGACTCTACCTGCCCAAGTTCAGCAGCCAGGGTGCGCGGTTGGTCGGGGTCAGCCTGCATGGCACGGCTACCCTGACCACTATGGGCGCGTCCGGCAATGTGCTCTCACAGGCAACTTCGCCATATGCCAAGAGTTGGGGACTCGCCGCCTCCCCAGACGGAGCCAGCCAGGTCATCATCAACGACTACACCGACCTGGCCCCTGCCCCCTAAAGACCGACGACAGGCGCGCGACGCTGCAACTCAGCTCTGATCGCGGGCCACTGCGCCGGGTATGCCGTTCGGTTCGTAAACGGCCGGCGGCTCGATGCCGAAGGTGTCGGCAAGACGGACGAACAGGCTGAACAGGGCGGCCACGTATGCGGCCTCGGCTATCTGCTCCTCGGTCCAGCCCACGTCACGCAAGCCCTGGACCTGCTCGTCGGTGACGCGGTACGCCGCCCGGCTTATGGTGCCTGCGAACTCCAGCAGAAGGCGTTCCGGAGGAAGCAGGCCGGCGGCGTCGAGGTCACCGTCGCGGAGTGCGTCTGCCACCCCCTCGAACGCCTCGCCCTGCAACTGCAGGAACCACGTGTGTGAGCTGAGTCAATACCTGCACCGGTTGAGAGCGGAAACGTACGACGCGATCATCTCGTGCTGCGCTCGCGAAAGCGCACCGTCGGTGAAATGCATGCGCGAGGCGGCCTGGATGGCGGCCAGGAAATCCGGCCGCAGGCTCATGGTCTGGATGATTGGCGCAACGATGCCGATCGGGCTCAGTGCCTTGGCCTTTGCATACACCTCGGCCAGCGGACCGTCCGCCTCGGACTCGGGGACCATTCTGATTCGTGCCACGCTATCGCTCTTCTAAACGCTACTTCGTTCGGCCCCGTTACGCTGGCGGGATTCTGAGCCTGTCCATTGCGGTCGAGCCCTTCGACTCTCGCGACGCGCAACGGTTGATCGCGGCCCTGGACGCCGGCCTCGCGGCGCTTACCCGCCCGAGCAACGCGTCGCCGGCGCCGGGGCTCAGCCCCGGCGTTCGAAGATCGCGTCGCCGAACCAGACCAGAGGGGGCCTTGGCTGAAGCTTTTTGGCCCGCTCCAGAAACGAATTGAACCGAGGATCGTGATCATGCGCGGTGTGACCTTCCTCGGTCGCAACGATGTGGAGGATATAGTCCTGAATGCCCTCTGGCGTCTCGCCGCCGCCGGTGACGCGCGTCAGGCTGCACTCTTTGAACAGGCCGCGGGCGGTGAAGTCGTCCCAAATCGGTACCTCCTCCGCCTGGAACATCGACTCGAACTCGGCGATGCGGTCAGCCGCCACGCGAAGGATGATCGCGATGCTCTGCATGTCAGCCTGAGTCTAGTGGCGAGCTACTCGGTGCGGTTCCAGGACCAGCTTGGTACCGACATGCCCGCCTGCACTTTGGCCCCGGGCGGCGAGTAGGAGAGCACATCTCGCGTCGCCCACACGATGTACGAGCGGAGGCTCTTCCGAAAATCGGGGTCGTCAGGAAGGTGTGCGTCGTCAACCGCCTGCATGAAGCAGGCGACGAAGCGTGGGCCGTAGTCGTCCCCGGCGCCGTGACCGGCGTGGATGCTGATCATCGCCGAATGACCTCCATGTGCCTCCGAGTAGCGCGCTGGACCACCGAAAACCTCTGCCCAATACGCGGCCAGGTTCTCGACATGTTGGGGATTATGTGTCTGGGAGAACGGGTGGTTCAACTCAGGGTCCTGAAGGCATCGCTCGTGGAACGCGGCAGCAAGCGCGAGAAAGGCGGGACCACCGCCGGCAAACTCGAACATCGACGGTCGGGCCACGCGCGCAATTCTCGCGCATCCTCGCTCATGCGGGTCTCGTCTGGCGGAAGCTGTACCGCATGAAACACAAGCTCATTCGCAACAACGACGTGCATCCCCACAGCGGGTTCAACAAGTGGCTGGCGCTACTGATCACCAACGGCGTCGGCAACATGTGGTTCTTTTATTTCCTGATCGTCTTCATCGGAGGCTGGATGCTGCTCTCGAAGCTGGGCCCGCTCGGCTTCGACCCCTACCCGTTCGCCCTCATGCTGCTGATCGTTGGAGGCATCTTCCAGGCGCTGGCGATGGTCGCCATCATGGTCGGCCAGAACGTCCAGTCAGCCGCGAGCGACGCACGCGCTGAAACCGACCACGAAACCCTGGACGCCATCCACAAGCTGGCCGCGCAATCGATCGAGATCCTCGAGGGTCAGAACAAGATCCTCACCCTGCTGCAGGGCAGGCCAAGTCGACCTAGCGGTCAGTCCACGTACGGTCCGTTGTAGGGTCGGCGTCGCCCCGTAAGGCTTCCCGGCCGTAAGCACGGACTGCGATCCCAAAGATCTGGGGACGGGCTCCACAGACTTCGTAAGCGGCTGCGCTTAGGGGCTTGACATTGACCCTAGGTCAAGGTGCGAGCCTTGGCACATGAACGCACTGACCAGTCACCCGACACGCACGGCGATTTCCGTTACCGGCTTGCACAAGACGTACGGGGAGAAGGTCGTCCTCGACGGCGTCGACCTCACCATCGGCGAAGGAGAGGTCTTCGCATTGCTCGGGCCGAACGGAGCCGGTAAGACCACGATCGTACGGATACTCTCCACCCTGATCCAGGCGGACGCCGGCACGGCCACCGTCATAGGGCACGACCTGCGCAGCGAAGCCGGCGCGGTGCGTGGGGTGATCGGGGTCACCGGGCAGTTCTCCGCAGTAGACAACCTGCTGACAGGCGAAGAGAACCTGCTCCTCATGGGGCGCCTACTGCACCTGCCGGCGGCCGAGCGGCGCGTGCGGGCCGCCGAGCTGCTCGTGCGCTTCGACCTCGCCGAGGCGGCAAGGCAGACGCCGGCCACCTACTCCGGCGGCATGACGCGCCGCCTCGACATCGCGATGACTCTGATGGGGCGGCCACGGGTGATCTTCCTCGACGAGCCCACTACCGGCCTGGACCCGCGGAGCCGCCAGATCATGTGGCAGCTCATCCGCGGCCTGGTCGCCGAGGGCGTCACCATCCTGCTGACCACCCAGTACCTCGAGGAAGCCGATCAGCTCGCCGACCGCATCGCGGTGCTCGACCATGGCCGCATCGTGGCCGAGGGCACGCCGGAGGAGCTGAAACGGCGCCTGACCGGCGCGCACATCCGACTGCGCTTTGCTGATGTCGCCTCGCTCGACAAGGCTGCGCGAGAGCTGGGTCAAGTCACGCGCGACGACGAAAATCTCGTGCTGCGGATACCGAATGAGGGTGGCATCCGATCCCTGCGCAACGTGCTCGCCCGCCTCGGCGACGACGTCGCCGTGGATGACCTGTCCATCCACACACCGGACCTCGACGACGTGTTCTTCGCAGTGACCGGCAACAAATCCAGGGAGAAGACCCAATGATCGCTTTGACCACGCTGACAATCGCCGCCCAGGACTCCGTCACCATGCTTTGGCGGGAAATCAAGCACAGCATCCGGCTCCTGCGCTTGCTAATCGTGAGCGCGATACTCGTGCCGGTCGTAATGCTGTTGTTGTTCGACTACATCCTCGGTGGGACGCTCGGCCACGGGCTCGGTGCCGCGGCGCGAGGAGCACTGTATGTCGACTATCTCGTGCCCGGCATCATCGTGATGACGGTAGCGGCGGGCTGCGGGCCCGCGGCGATCAACGTAAGCATGGACACGACTGGTGGCTTTGTCGACCGGATCCGCACGATGGCCTTCACTCGCAGTGCGCTGCTGGCTGGCCATGTCGGCGTCAGCGTCCTGCGCATGCTTGTCGCCACCGCCGCTGTCACCGGGGTGGCACTCTTGCTCGGATTCCGGCCAAAGGCCTCGGTCGCGGACTGGTTCACTGTTGTCGGAATCGTCGCAGCGTTCTCATTTTCCCTGGCTTGGCTGTCCGCGGCCATCGGCCTGGTCACGAAGAGCGTCGCTGGCGCGAACGGCTCCACGCTGCCCCTATCGTTCCTGCTTCCATTCCTGTCCAGCACTTTCGTGCCGGCCGACTCAATGCCTGCCGGAGTGCGCTGGTTCGCCGCGAACCAGCCGTTCACCGCGGTGGTGGACAGCCTGCGCGCCTTGCTCACCGGCACGCCAGTCGGCAACACCCCTTACCTGGCTCTGGCCTGGTGCGCGGCGATCGCGCTGGTCTCATATCTCTGGGCGCAGGCCGCGTTCCGCCGAGGTACCCGGTGACATGATCCGAAGCAAATGATCACGATCGGCCAGATCGCCGCTTATGCCGGCGTGACGATCAAGGCCGTCCGCCACTACCACAAGCGCGGCCTGCTCGAGGAGCCGTCGCGTGACTCGTCAGGCTATCGGCGCTACAGCGCCGAACATGCAATCGACCTGATTAAGATCAAAACGCTGGCCGAGGCCGGCGTGCCGCTCGCCCGCATCAAGGAGCTGCTCGCCGCCGGCCCCGATCGGTTCGGCGCGGCGATCACCGAAATCGACCGTAACCTGCAGGAGCGGGCCAAGGAACTGCGCCGCACCCGCGAGCGGATCGCCCGGCTTAGCGCCGGCGACCGGCTCTTCGTCTCGTCAGATGTCGCCGACTACCTCGACCGGCTGCGCGAACTTGGCGTAAGCCGGCGCGCCGTGCAGATGGAGCGCGACGGCTGGATCCTGCTCCAGTCCGCCTCGCCGAAAGCGGCCGCTGTCTGGTTTGCGGACAAGCTGGAGGCGATCGACGATCCGGAGTTCGTTGCGATCTACCTCGAATACGACGCGGCGTTCGACTGGCCTGCGGACGACCCGCGCCTTGGGGCGCTGGCCGACCGCTCCGAGCGGTGGTTCGTGAGGCAAGGCGACCCCGCCCTCACGATCAGAAAGCAGCCGGCCGCGGACCCGGGCATCGTCCAACTGATCGCAACGTCGACCGGCTCCTCGTCTCCGGCGTGGGACCGGCTCAAGGAGATCGCCAGGGAGCGCGCGGGCCGCGTCCGGCCGGCCGAGCCTTCCAAAGTCCGGCAGGCGGGCGCGTCTTGAATGAGGCGGCGCGTCGATCGCTAGTCTCGCCCACCCGCCGCCAGCGGCCGAGGCGGAGGAGTTCAAAAAGTAGCGGTATGGGGTGGCTAGCGGGATTTGAACCCGCGACAGCCAGATCCACAATCTGGTGCTCTGCCATGCTGAGCTATAGCCACCACGGTGCGGGCAAAGAGTCTTCGGCCCGGTAAGGAATCACGATTTTACCCGCCCCGGTTTGTCAGAGAATGGAGCAAGGTGCCAACTCAGGCCGAGTTCGACCAGATGATAAAGTCCGGGGAGCTGATCGAGTCCCCTCGGGAGATGACTCCTGAGTACCTGCGCGAGCTGAAGCACACCCTCATCGTTTCCGGGGACACAGAGCTGATCTCGGCGCCGGCCTACTACCTGGCCGCCAAGCGGGCGCCGTCCATCAATGCATTCATGACCGGCATCGCGATCATCCAGGACGAGCTGGCCCACGCGCACATCGCGTATCACATCCTCGAAGAGCTGGGCGAGGACCAGGAGAAGCTGATCTTCAGCCGCGATCCCAAGAGCTTCCGCTACCCATACGCATTCGACGTCCCCCTCGACAGCTGGACCGAGCTCGTGGTCGCCAACGGCATGTACGACCAGGCCGGCTTCTGCCTCCTCGGCGACATCCACGAGAAGTGCTCTTATGGGCCGTGGAAGCGCGGGCTGAACAAGGTGATGGCGGAGGAGAACTTCCATCTCCGTAACGGCCGCACGTGGATGAAGCGCATCAGCCAGGCGGGTGGAGCGGCCAAGGACGAGCTGCAGCGAGCGGTGGACTGGATGTTCCCACTGAGCGTGGAGTGGTTCGGCTTGCCCGACAGCTTGAAGATGCACTCGACGCAGCTCGAGTACCGGCTGAAAGGTCTCACCAACGACCAATTGCGGCAGTGGTGGCTCTCGATGGTGGTGCCCTACTGCGAGCAGATCGGGATCAAGGTCCCGTCGCACAAGGAGACCAGGGACGGCAAGGATGTGTGGGAGCTCGACTATCCGTTCCCGTGCGAGTTCGACGCCGAGGCCAAGCGCTGGGACTTCAACAAGCCGATCTCCTGGGACGACGTGCTGGTGCGCTGGCGCGACCGCGGCCCCCGAAACGCCGAGATGGTCGCCATGTTCCAGGAGGAGTTCCACAAGTTCCGCAAGGCTCATCACAAGAACGGGTCGTGAGCTGGAGGCAGGCAGGGCGCATATGAACGAAAGACTCTGGGCTGCCCTCGGGGAAGTCCAGGATCCTGAGCTGCCGGTGAACCTGGTCGACCTCGGCGTGATCTACGGAATCACCGAGCAGGGTGGCCTGGTGGAAGTCGACCTCACCTTCACCGCGATGGGTTGCCCGGCCTCCGATTTCATCCTCAATGACGTGCGGGAGCGCCTACTGCGCGAAACAGGCGTCCGCGAGGTCCGCGTGAACGTCGTCTGGAATCCGCCGTGGACGGTGGCGCGCATGACGCAGGCCGGCCGGGATGCGCTCGAAGCCTGGGGCCTGGCGGTTTGACGAGTTACAAGCGCGTCAGCGGCGACGCGGTCGAATACGAGGTGTTTGCGCGCAAGACGCGAGTGGAGCCGCTGCACCAGGTCGGCAGCGTCGTCGCTCCGGACGACGACCTCGCGGTCGCTTACGCCCGCGCGACCTACGACGAGGAGCGTTGGGTCGAGATGGCGATCGTCCGCAAGGACGACATCATCGAGCTCTGGCAGCCCGGAGAGACATGAGCCTCTCGGACCTCGTGCTCAGCATCGCCGACAACAAGCAGATGCTTGGGCTCCGCTACGCCGAGTGGGCGACACGCGCTCCGTCGCTGGAGGCGGACATCGCCGCCGCGGCGATGGGGCTCGACGACCTCGGCCACAGCCGGGTCCTGTACGGCTGCCTGGAACCGCTGGGTGCAGACCCCCGAGGGCGGGAAAGAGAGACCGATTCGGGCAGCTTGCGCTCGCTCCCCTATTTCGATGAGCCGTGGACCGAGTGGGCGCAGTTCGTCGCCGCCAACGCAATCCTCGACACGGCCTTCACTGTGATGATCGAGGCCTGCGTCAACGGCTCCGTCGAGGTGCTGCAGCACCGACTCAGGAAGATGCTGATGGAGGAGCGCTACCACTTCCTCCACGGCCGGAGCTGGTTGAAGTCAGGCGTGGACGCCGCGCCGCTAACCCTCGCATGGCAGGAGGCACTCGAGTGGTTTGGGCCTCCCGACGGAGAGACCGAGGCGCTTCACCGCGAAGGCCGGTTGAGCATGGGCCCGTCAGAGCTGCGATTCAAACTCGAGGAGAACCTGGAGACCAAGGCGCCCGCGATCCGGATGGATTGGAAGGTCTGGGATCCTGTGCGCCGGCGCAGCCGGCCCGGGGCCATCGACGAGCCTACTTTTGCGATGCTGCGCGGCCTGGAAGAGAAGAAGTTTGCGGTTGCCCCGGCGAAAGAAGGCTGACCAAGAGGGCAACGAGCCGCGCTCGGATCCGCGCTGCCCGCATTGCTCTGAACGAGATGCGGAGGTCATCTCATTGTTCGGGACTCAGGCGATGACGCTTCAGTATCGATGCCGGCGCTGCGGCAACCTCTTCGAGGCAGTCAAGTACGAGGAGTAGTACGTCCTGTCTCCTCTACACAACTCAATTACTTCCGACCATGTCAGCGGCATCCGAGGCGACCCTGTCCAGCGCTTGGCGAATGGCATAAAGGCCGGCTTGGAGATCAAGAGTCCTCCTCATCGGGATCCTCCACCTCGCCGGCGGCCCTTCGGCGG
This sequence comes from Candidatus Dormiibacterota bacterium, assembly GCA_030946685.1. Lineage (GTDB taxonomy): Bacteria > Chloroflexota > Dormibacteria > Dormibacterales > Dormibacteraceae > Palsa-872. The sequence goes on along the minus strand of JALYYG010000160.1, from coordinate 4,304 downwards.
CGCACCATCGCCAGCGGAATCCCGGCGACCAGGACAGCCAGGATGAGGACGGCCACCCCGATCGGCAGCAGCTGACTGGCGCTCGACGAGGGGCGGGTCGAGTTTCCCGGATAGCCCGCCGCAAAGAAGCCGAGCTGGCTGGTGCCGGTCGCGATGAGAAATTGCTGGCTTTCCGAGCCGCCGATGGACTTCCAGGCTCCGTTCGGATCGACCGCGAGATAGATGGTGCTCGGTGCCGGGACGAGGTCCGAGTAACGCACGTCGAGGTTGGCAGGCTTGATCAACGGCGCGTCGGCCGTTATCAGGTAGACGTTGGTGGCGAAGTGGAGGCCGATCGCAGGCGGGAAGGTCGATTCCGGTTTGATGTCGACCGAGATCCTGGTCTTCCCCTTCGCGTCGAAAGCGCCGGGCAAGAACCCGATTACCGCCTGGGGCGAGCAGGTGAGCGGGCACCCGTCGTCGGTGTAGACGGAGCCCGCATCGCTGACACCTCCGATGACGTTGATGTCAGCGTGACCCGATCGAGGCTGGACGTTACCCCGGACGGCCTGTGGTGGAGGCGAGGTCCAGGCGTAGGGCTGCGGTGGCGTGAACCCGTCATAGAAGCCGGGAGCCACCATCCAGGCCGCCATCAGGTATGTGGCGGCGGCCGCAGCGATGAGGATGGGGCGCTTCACAGTCCGATATCCGCGATGACATGGCCGATGATCGGCGCGACAAGGTCGCGGCATGCCCAGCGCCACAGGGCGAGCAGCAGGCCGGCGGCGGCCACTGCGCCGAGAAAAGCCGGTGGATGGGAAAGAGCGTGGGCCGCCGTCCAGGCGAGCGTGCTGCCGACGATGGCGAGCGGCGCCCCGCCGGCCTCGTCGAGCGCCGCATAAAGCGCCCCCCGAAATGCCAGCTCCTGCGCGACTGAAACAGTCACTGCTGCGAGCGCCAGCGAGGCCGGAAGGATTGGTGCGGCATCTGCCCGCACAGCAGCCGGCAGAAGCAGCACAGCCGCGAGCGCCAGCCCGCCCAGGATCCGCAATCCAAGCTTCGACGTGCCGAGGCCGAGGCGGTCCGCCGGCCAGCCGATCACTGTAAGAGCGAGCGCGCTTCCACCGAGGACCAGGGCCGCAGCGGCCGCGCCGGGCAGGTTCGAAGTCAGAGCTCGGGTCCACTCGACAAGCAGGATGTAGCCGCCGATCAAAGCTGCGCGCAGGGCCGGGCGTGCAGCCAGGACCGAGATCACAGCTCGATTATCGAAGAGACCGCGCTATGGCTTCAGCTCGTGGATGCGGGCTCCGGGTGATCGTTCAGACCTCTGTATTGATCGCCAGCCGCTCCGCACCGGAGTAGACGTTGAAGCGCTCACGTTTGAGGAACCCGACCAGGGTCTGGTTGAACTCCCGAGCCAGCGCGACCGCGAGGCTCGAGGGAGCGCCAACCGCGGCGAGGACGGTAATGCCGGCGGTGATGGATTTCTGCACGATCTCGTACCCAGCTCGCCCACTCACCACGAGCACCGAGTCGTTGGCGGGCAGCCGCTGATCCAGGAAAGCGCGACCGACCACTTTGTCGACCGCATTGTGGCGCCCAACGTCCTCGCGGAGGCAAACGAGGTCGCCGCCCGGCGTGAAAAGGCCGGCTGCGTGAAGCCCTCCTGTCCGTTCGAAAACACCCTGGCCGGAGCGCAATCTGTCGACGAGGCCCGGCAGGAGAGCGGGATCCACGGTCGGGCCCGAAGGCAGCACCGCCAGGTCCCGGCGCAGATCCTCGATCATCACAGTGCCGCAGACGCCGCAGGCCGAGCTGGACAGCATCGAACGTTCGGGCTTGCGGCGCGCCTGGCCTGCAAGCTGGACGTCCACCTGGTTCGACTCCACCAGCACGGATTCCACCGCGACCCCCTCCTCGTGCTCACCCGCCTCGGCGCTTATCCGGATCATGCGCACTTCTTTCGTCGAGCGCACGATGCCCTCTGCGAACATCAATCCAAGGCAGAGCTCGATGTCCTCGCCGGGCGTGCGCATGACGACCGAAAGCGCCTCGCCGTCGAGCATCAGCTGCAGAGGCTCCTCGGTGACCACCATGTCCGGCGCCTCCGTCCACCGCCCCGCCGCCCAGCGTCGGATCCGGACGTCAGGAGTCGGGGGTTTCGCCATGCTTGGCTCAGGCCTGGACCACTCGCAGGTGGCGAGCCGCACGCGGTATGGCGGTCGCGATCGCGAAACCCCGCCACGATGTGACGCGCTCTGGCTGCAGCTCCACGACGTTGGGAACCTCGGCGGGGTCGATTCCGTACCGCTCCCCGATGCCAGACCCGTCAGCGGTGGCTCCGAACGTGCCCCGCACGCAAGCGCCGACCATCAATGAGGGCCGGAAGCGATGGTGCGACTCGACCACCAGCGCGCCCACCGAACCCGACCGCACCTTGCCGGCGCTCGGCGCGACTGTCAACACGCCATGCTCCACCTCCCACAAGGCCGGCCGGATGACGGGCATCCCGCCCTCAAGCCAGCACGCGTAACCTCGCGGCACGCCGGCGAGCCGGCGGCTGACCTCAGCAGGCACCGCCGGCACGCGCGCAGCCTGTGCGGCGGGAAATGGAGGGACATCGATCACTTCCGAGTCGCTGGGCCGCAGGCGCAGCACCACCCGGTTGTACGGCAGCCACTCGCGGGGGATGTGTGTCAAATCGAGCAGGTATCCGGCGAAGTAGGTCGCGTTCTTGAGCGCATATCCGGCCATCCCGAGCAAGTAGCCCGGGCCGTCGAGCATGGCACGGACCTGGCTTGACACCGAGAGCGGGTCGTAAACCTCCAGGGCGCCGCGAAGGAGCACAGCCTGCGAGCCGCGATCGACGAGGAACGCGGCGCGCGGATCGCGCTTGGCGCTCATGATCTTGGCCGCGTAGCGGGAGGTCGTCATCCACAGCGAGCCTGAAGCGAAATGGAAGGCCGCCGGGTTGACGACAGGCAATCGGCCTGCGCGCAGCGCCAGCATCCCGATCGGGGCGCTGCCCAGGACCGCCCGCGCCTCGCTGCTCAACCGCACGGCGTCAACTCTAGGAGGTCCGCCAAGTGGCCTGACATGGCGTGCTCCCCGCTCCCCGGGGAGGTGGCGCGCAAAGCACGCCGGAGGGGACGTAGAACTGAGCAACCACCCCTCAGCACGACTCCAGGACATCTCGGATCCTTTCAAGCGCAGTCTGCATCCGTCGCCGGACCACCCCATCCACTCGGCCGGCGACGGCGGCTCCGAACATCGCGCCGGGAGGCGTGTAGGCGATGTGCAGGACGACGCGTACGCCTCCCTTGACCTTGGTGAAAGTGAAGCCCCCTTCCTGCTTGATCAGGCCCGACTCGGACACCCAACCGATCTCGTGCGGGCGGCGCCATCGATTGAGCCGAAGCACGCTCTTGAGCGGGAAGCCCAGGGCGACCATCTCGACCTCGTAGCGAGCGCCGACCCCTTGCGATTTGGAACCGATGGGCTCCCACTCGCTGACCCCTTCAAGAACGGCTGCGACGTGACGATGATCGGCGAAGTAGTCGAATGCCCGCTCAGGTGGGCATTTGATTGTCACCTCCGCCGAGAACTCGCGCCGCCCCATTTGCCCAAGACTAGTGTCCGGAGCGGGACACTATCCGGGTGCGCTGGACGGAAGGCAGAGTTGCGATCGAGGACTCGGTGGCGATGCCGAACCATGTCAGCGGCCAGGCGCTCAACGACAGCTTCTGGGCGGACATCCCGACGCTGACCCTCGGCCTCGTGCGCGCGCAGGGCAATTCGCTGTTCCTCGGCCCGCTCGAGCTGCTCCGCTTCGGTCCTGCCAGGGTGACACGAACCAGCGTCCAGTGGCCCATCGAAGGCGGCCTGCTGGCGCGCGCTCCCGGCGGCCAAATGCGAATCGAGGCGCTTTACGGCCGGTTGGTGGATTCAGTGGAGGGCTACCAACCGCGTCTGCCGCGCGCCCTGTATGTCCTGTCGCAGCTTCCCATCCACCACCTGTGGACGCGGCTTCACCTGCTCCGTGTGCGCGGTAGGCAGCCGGTACCAGGGAGGCCATCAGACCCTGCCAGGCGTCTTGCCGCCGCAGCAATCGATGTCGGTCTCTGCGTCGCCCTCGCAGCTTTGATGGGGCGCCGCCGGCGTATTCCGCTGCTGTTCGGCGTCGCCGCCGGCTATCACATCGCATGCTGGAGCGTCTCGGGCCGCACGCTCGGCGGTGCCGTGATGAAGCAGCGCGTGGTGGCGGTGGATGGCTCGGGGCTCAGCACCGGCCAGGCGCTACTGAGGCTGGCTTCGCTCCCGATCGC
>JALYYG010000143.1 GCA_030946685.1 Candidatus Dormiibacterota bacterium | reverse complement strand
CGGCCGCCTCGTCGAAGCTGTCCATCGGCTGGTAGCCCTTCACGGCCCTTGTTATGTCACGCGCCGTCGACGAGCGCAACGGTTCGTTTGCTCAGCTCTGTCCCACCTCTGACGACTGAAGAGCGGTCCTGGCCACCCCTTTCATATATAAGAGGATGTGCCGGCTAACGCCCCCACCCCAACTCCTCCCCCGGACGGGGTGAGGGTTCCAACCAAAATGAGGGCGCGCGAGCCTATCCCGATGACTCAGGCGCGTCGCCACGGCTGCGTTCGTCATCACCCACCGGGCGAGAGTCGCTCATTCGATCGGGCGAAACCATGGCGCTAGCGGCACCCGCTTGGTGCTTGACGAGGCGGTCGTAGTCCTCGGGTGTGTCGATGTCCGCCGGGTGTTTGTGACCCTCACGGACGGGGAGCGTCGCGACCAGCTCGGGCCGCTCCCTGATCAGCGCGCGGCAGCCGACGTCACCTTCGAGGGTCTTCAGGCCGGGCCAGAGCTCTCTGGCGAGCACGACCGGTGGATGAAGCAGGCCGTCGAAGCTCAGCGCAGCAGCGGGCAGGGCCGATCGTTCCTGGAGGTCGAGGAGCGCGTCGAGCAGCTTGCTGCTGATGTCTGGTTGGTCGCCGAGTATGACCACCGCCCGATCGACCTCGTTACCAAAGGCAGCGATACCCGCCAGCAGCGATGAGGCCATGCCAGATGCGTAATCGGGATTGACGATGACCCGCGCCCGACCGACATCCAAGAGCTCGCGGATCTGATCAGCTTCGGCTCCAAGCACCACGAGCACCTCGTCCAACCGCGAGCCGCAGGCATGAGCCACGATCACCTCGAGCAACGGTCGCCCTCCGACCTCGAGGAGCTGCTTGGGACGCCCCATGCGCCGGGACGACCCGGCGGCCAGGACGACGCCAGCGGAGCGGGACACTACGCTTCGATTGGCCGGAGGTACTTCTCGGGAGCTCCCTCGAACTCAGCCTGGCACCCTGCCGAGCAGAACCAGTAAGTCAGGTCGCGATAGACAGCCTAGCCAGGTCTTCCGATTGCGACGCGCCGTTTTTTCTCTGCCATCTCGCCCAAATGATGGCCGATGGTAGCTCCGACGAGATGCTCGCGGCCGGTCTCGGGACTGGAGCCGTGCAGCGCCTGGGTCGGTGCCACCATCATGAACGAGAAGTCCATGAAGGTTGGCGACATCGACGTGGCTCGGATCGGCTTGGGAACCAACCGCCTGACGAAGACTCGGGACAACGTCGCGTTTGTCAGAGCGGCGGTCGCCGCTGGTGTGCAGATGATCGACACCGCCCACTCATACACGGGCGGACAGAGTGAAGGGACAATCGGCGAGGCTCTCTCGCCGTTCCCCGAAGGTTGCATCGTGGCAACCAAAGGCGGGATCGGTGGCGCTGGGCACGGCCGCCCAGAGGCGCTGCGCGCCGAACTGGAGCAAAGCCTGCGGCAGCTGCGGACCGACAGCATCTTCCTGTACTACCTGCACCGTGTCGATCCGGAGACTCCAATCGAGGAAAGCCTGGCCACGATCAAGGAGTACCGGGATCAAGGCAGGGTCCGCCATGTAGGCATCTCAGAGGTCGGGATCGAGCAGATCGAACGCGCCCGGCGGGTAGTGCCTATCGCCGCGGTTCAGAACCACTACAACCTTTCGGAGCGCAAGTACGAGGGCGTCGTTGACTACTGCGCCGGCGAGGGCATTGTGTTCGTACCGTTCTTCCCCCTGCGCGGGAACGGGGGCGCTGCGCTCACCGAGATCGCCGGGCGGCACCGGGCGACAGCGCGACAGATCACGCTTGCGTGGCTCCTCCGGCGCTCGCCCGCGATGCTGCCGATTCCTGGCACGCTGTCGCTCGACCACTTAAAACAGAACCTGGCGGCGATGAAGATCGAACTGACCGAGGCGGAGTTCGAGGCGCTCCGCTAGAGGCGCGAGCCACCGGGTACAACGGTGGAATCCTCATCGAGCGGCGGATTGGCCAGCACCACCGACGCCTCGATCTGGCGATCAGGCACAGTCCAGTAGGCCTTGAGCAGCGCCGTTTTCTGGTCAGGTGAGGTCAGTTGGAAGCCGTGACGACGATAGAAGCGAATTGCCCAGTCGGCGGCGGCCCAGGTACCTACCAGCATGCGTCGCTTGCCGAGGCCTCGGATGTGCTCGAGCAGCACACCTCCGACGCCATGTCGCTGGCTCCCGGGCAGGACGTAGGCGTGCCGGATCAGATCGAAGTCGCGCACCGGCTGGATCCCCATCACGCCGACCAACATCCCGTCCGCCTCATGGGCCCAGAACGCAACACCGGCGGCTATTTCCCGATCGAGCTCGCGCGACGACATGTAGGGCTCGTGCCACCGATCGGCCGGGATGACCCCACGGTACGCGGCGGCCGCACTGTTAATGATCGCGAGAATGACTTTGCGCTCATCATCTCGACAGGGCCGAATAGTGCTCATGAATTCCTCGAAATATCGCCGATGGAATGATCATTGTGAATCCGCGGCGTCAACTGGGGCTAACAGCCCAGGCCGCCGGCATGCGCTGGGATCAGAGAGATGATCACGCCACTCGCTGTCGAGGTGGGCGAAGTTGCGTGCGAAGGCCGGACGCAGTCCAGCCTTCGCGTCAGATTGCATCGCCATCCCTCTTGGAAGGGTGTGGCTACAGGCAGATCATTTACCGAATCCCCAGCCTTCCTCGGACCGGTTGTGAGCGATCTGCTGCGCTCCGACCGACTCCGGGACAACTAGACCCGCCTCGGAGCGGTTGTGAGCGATCAGCTCACCACCGACAGTTCCGACCGACAGCGTGCCGTTCGAAAGGTGGCTCGTGGAAAGCCCGGCGACCGCAGCTGTCGCGCCGAGTGCGATTATCGCCCCGGCCACGAAAGCCAGCAACCCGCTGGCCGCTGCGGCGCCGATTGGAACGGGACGCCGGATGACCAAACTCACGTTCTGCATTCGAATCGACCTCCTATTTCATAGACGGCTTGCTGCCGCAACCAGTTGGTGCTGCAGATGCGGTCGTCATGAGGACAGCTTCGGCTGGCCGGCTCAGGCGTTCATCGGTGAGCTCCCTCATTTCTCCGCATCACCTGCGTGCGGAGCGCAGCGATCTCAGCGGGAGGTCGGACTCAGCTCCTGCGCGCTTACCAGCCTGGCAAGCTCAGTGCGGTTACGAGCACCCATCCTGGCCAGGATGTTGGAGACGTGACGCTCGACGGTCTTGCGCGATAGAAATAGCCTGCTCGCGATCTCCGGATTGCTGTGACCGGCAGAAATGAGGCCCGCGATCTGCCGCTCCCGCTGGCTGAGCCGATCGAGCGCACTTTCTCCGCCTCTCGCCCGACCGCGCCGCCATGTGCGGACGCCGAGACGTCGTAGCGCAAGTTCCGCAAGCTGCTGCTCACTTGCCGCACCCACCACCGCGGCTTCGTCACCGGCCTGTCGGAACTCCTCTGCTGCACGCCGGCGATCGCTGCCCAGCAATGCAGTGGCGAGGTCAAGTCGGTTCCAGAGCAAGGCGCCCACCAACCCCAGCCGCCTCCTCTCCGCCAGCACCGCCTCCAGCTCGGCAATGCCACCTGGGTCGCGCCTGGCAAGCGCGATCAGTGCCCCCACATGCCTACGCCAGAGCACGTCGTTCACATGCGCGGGACGCCCATTCTCGTCCCATACATGCAGCTCTTGCTCTGCGTCTTCCATGCGCCCCAGGCGGGCGAATGCTTCGGCTGTCTTGAGCGCCAGTTCGCGCCCGCATCGCCGGCAATCGGCGGCCAGGGAGTCTTGCCGGCCTGCCGCAACGTGCCGCTCAACATCCAGGTTTCGAGTTCCATCAGCACACCTGGCCAGCCACACAAAGATGCCCCAGTGGAGAGCTACACGAAAGTGGGGATCTGGCTGGAGCGTCAGTTCGCGCTCGAGACTGGCGATGGCGTCGCGCCAGTCCCCACGGGATAGCAAGATCTGGTGGCGGAGATCATGGATCGACCAGTTGCCCAGCTTGCCCATCGCCAGGCGCTCCGCGCTCCCAGCAACCCGACGCTCAAGCTCAACGCATTCCGAAACGACCTCGTCCGCCTCTTCCAGCCGACCGATGTCGATCAGCTTGCTCGCCAGGTTCGCCCCTGCTGTGAGTGAGAGCATCGGCAGCACTCGTTCGCGCGCTTGGTTCCAGGCACGCCGGCCGCTGTCGATGGCTTCGCCGACACGGCCGACGAACATCAAGGCCGCAGCGTTGTTGTGTGCGGCCCAGATGGCGCCCTCTTCTGAACCGCGAGCGAGCTGCGTCATCTCCTCGGCAATGCGCAACTGTGCGGCGGCATCCTCTTCAACCACGGCGGAATCGAAGGCGCCCTGCAAGGCGGCCACGTAAGCATCGCGTTCGCGCGAAGTGATCTCAGTGGCTGGATTGGCCCAGAGCTGTCGAGCCTTTTCCGCCGCATGGAATGCGGCGGCTCGACCCTCTTCTCCGCGGTGCTTCAGTAGCTGGAGCAGATTGGCTCGATGCGATTCGATTTCAATCGCCAGCACAGGATCATCAGGGGCCTGGTCGCGAGCGAGGTCAACCAGGGGAACTGCATCGTCCCTACGATCGATCATGCGCAAAGCGGCACGGGAGGCTGCGAGATATGCGGCAGCACGGAGCGTCCGATCGGAGACGCTGGATGCCAGAGGCGTCCATCGGTCCAAGGCAATCTGATGCTCACCGAGCTCACTGGCAAGCTCCGCAACTGTCAACTGAAGTGCGATCCGGAGTGGCTCTGAGAACCCGTTGGCGTCGGCAATGCGCGCGAGCTCCTGAAGTGCCTCTCGCCCGAGGAGCCTACGCCGCGGCGATTGAAGAACGCGCAGCGCCAGCTCGTTTACGTCCAGACCCGCCGCGCGGCGATGGACGAGTGCTTCATGCAGGACCTGAACGTCGGCGCCGGCCTGGCGTTCGAGCCATGTTGCAAGTTGGGCGTGCAGCTCGCGTTGCAGCACGCCGGACAATTGAGCCATCGCCGACGTACGAATCAGGTCATGGGCAAGGTCCACGGCGATGCCTTGCGTGACAGTGAGGCCGGCCCGATCCAGCTCGGCGACCGCCTCATCGGTCCGGGATTGGTCCCAGGCCATGATCGCTTCCAACTCCGAGACCGCCAGGGGACGGGTGGCAACCGCGAGAAGCGCAAGCAGCCGGCCAGCGTCTCTGCCGAGCTCACGCTGCCTCATTCCTATGTAGCCGGCAAGGTCGTAGTCTCCGTCGTTCCGCGCAAGGATGGCTAGCCAGAATGCGGAGCCTTTCGATTGCTTCCAGAGCTCGGTAGCTCGCTGCACACTGAGCTGGGGAGCCAGCTGCCGGATGAGCTGAACACCCTCATTCTGTTCGAGCGGGCCAAGCTCCACTTCTGTCACACGGTCAGAACCCAGCTCTTTGATCAACGAGTCATGGAAGGCCGCGCCCCCGCCGGCGGGCCGGCTGGCGGCAATGAGAGCCAACCCTTTCTGCTCTGTTTCAGCTGAGCGGACCAGGTAAGAACACAGAGCCAGCGAGAGCTCATCGACCCACTGGAGGTCGTCCACGATGAGAAGGATCGGACCCTCTACTCCGAGCAGTGCGCGACGAGCAGCCTCGAATAGCCGCAGGGGCTCGAGCGAACGATCCACGGCCAGGCCGGTGGCGGACAGAAGCTCACTCAGTAGACCGCCGGCACCGGAATCATTCCCAAGCGCCCGGAGCAGATCCCCGGCCGCCGCCAAAGGGACTCGAGTGCCGGCCTCGTATCCCGCCAGGCTGAGCTGGGTGGCTCGTTGCCGGCTGCGCAGCTCCGCCAGCAGCCGCGTCTTTCCCGACCCAGGTAGACCAAAGATCAGCGCCGCCGCGGGCCGGCTTCCTGACTCTGCGTTCGAGCATACGGATTCCAAGACAGCCAGCTCGACACGCCGTCCGACGAAGCTCGCACTCACTTGCTGAAAGCCACCACCAGCCTAGCGCGGCCGATGATAGCTGGCTATCCAGAGTGGACTGCCTTAAGTGGTTCCGCTTGGCTTGACCTTGACTGTTTTGGACCGCAAAAGACGCTCGAAATGATCTGTCTGACCGCGGTTTACGTAGCGGAAGTGTCAGCGCAGTCCAGCTCGCCGCTCGCGGCTAACGGCGGCGCGATTCTCCGGACCGGCTGCAGGGAGAATGAAAAATGTCCGACCAATCGACGCCCGAGAGCGGGCGCCTGGAGCAGATCCTCAAAGGCGTGGATCACTTCAAGCCGGTCGCAACGCGGCGCAACTTCATGCAGAAGATGCTGCTCGTGGGTGGCACCGCCGCGGTCGGGGCTGCGAGCCTGGGGAAAATCACCAGCGCCTTCGCAGCGTCAGGCCCGGTCCTCGACTTCGTCAACGCCGCAGTCGGCGCCGAGCGGATCGGGATCGCCTTCTACGGCAATTCGCTCGGGACGGGATCGCCGTATTCGACTCCGGGCGACCCTGCTACGCACCGCCTCCTCGACGCCTCCCACACCCTCTACTTCCGAGCAGCGTTCAACCAGGAGACATCGCACCTTGCGACCCTCGTGTCATCTGGCGGCGCCTTCCCATTCGGCCACTTCGACTTTCCGGAGGGAACCTTCGAGACCGCACCGAGGATGCTGAAGATGGGCCTTGGCCTCGAATCGATCTTCATCGGCGCGTACCTTGGAGCCGTCAAGGCCGGCGCCACCGACGGAACCGCTCTCGGCATCTTCGTTGCCGAGGCGGCCGCCCAGATCTGTGGGATCGAATGCGAGCACCGGGTGCTCATCAACGACATCAATGGCGCTCGGACGCCCAACGATCGCTTTTACGAGGGTGACATCGCCTCTCCGCCCAGCGGCGCCCTTGGCGACACCGGCCACCGCTCCGTCGTTTACGCAACGGCCGGCGATGCAGTCAACGCCCTGCTGGCTCTCGGAATCTCGCCGTCCGCGTAAGAAATGCCCGATGACCGGCCGCCTCTTTGCGGCCGGTCATCGTTTGCCGGTCAGGGTCACCTTCCGATATGGACCTCCTGGCAAACCGGTTGCGAGCCGACAAGCCTCGCCGGCAATCTGAGGAGCGACGACATGCGCTCCCGTTTCACGCAAGGGTTCCGTACATCTGCGGCTGCTCGCTCGGGACCTTTGAGCCTTCGGGGCCCACCTCTCTTGTGATGGCCATCTGTGAGTAGCCGTTCAGCGACTGGTTGATCAGAACGACCTTGCCTCCGTTGCTGTCGGGCACGAACACCGCCGCTGGGTCTGCGCGCCCGCCCGCCGTGATGAGCCAGACCTCGTACACCTTCCCAGGCTGCAGGGACGGGAGGCCGGTGAAATCGAGCAGCGCCACTCCGTCGCTCCTCAGGTCGATCACGGTTGCTTTGGCGCCCCCGAGATCCTGGTGCCCGACGACTGTGAAGCGGGCTACGGTGCTGGAGGGCGGCCGGACCATACCCCTGCCGACTAGGTCACCTGCGACGACGCCAACGAGGAGCGCCAACAGGACTGCGGCAGCGGCGGCATAGATGGAGATTGGTCGTCGCGGAGCCTTAGCCGGCGGCACAACCCTGGAAGGCCGCCAAGGTTCTCTCTCTTTTGCACGGGCAGGGGGCGCAACCGATCCTCTCGACACTGCCGCAGCGGAGAGGACACGCTCGCGCAGCCGCACCGGCGGCGCCACCTCTTCCGCAGCGAGAGGCAGCGAGCCCACCGCCCTGCGAAGGCGGGTGGCTGCTTCCCGACAGCTCGGACACGCTTCGATGTGGACGCGCATCGCGTCCGCTTCGTCCGCGTCCATCGCCCCCAGGACCCATGCCGCCACGGACGCCTCGAGCTCTTCGTGCTCAGACATCGACCAGACCTCGGCCCTGGAGATAGGAGCTCAATTTCTCGAGGGCGAGACGCATCCTGCCCTTGACGGTGCTGAGTGGAACGCGCGTCATGTCGGCGATCTCGCGATGGGAATAACCTCCGTAGAACGCCAGCTCGACAGCCTGCCGCTGCTCGGCAGGAATGCTGCTCAGCGCTTCGAGGACTGCGCTGCGCTCCATCGAGAGCGAAACCTGGCGCCAGGGATCGGACCGCGGGCTGGCCTCGGCAAGCTCGGGCTGAAGCTCCAGCTCGTGCCTCTCGTGACCGGCTCGTCCTCGGAGGTAGTCGATCGAGCGGTTGCGCACAGCAGTGAGCAGCCACGCCCGCAATGATCCCCGCTGGGCATCGAAGCTCGCCGCGTTGTTCCAGATCCTCATGAATGCCTCCTGGACGGCGTCTTCGGCGCGAGCGGGATCGCCCAGCACGCGCAGCGCAACGCCATAGGCGAGCGGCGCGTATCGATCGTAGAGCTCGGCCAGCGCATCCTGGCTGCCGGCCACCAGCGCGGCCGCAAGGTCAGGGTCGGCGAGCCCTTTCGTCGCGCCGCTCCCCACCTACGCTCAGTCTCGCGTTCGCCACGTCATCGCATCAACCCTCGACCGTGGCCGCCACAGCGACATCGCCGCCCGAGCGCCGAGTGGTCAGCTTGCCGATCGCCGGCCTGCTTGGCGGAGCCACGGCCCACTCCTCGTTGTCGATGAGGCGCCAACCCCACCTGTTGATACGGCGCGCGCGCTCGCGGGCGCCGTAGAGGGCTTTGGTCATCAGCTTGATTCCTGAGAGCCCCGGAAGCTTGCCGATCTTCTCGTCAAGGTTGATGAGGTCCTGCTCGCCCTGTTCGTCGTCGAACAGGTATAGGGCCAGCGCGTCGACCTCTTCCTGAGTCTTGACCCCCTGGCCAACTGGAACCCACACCCGGTCGAGCATCCACCTGTCCACTCGCTGCGCCTTCTCATTGCCGGTGAGCCATTCCTTTGCGGAGTTGAAGTAGAAGGCAAAATGCCGGCGCTCATCCTTGATGATCCGGCTGACCAGGTCGCTCAACACCGGGTGACCCGACTTCCGGATCAGAGCCCCGTACCCAGTCAGCGTGGACAGCTCGTTGATCGCGCCGATCGACAGGTAAACGGCGGAGAAGTCCTTCAGCAGCCATGACCCCGCCATAGTGGACAGGATGCTGACGCTGTTCTGCAAGCCGAGGTTAGCTCGAACGTTGGCGATCCGATTCTGCGTGTCGAACTCGATCCCGTACAGGTTGAGGAGCTTGCCGAGGTTTTCGCCATGCCAAAGCTCCTCATAGTTCCAGCAAGCGAGAAAGGCGGTCAGGATCGGGTCCATGCACGCGCGGGTGACGAGCAGGTGGGACAGGTAGAGGGGGACGTGGTTTTCGATGTCCATCATGTAGTGAAGGCAGAAGAGGTCACCCTTCGACAGAGGGTGCGCCGTCACCGCAGCCCAGTCGACACCCCCCGTGTCCAGCTTCCTCGACTCTTCCTTGTACCGCTCAATGCTGAAGCTCATCTCTCCTCCTTCCTTGACTTGAGTGGCCTGCCCATCCACTGATACGGATCAAACCGACCTTTGGAACATTCGGCAAACAAGGTGGGGCCCGACACCAGGATGTCGTGGCAACGCGCGGCGGCTCGAGTCTGCGCTGTATACGACCGCACGGTAGGCGACCCGGATGATCAGACGGGCCGCATCTCACAGATGCTGTAGGCATCGGTCCACGGCCGGACGCGCTCGAACGCAGCACTGGCGGCGAGCACGTCCACGTCCGCCCCGCGCCGGCCGATGACCTGCATCCCCACCGGAAGGCCCTCGACCAGACCCGCCGGGATCGATGCCGATGGATGCCCCGAGAAGTTCGTGAGGTAGGTGAGACACCAGCCGATCAGAGGATCGACCTCCTCGCCGTTGATGTGCGTTGGCCCAAGCGTGTTGCCGTCGGTCGCGTTCTTCACCGGCAGACAGGCGAGTGTGGGCGTGACCAGCAGGTCGTACTTCTGCAGCACCGCTTCGATGGCATCGTAGATCTCCGTGCGGACGATCTGATCGTTCCAGACATCCATGACCGACATGCCATAGCCGATCTCGATCCATCGGCGGTATTCGGGCGGCAGGTCCTCGGGATGGTCGCGCATCAGGTCAACCCCGGCCGCCTTGAGACCTTCCAGCCCGGAGATGTTCAGCGGCATGATCAGCCGGTTCCATGTATCGCTCAGCTCACGCTGCGAGCGCTTGATGCCGACATTCGTTTCCTCAACAGTCGCTCCGGCCTCGACAAAACCGCGCACTGCCTCGGCGACCGCGCCCGCGACGCTCGGTTCCACCGGGTAGACGTCGAGGTTCGGGCTGTAAGCGATCCTCCATCCGGTGATGGGTCGGGAGAGGGCAGCGCCGAAGTCTGGTGTGTCGAGGAGCGAGAACGGGTCGCGCGAGTCGGGACCGGCCAGCACCTGAAGCCCCAACGCCGCGTCCTGGACGGTCCGAGTCAGTGTGCCCTCGAAGATGAAAGGGGTGAGGCTGGCGAACGCGTTCGGCCGCGCGGTGATGGGCACCCGTCCATGCGACGACTTGTATCCATAGACATTGCACCAGGCGGCTGGAATCCGGATCGAGCCCCCGCCGTCAGTACCTTCAGCGATGGACACCAGGCCGTCGGCCACCGCGGCCGCGCTACCGCCCGAGGAGCCGCCCGGGTTGCGGGTGAGGTCGAAGGGATTGTGCGTCGGCCCGAACAGGTAGTTGTCGGCGATACCGCGCAGGCCCATCACCGGCGAGTTGGTCTTACCGACCAGGATCGCCCCCGCGCGCTCCATTCGCTCCGAATAGGTGCAATACGCGTCGATGACCTGGTTGCGGAGCGCTCGCACACCTCCGAAGGTCGACGGCCATCCCGGCTTGAAGTCAAAGAGATCCTTCATGGCGGTGGGCACCCCGTGAAGCAACCCCAGCGATGCGCCGGAGGCAACGGCAGCTTCTGCGGCGCGCGCTCTCTCCATGGCTTGGCCGACGTCGAGGTAGACAAAGGCGTTGAGGCTGGGATTGCGCCGCTCGATGCGCTCGATAGTCGATGCCATCAACTCCACAGGGGACAGCTCGCGGCGGCGAATGCGCATCGCCAGCTCAGCCGCCGAGGTCCAGGCGGTCTCGTCCCTTTGTGTCATGGCCCTAGTCTATGGTCGATGGCGCGAATGCACTTCCGGCTGGACACGAGTCTGGCGCCCGGCGCCGTGCTGGCCGCCCTGACCGACTTCGGACC
This sequence comes from Candidatus Dormiibacterota bacterium, assembly GCA_030946685.1. Lineage (GTDB taxonomy): Bacteria > Chloroflexota > Dormibacteria > Dormibacterales > Dormibacteraceae > Palsa-872. The sequence goes on along the minus strand of JALYYG010000143.1, from coordinate 14,640 downwards.
GCGGAGGGCCGAGATCTGGCCGAACATCGACCACCAGCATTTCAAGCTCCACGAGGAGGGTCCCGGCTGGGCCGACGTGACGGAAGGCAGCTCGGTGGCGGGCGGCGTTTGGGAACGGGAAAAGTACACCTGGGACGCGGCCGCAGGTACTGTGGCCGTGGAGACTCTGGACTCCAACACCTGGGGTCCCGGCAGCCGCTGGGACTACAAGCTCACCCCAACTGCGCAGGGTGGCACCGGGATCGATGTGACCGTCGAGCGCCACGGGAAGGGTTTGAAAGGCCGGCTGATCGAGCTGGGACTGGCGGCGGCCGGCACTGGAATGCTCCGCTCCCAAATGGAGCAGGCGCTGACGCGATCAGCAGGCTGATCGCAAAGCCGCGAAGCCGCGGGCGCTAAACCGCGCCGCCGGCTTCGTAGCCGGCGACTTGCACGCGCTTCAGCCCGGTTACCGACAGGATCTGCTCCTCGCCGAGCGAGTCCTCAGCCAACAGCGCGCGAGCCAGCGCGTCGAGCCTGTTGCGGTTGTCGGTGAGGAGTCTCATCGCTTCCGCAAAGCACTCATCCGCGATCCGCTTTATCTCGAGATCGACCTCTCGCGCAGTTTCCTCGCTGTACGGACGCACCATGGAGAGCGCGCTGTTCTGCCCATCTTCGGCAAAGGCAAGCGGGCCGATCTTGGCACTCATTCCCCAGCGAACCACCATCTCGCGAGCGATCATCGTCACCTGCTGGAGGTCGTTCGCCGCGCCCGTTGACACCACTCCGTAGATGAGCTGCTCCGCGGCTCGGCCGCCCAGCGCTCCGATGATTCGAGCCCGGATGTAGTCCTCGCCGTAGTTGAAGCGATCGTCGATCGGGCTCTGAACCGTGACTCCCAGCGCGCCGCCATGAGGGATGATCGTCACCTTCCTGACCGGGTCCGCGCCTGGAATCAGCAGGCCCAGCAACGCGTGCCCCGACTCGTGATATGCGATGCGTTCACGGTCCTCCTGCGAAAGCATGAGGTGGCGCTCGGTGCCGAGAAGGATCCGGTCGATCGCCTCGTAGAAGTCGGCCGACGTGACGACGGTCTCGGCCTTTCGCGCCGCGCCGAGGGCCGCCTCGTTGACCAGGTTGCGCAGGTCGGCTCCAACAAGGCCGGGAGTCCGGCCGGCAATGTCGTCGAGGTTGACGTCCGGGCCAAGGGGAACGTTGGCGGCGTGGATCTTCAGGATCGCGGCCCGGCCACGCCGGTCCGGTGGCTGGAGGGTGACGCGCCGGTCGAATCGGCCGGGCCGGGTCAGGGCGGCATCGAGAATCTCGGCACGGTTTGTGGCCGACAGGACGATCACGCCGGTGCCAGGCTCGAATCCGTCCATCTCGGTGAGGATCTGGTTGAGGGTCTGCTCTTGCTCATCGTTGCTGCCGAGGCGAATGCCCGAGCTGCGGCTCCGGCCGATGGCGTCCAGCTCGTCGATGAAGATGATCGCCGGAGCCGCCTTGCGTGCCTTGTCGAACAGGTCACGAACACGCGAAGCGCCAACACCGACGATGGCTTCCACGAACTCCGACGCCGATTGGCTGAAGAATGGGACCTTGGCTTCGCCTGCAACGGCGCGGGCCAGGAGCGTTTTGCCAGTCCCCGGCGGTCCGATTAGCAAGACTCCTTTCGGGACCCTGCCGCCAAGTCGCTCGTACTTCTGCGGCTCTTTCAGGAAGTCGACAAGCTCCTCGAGCTCCTCCTTGACCTCATCGATTCCCGCGACATCGGCGAAAGTTGTTCCCGGCCGCTCCGCGTCGTAGACGCGCGCCCGGCTCTGGCCGAACGACCCCAGGAGGCCGCCCGCGCCGGCACTCGCCGACCTTCGAATGAGATAGATCAGACCGAACACGATGAGCAGCGTCGGTCCAAAGCTGAGGAGGAGCTGCTCCCAGAACGGGATCGGCGGGTTCTCCGGCTTGGCGTTGATGGTGACCCCATGCTGCTCGAGCAGGGGCTCGAGGCTGTCATCGGCGAACGATGGGCGCTGGGTCGTGAAGTGAGTGGCCTTGGTCGTACTTCCAGGCTCCTGGACCGGAGTCCTGGTGACGCCGGTTATGGCATCCCCCGTGGTCGTGACCGTAACCACGTTGTCGGCGGCGACCTGTTGCTTGAAGACGTTGTAGGGCAACGTGATGGTGGTCGGTTGCGCAGGCGCCAAAAGGACGTTCGTGATGAACAGGTTGGCCGCAAGCAGGACCAACAAGGTGATCCAGAACGACCTCATGCGAAACGGGTTTGGACCTGGTGGAGGCGGACTCTTGGCTGCGGTCGATGGCTGAGGCGCGCGAGTGGGGACAGGCCCTCGTGATGCTGCCATCAACAGTTGGAATCCCACATACGCCGCCGCGTTAGTGTCAAACCCTTCCCCCGCCGCAACCCTACGCCGCCTGGAATTCAAGCGTCAATGCGAGGTGGTTTCACCGACCGGCCCGGCTGCGCGCAGCCGCGGGAGATTGGTCAGAGTCCGTTCACGCTATACGCGTGGAGACCCCCACTCGTGTCGCCGATGTACACGACCCCATGAGAGATCGAGGCCGCCCCCCAGAAGGTGAATCCCAAGCCGTTGAAGAATGTCGCCCCCGTCGCCGAGTTGATCACCCCCACCGCGCCCGCGCGGCCCACAATCACCACGCCCGGGTCCGAGGTGACAGCGCCAACGACGGCGCCGCGGCTGAAGCCGTCCTCCCAGAGTGGAGTCGCCAGGTTGTTGGGGTCGAATGCGCGCACACTGCCCACGACCGCGGCGCCGTTGATGGTGGTATTTCCGCCGGCAACGTAAAGCCTCTTTCCATCCCATGAGCTGGGCGAGATGCTTCCCTTGAAAGCTCCGGTCCCGTTGGCGATTCGCAGGCGCTGGACCGGGCCGGCGCTGATGTTGTTCTGCTGGAAGACGTAGTACACACCGTTCTTATTGGCCACCCCCACCAGGTCGGTCATCGTTCCACCTGGGGTGACCGTCCCCTTGAACATCGTCGGCGTCGAGCCAAAGTCGCTGTCGGGACCCTGTTCTGCGACAGGGACCTTCCAGGAGCCCTGCAACACGAGGGTGGGACTCAGCTCAAGGACCGATATTGCAAATGGTTCGGAGGTTGGGCAACCCCCGCCCTTGTTGCCGGTCGCCACGTAGACATTGCCATTGGCATCCGCAACCGCTGATCCCCAGACGCTTCCGCCCAGGCAGCCGCTCGGCACCACGGCGAAGGTGTTCAGCACGGCGCCGGTCCCAGGGTCCAGCTGCACGACCTCGCCCTGCACCAGTGGGCAGTCACTTAGAGACGACACGCCCATATACAGGCTGCCGTTGGCGTACAGGGGCGAGCTCCACGAGTAGTGCGTGGGTGCGGATCCCAGCGGCGTCTGCCAGAGAATGGCACCAGTCAAGGCGTTGAGTGCCAGCACCTGGGTCATTGCGCCCGATATCACAGCGCCCGATTTGGCAATGTCCCCGCCGCCACCCACGAAGACAACCGGCTGGGTCACGCTTGCGATTGCAACGTTGGCGAACGCGGCGGCGGACGTGACGCCCTGGACTATGCTGTTGAGAGGCCCCCCGCACCCGCTCGTGCGCCCGACATACGTGCTCCAGACCACCTGCCCAGCCGTGTACGTGGTCGAGCCAACGGTGCACGACGAGGCGCAGAGCGCGAACTCGCTTCCATTCCACGAGCCGACGTAGACCAGGGTGTTGGTGCCCACTGTGGCGACTGTCGGTTGCGAAAAGATGAAGTTGGAGCAGGTGTCGGTGCTGCTGGGGCAGGCCGCACCATTGGTCAACGTCACCGGCCAGCCGTTCTGGGGTTTCAACGCGCCGGCATTCGATGGGTTGATCAGCGACTCGCTGGTGAACCCGCTGCCGGACGGGTCATGAAGATACTCGGGCCAGTCTGCGCCGGTGGGTGGCGGTGACGCGCCGGTCTTGAAGGTGGCGATCGCCCCTGTCCACGGAACCGCTGAGCTGAGCGTGGCAGCGTACCTCTGTGTACCGGGCGCGCCGAGCAGCTGCCAGGCTGCCTGCTCTCCGGCCTGTTCGCCCCTTACCTTCGCCTGCTGGATGCCGGTGGTCGTATAGCCTGCCGTCTGCGCACTGGGCGTGACAGCACCGTTCCAGCCGATGTCACCGATGGCGATCTCGCCGGGCTGTGTCGTGGTCGCTGTGGTCCCCGTCGAGGCCGCAGTGCCGCTGCCCCGTGCGGTGGCCTTCACGTCGAGAGTTGTCGTCGAATCCCCGGTGATCTCGAGGACGGTGAAGGCGATCGCCGAGGTCGACGCCGAGGTTCCGCCCACCGTCACGGTGACGGCTTGTGAGGTGGAGAGGGCCGCTGCGTTGGCCACATACCAGATCTCCCCGTCGCCTCTTGCCTGAACAACGTTTGCGGCCCGGACCCAATGGTTCAAAGCCGGGTCCGTAACGCTGACGACTGGCGCGAAGGCGGTGACGTTGCGATCCCTGATCGTGGCGACGAGAAGATCGCCGGCGGCGGTGGTGGTGCTCGGCGCCGCCGACAGCGTGGCGCTACCCGTCAAGTTTGCGGCGCCGAAGAACTGAACCACGCTGGACCCAGCGCTCGTCGCCACTGGACGCAAGAGCGGCACCATGCCGAGGAGGACGGCGATCACAGCCAGGACGGAAAACGCAGCCCACCGGACAGGACGCTGGCGGAGCCCGAGATGCCATCTCGGCATCAGGCAACCCCCCACCGCGTTGAAGCCTCGGCCATCGATGTGCTGGGCGTTGAATCAAACTTGGCTGTCGATCCAGCTCCGTGGGTGCAGTCGTTGGTGGGGCCAAGAGATCTACGGCCCCAGCCGCTTCTGCGTACCGAAGCGCGGCAACCCACCCACTGAAACAGTGAATGCGGCGCTTTCCTCTGTAAATGGGACTTGCGCCCTAGCGTCAGTCTCCCGGGGCCGCGGCGCTCCTAAGGGGCCGGGGCCCGCACCTTGAAATGGACGGCGTTGGCGGACGGGTCGCTGGCCGAGAACCCGTCGCCTGATTCGGACACGGGCACCCCCGCCTGCTCGAGCCGGCCGGCTATTGCGTCGAGATCGCGGCCCGTCGGCACCTCGATGGTGAAGTGACGAAGGCCTGCCGAACCGGGCGGCGCCGGACGGGCCCCCTGCCCGGCCCAGGTGTTGAGCCCGATGTGGTGATGGTAGCCGCCCGCGGAAACGAAACCGACGCCCGGCACTTGGCCCATCACGTCGAAGCCGACCAGGTCGTGGTAGAAGCCAAGCGCCTCCTCGACATCGGCCACATGAAGATGGACGTGGCCCATGCGGGTTGCCTCGGGTAGAGGTGATTCGATCGAATCGCTATCGGCCAGGTTGCTGAAGAGCTCCGTGAGGTCGATCGGGTCGCGGCCAGAACGCTGCCGGCCGTCCCTGTCGTAGGCGACGAACGTCCCGTTGGCGAACCCCAAAGTGCCGTCCTCAGGCGACTCGCAGTACACCTCGATGCCGTTGCCGTCGGGATCCCAGAGATAGTTGGCCTTGGTCATGACGTGATCGGTCGGGTACTGATCCCATCGCAGCGCGCCGAGCCGGGCGATGACCCGGGCGAGCTCGCGGCGGTCCTGGACCAATAGTGCGAGGTGGTACAGACCCGAGGTGCGGGGCACGACCGGGCGCTCGGCGCCGGGATGGAGGACCACCAGCTCGCGGCCGCCGGCACCCAGCCTGAGGCTGTCGTCGTCCGAGGCCAGCGAGGTGAGCCCGACATAGTCTCGGTAGAACCGAAGAGCCCGGTCACCGTCGGTCACCGCCAGGTGCACAGCGCCCACGCCGGTCGCCGCGGCGATCGATACCGCTGCCTTCATTTCCATGTCGAGAAATTGATACCCGCCGACCGGCCCGGCTAATCAGAGCGAAGCGTGCCATGACACCTTGCCTTTCATTGCGAACATTTCGAATACGAAATCAGGCAAGTGGGTCGGCGAGCTCTACGCGATTAGAGACGCGCCGTCGACATCCGTGTCACCAGGTTTACACCGACGAGTGTGGTTCGCGGAGGCCCTTTCAGCTTGCGCTCGATGCGATCGGTGATGGTCGCGATTCCCAACCTGGCCAGCTCATCCCGGGGTTGCGCGACGGTGGTTAGGGAAATCCGGGCCAGCCCTGCCATCGGCACATCGTCGAAGCCGACGATCGACAAGTCTCCGGGGACTCGGAGATCCACCCGGTCTGCGAACTCCTGGAGCGCGATCGCGGCCACGTCGTTGGACGCGAATACGGCAGTGATGCGTTCGGGCCCGCTGAAAACGTCGACCAGTTTCCGATCGATCCCATCGACCGACGCGTGGTCGGAGGGCGGCGACCAGCTTATCCGCATGACAGTTCCGAAATCTGCTTCGGCCAAGGCCTCTTCATAACCTTGCCAGCGCGACAAATCCGACCGGTCCTCCAGCTCGGGAATCGAGACAAAGGCGATGCGTCGATGGCCCGCGTCCACCAGGTGCCTCGTGCCCAGCTTTGCTCCTCGAACGTCGTCGACCGACACGACGTCGCCCCATTCCTCATGGCAGCCGACGAACACGACCGGCACCTGATGCTGAAGGGTTTCGCGCATAGTGCGCGAGTCTCCCGAGAAGGTCAGGAACACGATGCCTGCGACCCGGTACTCGAGGAGGGTTTCCACTCCAGCGACCTCGCTCTTGCTGTCACCCTCCGTATTGCAGAACATGGCCGTATACCCCCGCGTGGCGGCGTGCCTCTCGACGAGCTTGGCCATCTCCGCGAAGAATGGATTCGCAAGGTCCCCGACCACGACGCCGAGGATGTTGGTGCGCTGCTGGACGAGCTGCCGGGCGAGGACATTGGGTCGATAGCCGAGCTGGTCGATGGCCGCCCGCACTCGACGGCGCGTCGATTCGGAGACGCCCGGAAACCCGCGGACGACATTCGACACCGTCGATTTGGAGACGCCGGCATGCGATGCAACGTCCAGAATCGTTGGGGGCCTTCGAGCCGCCGGAACTGAGTCCTGACTCGCCGCCATCGAAAGGCAATGTTATGCGGCGTTGGAACGTTCTGGAGTGCTGTGCCCTAGTCCAATTGCCACCGGTGGTCGGGATCGGTGGTCACCAGCCAGCGGCGGTGCGGACCCGCCATCACATTCAGGTAGTACAGGTCGTAGCCGGGCCCTGCGGCTACGGGGTGATAGCCACGAGGCACCATGACCACGTCCCCGTCGCGCACCTGGAGCGCTTCATTCAGCGAGCGGTCGTCCGTGTAGATCATCTGCACCGCGAAGCCTTCACGTCGCGCGATCCGGTGGTAGTACGTCTCTTCCAGGTAGCTTTCGCTGGGCAGGTTGTCAGTGTCGTGCTTGTGGGGTGGGTAGCTCGACCAGTTACCGCCGGACGTGAGCACCTCGGTCACGAGCAGGGACTCGGCCTTCCGGTCCTCCATCAGGATGTTGTGGATGGTCCGCTCAGTCCGGCCGGACCCGCGCTTGAACGGATGGATGTCGCCGGCCGAGATTCGCGCGGCCTCGGCTCCCCTCACCGCCGGCGCCCAGCACACTGCGATCTCGCATTCGTCGCTCGCACCCGTGATGGCGAGCGTGCCTCCGGGTGGCGCGTACACCGCATCCGGCGGACCACTGAAAACGGTCTGCCTGGAGCCGACACCTCGCCAATCTCGCTCGCCGCAGGAGACATCAGCGCGGCCCGACAGGATGACGATGCACGCTTCACGGGCCTCGGTCGCCCTGGTGACGGTCGTGCCACGGGAGAGCCGGTACACCTCGAACCCGACGTATGACCAGCCCGCCGTCTCCGGCGTGACCGAAACCAGCAACCCGTCTGGGCCGGGCGTTGGCTGGCTCGGCACCAGCAGGTCGCTCGCCCTCACAGGTACCAACGCCGGCGAGCCATCTCACGTTCATGCTCACGTCGGGCTTTCTGAACATCGTCGGACACTGAGACCTCGGCCACCGGGACTTCCCACCAGCTCTCGTAGCTGGGGACTCCTTCGTAGCGGTCGGCAGGGACATGGATCAAGACCGTCTGGTCGATCGCTTTCGCCTCCACCAACGCATCTCGCAGCTCTTCGACGTTGTGCGCACGGATGACGTGCGCGCCCAGGCCTTGAGCATTCAATGCCAGGTCGACGGGCAGAGGCTTGCCCTCTCGCCGTCCGGAATCGTCCCCCAGGGAGCCATCGCTGCGGTAGCGATACCGAGTGCCAAAGCCGGCCGTGCCTTTCGATCGCGACAGCCCGCCGATGGACGCAAAGCCCTGGTTGTCGACCAGCACAACCGTGAGCTTTAGTCCCTCCTGAATCGAGGTGACCAGCTCCTGCGCCATCATCAGATAGGAGCCGTCACCGACCAGGACGTAGACCTCGCGCGCGGGGTCGGCCAGCTTGACGCCAAGGCCGCCCGCGATCTCGTAGCCCATGGTGGAGTAGCCGTACTCGACGTGATAACCCTTTGCATCGCGCGTGCGCCACAGCTTGTGGAGGTCCCCGGGCATCGAACCCGCAGCGCACACGACAACGTCACGCGGCCCCGAGAGATCGTTCACCGCTCCAAGCACCTCCGACTGAGCGGGCAGGCCGGCGTGTCCCAGGTGATACAGGCGAGAGACCTCCTCGTCCCACTCCGCGTGCAGCTTCGTGCAGCGCTGTCGGTACTCATCAGCCACCGCCCACCCCTGCAGGCGCTCAACCAGCGCCTCGAGCGTCGCGCGGGCATCACCGGTCAGCGCAAGGCCGCCAAGCTTGTGGCTATCGGCCTCGGCGACGTTGATGTTGATAAAACGCAAGCCGGCATCCTGGAACGCGGTCTTCGAGGCGGTCGTGAAGTCGCTGTAGCGCGTGCCCACACCGATCACAAGGTCCGCCTGGGCCGCCACACGGTTGGCGGCAAACGTGCCGGTGGCTCCGACCCCGCCCATCGCGCTCGGGTGATCGAACGGCAATGAGCCCTTCCCCGCCTGGGTCTCCCCCACCGGGATTCCGGTGGCGTCGACCAGCAGACGCAGGACATCAGTCGCCTCCGCGTAGATCACCCCGCCGCCCGCGATGATCAACGGCCTCTTGGCGGTGCGAATCATTTCGACAGCTCGATCCAGCGCGGCCGCGTCGGGAAGGGGACGGCCGATGTGCCAGACACGGTCCTCGAGAAACTCTGCTGGGTAGTCGAACGCCTCCACCTGGACGTCCTGGGGCAGAGCTAGCATCACCGCTCCCGTATCAGCCTGGCTGGTGAGCACTCGCATTGCGGCGAGGGCCGCCGGCACGAGCTGCTCCGGCCGCTGGATCCGATCCCAGTATCTGCACACCGGCTGGAAGCAATCGTTGACGCTCAGCTCCCCACGCCCGGGAGACTCCAGCTGCTGAAGAACAGGGTCGGGCCGATGCGACGCAAAAACGTCCCCCGGCAGGAGCAGCACCGGCACCCGGTTGATGGTCGCGGCGGCGGCGCCGGTCAGCATGTTGGTTGCGCCTGGGCCGATCGAGGTCGTGCAGGCGAGCGTTGCGAGACGGTTTCGCATCCTGGCGAAACCCGCGGCAGTATGCACCATGCCCTGCTCATTGCGAGCCTGGTAGTAGGTCAAGAGCTCTGGTTGTTCCGCGAGCGCCTGGCCGATGCCCGTGACGTTGCCATGGCCGAAGATCCCAAAGCAGCCTTCGAAGAATCGGTTTTCGCGGCCGTCGCGTTCGACCCTCTGCGCGGAGAGGAACCGCACCAGCGCCTGGGCCATCGTTAGGCGTACTGAGGCCCTCATTGAGCAACCAGGGTTGGCGCGCGCCGACCGACCATCACCGCGGCGATGACACCGGCGACCAATGCCGCTGCCGCATACACGTAGAAGGCGCTCTGAATCCCTGCCAGCGACCAGGCCAGTCCACCCAACACCGGTCCTATTGTGACTCCGACATTTTCGAATTCTCCGAAGATGCCCATGAAGAACGCGTGACGGCGGCGCGGTATCGACTCTGAGATCCATGCAGTCGCCGCGGGCCAGATCAGAGCCCCGCCGAACGCTCGGACGGCAGCGCCTGCAATAACCTGGGCGAAGTTGCCGGCATTCGCGTAGACGACGAACCCCACGACTGAGATGGCGCCGCCCGCGATCATCGCCTGCTTGCGGCCCCAGCGGTCGGCGGCGTAGCCGCCAGGAACCATCAATATCCCTCCAAGCACGCCCACCACCAGCATGGCGGTCCCGGCGCTGGCCGCCGAAAGCTGGAGGTGGGTCGTCACCAGCAGAGGAAGCAGGGCCAGCTCACCGCCGGCCCCGACCTGGATCAGCAAGGCCATCGAGGCGGTCACCAACAGAACCCGCATCACGCCGCCGCCCGCGCGTGACTCCTCGCTGCGAACCTTGTCGTCCGCAGCCGCGCCGGCGCGATGCTCGGTGTGGGAATGGCCCTTGAAGACCCAGATCGCGAGGAGACCAGTCACCGCCGGCAAGACTGCTGTCGCGTACATGACGCTGCGGATTGGAAAGTGGTCGATCAGCTGGCCGCCCGCGCCCGCTCCGATCGCTTCCGCGATCACCCACTGGGCCGACACGAGCGCAAGGCCGGTGGCGCGCAGCCGCGCGTGAAGGCTGGTGCCAAGGTAGGACCGGGCCACCGGCCCGGCCGCCACGAACATGCCCGACGCCAGAAGGTAGCTGATCGCGATCGGCACGACCGCATCGGCTCGGGCCAGCAGCACGATGCAAGCTGCGTACAGCAGCTGCGATACGACGAGCGGGCCGCCGTAGCCGAACCGATCCGCCAGAACTCCCCAGAGCCATTCGAAAGCGAACATCCCGAATCCGAACATCGCAAGAGTCAACCCGATCTCGTTGGGGCTCGCACGCAGCTGGCGGAGCTCGAGCGGTAGGCAGATCTGGAGCAGGCCCGCCGCGACGGTCGAGAAGGTCAGTACGGCAACAAGGGCCCCGCTGCGGCTGCGGATCAGAGAGTCGGTGATGGTCGCATACCATAGGTCACGGGAGGCAGCGGCACAGGGCCGTTGACAAGTGCGGCGGGTTTCGTATACCGTCCCGATGGAACGTTCCAGCCAGGTTCGGGGTGGATTGAATGGGTGAACGGCTCAAAGTCGGGGTGATCGGAGGCGGCCTGATCGCCCAGGTCATGCACCTCCACTACCTCCGCGAACTATCCGACCGCTTCGAGATCTCCGCCATCTGCGATCTGTCGGCCGAGGCCCGAGGCGCCGTTGCCCGCGAGTATGCCGTCCCGCAGCAATTCGACAGCTGGCAGGAGCTGGTCACGCAGCCGCTGGATGCCATCTTCGTCCTGACCTCTGGCAGCCACGCCCCGGCTGCGATCGCTGCGGCGAAGGCGGGCATGCACGTGCTGGTCGAAAAGCCCATGTGCTTCTCCGTCGCCGAGGGCCAGGCCATGGTCGAGGCCGCCGACAAGGCCAGCGTGACCCTCATGGTTGCGTACAACAAGCGCTACGACCCTGCCTACCTGAGGCTGGTCGAAGAATCCGCGCAACTGCGCGATGTTCGGCTGTTCAGAATCACAACGCTCGAGTCGCCGCTCGAGCCGTATGTCAGCCACTACAACCTGCGCCGCGGTGGTCCCTTGCCCAAGGAACTCGCCCAAACGCTGACCGACGACAACCAGGCTCGCATCACTGCGGCCATCGGCGAGGCAGACCCGCTGTCGCGGTGGGCGTATCACGTCGTGCTGCTCGACAGCCTGGTACACGAGTTGAACGCGATGCGAGGAGTCATGGGCGAGCCCGAACGTCTCGAATATTCCGACATTCGTGAAACGGGCCTCACAGCGATCTTCAAGTACGGCGGCACGGATTGCATGCTTGCGTGGGTCGATCTCCCAGGGATCGCACGTTACGAGATGGAGCTCGCCCTGTATTCGCCGGAACGCCGGCTCACGCTCTCATTTCCCTCACCCTTTCTTCGGAGCATGCCCACCCTGCTGGTTTCGGAGACGGGGGAGCTCAAGTCACCGCGTTCTGCGCGGACCGAAGAGATCACGTCGTTCAACGAAAGCTTCAAAGAGGAGCTGATCCATTTCCACGACTGCGTCACCAATCGTCGTGAACCGCTCACTTCCGGGCGGGACACGCTTCATGACATAGCTCTGTGCGAGGCCATCGTCAGCGTGCACCGAACGCGCGCGCCGCGCGAGCGACCCTCCGACCCGGTGTTATCGGCGGCGCGATAGCCGATGGGTCACGACGTAACGGGCATCGTCGTCGCCAACGCTCCGGTGAGCTTCGGCGCCTTCGAGCTCACCGTCGGCATCGACCCGAACGTGCCCGACGCTTCGATGGTGTTGGATGAGGTTGCCGGCGCCGGGTACGCGGGCATAGACCTGGGCCCGGTCGGCTACTTCGGAGATCGAGACACGCTGGCCAGCGCGCTCAGTTCCCGTGGGCTGACGCTGTGCGGCGGCTTCTTCGAGCTGCCTTTCAGCGATCCCGCCGCTATGCCGAGCGCCATGCGCGGCCTCGACGGGCTGCTCGACGTGTTCGATGCCGCACCGCCGCGTGACCGAGCCCTCAAGCCGAAACCCACCCTGGCCGACGCCGGCAGCGACCTGCGCCGCGGCCGGCCATTTCAAGCGGTACGCGACCGCAGCCTCGGCTTCGACGCGGAGGCCTGGAAGCGATTCTCCAAGGGCGTGGAGATGGCCGTGGCCAGGTGCCGGGAGCGCGGATATGAAGCAACGCTGCATCACGAACCAGGCACGCATATCGAGGCGCCATGGGAGATATCCGCAGCGCTCGAGCACACCTCGATCGGTCTCTGCCTCGATACGGGCCACCTTCTCCTCGGAGGGGGCGATCCGGTTCACGCCCTGCACGAGTGGGGCGATCGCATCAACCACGTCCATCTCAAAGACGCTCGGAAGGCTGTCGTCGACGACATCATCCGCGAGAAGGCGCCCGTGAGCGAGATCTGGCGGCGGCACGCGTTTTGCCGCCTCGGCGAGGGCGATCTGAACGTGGACACGGTGCTGGAACATCTACGCCGCAACTACACCGGCTGGTTGGTGGTCGAGCAAGACGTCCTGCCGGACCGGGATCGCGAAAGCGGCCGCCCAGCCCTGGATCAACGGGCAAATCGCGAGTTTCTCCGCGCCCGAGGCTTCTGACGGCGACCTTCAAGCTCGGCCTGGTCGGCGCGGGCAGGATGGGGCAAAACCACCTGAGGGCGATTGCCGGCTCGGACGTAGTGAAGGTGACCGCGATCGCCGAGCCCGCCGAGCGAACTCGAGCCGCACTGCCCAAGTCGGGAGCGGTGCTCCATGCCGATCTCGATTCGATGCTCGAGGCGGGCGGCCTGGACGGAGTCCTCGTGTGCGCACCGAGTGACCTTCATCTCGACACCGTTCGCCGTTTGGTCGAGGCGCGGCTGCCGATCCTGTGCGAGAAGCCGCTTGGCGTCATCGTGTCGGAGGCACGAGAGGCGGCGAAGCTCGCGGCAGACGCTTCCCTGCCGCTTCAGATCGGGTTCTGGCGCCGCTTCGTGCCGATGCTGAAACAGCTGAAGGAACGTATCGAGGCGGGCGATCTCGGTGCTATCTATGCAATCGCGTGCTTTCAGTGGGACGGACAACCTCCCGGGGCAAACTTCCGAACCCACAGTGGCGGCATCTTCGTCGACATGGGCGTGCACGAGTTCGATCAAGCGAGGTGGCTAAGCGGGCAGGAGTTCGTGAGCAGCAGCTCGCTGGCGTCAGGGGTCGCAGCGGAGCCATGGCCGGGCGATCCGGAGAGCGCGCATGCCCTGGCCCGACTTTCGGGTGGCACTACCGCAGTCATCTCGCTGGGGCGGCGCTTTCCCCTTGGGGACGTCTGCAAGGTCGAGGTGTTCGGGACCCAGGGCTGGCAGGAGTGCCGCTTCCTGTGGCCACCCACCGCCGATGAGACATTCTTCGAAGCGCTGAAAGTGCAGGCTGAATCCTTCGCCCGCTACGCCGGGGGAGGACCACGCGAGGGCGCCGGCGGCGACGATGCCGCATCTGCGTTGGAGGCGGCTGAGAGAGCGGCATCCACCACCGCAGAGGTCGGGGGCGCCGCCTAGGTTGGCGCGCGAGGTCGGGATCGGAATCGCCGGCTACGGAATGATGGGCAAGGCCCACGCGTACGCGTACACCGTGGCTCCAGTGATGCGCAACCTTCCGTGTCGGCCTCGACTTCAAGTCATCAGCGGGCGCGACGAGGAGAAAGTCGCCCGCGCAGCGGAGGCCTACGGATTCGAGCACTGGGTCAGCGACTGGCGCGACCTGGTCAAGAGACCCGACGTAGACATCGTCGATATCTGCACGCCGCCAGGCACGCATGCGGAGATTGCTTCAGCCGCCGCCGCCGCCGGCAAAGCGGTCATCTGCGAGAAACCGTTGGCGGTCTCCTACGCGCAGGCGATGGATGCGACGGCGTCGGTGAAGCGTGCCGGGGTGTTGAATGCCGTCGGCTTCAATTACAGGCGGCTGCCTGCCGTCTCGCTGATGAAGCGCATGGTGGATGAGGGCGCGGTAGGCAAAGTCCGCCTCTGGCGAGCGACCTGGCTTTCCGACGAGTTTGCCGACCCGGCCATCCCGTTCGACTGGCGATTCGACCGAGCAGTCGGCGGTTCCACCATCGCGGATCTCGGCAGCCACCTCATCGACCTGGC
>JALYYG010000138.1 GCA_030946685.1 Candidatus Dormiibacterota bacterium | reverse complement strand
GCCAGATGCGCTCGAATCCGCCGGCGCGATCGGCGGCGATCGCCGGTGGGACGGTGGCCGGCGGGGAGGTCTCGGTTGCCATCTAGGCCCTGGCCGGCGGTTCGGCCGGTTGCTTGAGGCCGGTGATGGCGGCGACCACCTGCTCCCGGGTCGTTTCCTTGCGGACGAAATCACCGCCGTTGCGGCCGAGGTAGAGCACGACGATCCGGTCGGCGACCTCGAACACGTCAACCAGATTGTGACTGATGACGATCACGGCGTGCCCCTGCTGTTTGAGCCGGTGAATCAGGTCGAGGACCTGCTTCGTTTGCGCCACCCCGAGCGCAGCGGTGGGCTCGTCCAGCATCACCAGCTTGGCCGACCACATCACCGACCGCGCCAC
The DNA here is from genome assembly GCA_030946685.1 of Candidatus Dormiibacterota bacterium. Classification (GTDB taxonomy): domain Bacteria; phylum Chloroflexota; class Dormibacteria; order Dormibacterales; family Dormibacteraceae; genus Palsa-872. The sequence continues at coordinate 1,945 of JALYYG010000138.1, read as the reverse complement.
CGCCACCGACTGGCGCTGCCCACCGGAGAGTGACGCGACCACGAGGCGTGGACTCTGCAGCGTGGTGACGTTGAGGTCCTTGAGCACCTCCCGGGCACGCTTCTCCATCTGCTCCTCGCTCAGCGAAGGCAACGGCGTGCTCGTCTCCTCGCGCCCCATATAGAGGTTCGCGACGACATCAAGGTTGTCGGCCAGGGCAAGGTCCTGGTACACGGTCGAGATGCCAAGCGCGGCCGGGTCGCGGGGCCCGCTGAAGTGGACGGGATGGCCTTCGAAGAGGATCTCGCCCTTGTCTGGGAGATTGATGCCGGCGATCGTCTTGATCAGCGTCGACTTGCCGGCGCCGTTGTCGCCGACGAGGGCCAGTACCTCACCCGCGTAGACCTTCAGGTCGACGTCGGTGAGCGCCTGGACGGCGCCGAAGCGCTTCGTGATGCCACGCAGTTCCAGCAATGGGGTGCGCGCCGGCCCCTCGGGCCGGCGCGCATTGTCACTGCTCTGTTCGGTGCCCCGATCCGATTCAGGGCCGTCGGTCACTTTACTCCGGCCGCCGTGCACGCCGCCGCGAACTCGGCGGTGCAGATTTCAGTCGCACTCCAGAACTTGTCGGCAACGACCGTGCTCTGGACGTTGGTCTTGTTCACGGCGACCGGCGTCAACAGGATGGACGGGATGTCCGCGGCCTTGTTGTTGACGGTCTTGCCGTTCGTCATGCTGCTCGGCACGCTTTTGCCGGTTGCCAGATCACAGGCCAGATCGGCGGCCTTCTGGGCTTCGGGAACGATCGCCTTGTAGACGGTCATCGTCTGGGTCCCGGCGACGATGCGCTGGATCGCGGCCAGCTCGGCATCCTGCCCGGTGATCGGCGGCAGCGGCTTGAGCCCAGCGGCCTTCATGGCAGCGATCGCGCCGCCGGCGGTGCCGTCATTGGCGGCCAGCACGCCGTCGACCTTGTTGCTGAGCGCGGTGAGCGCCTGGGTCATTTCCTTCTCGGCGTTGTCCGGGCTCCACTGCGGCGTGTCGTACTCCTTCGCGATCTTGGTCGTGCTGTCGAGGACGCCGTGGGCGCCCTGCTTGAACAGCGTCGCGTTGTTGTCGGTCGGGTCGCCGTTGATCATCACGACCTGGGCGTTCGCCTTGCCATTGAGGGCGGTCAGCAGGGCCTGGCCCTGCAGCTTGCCGACTCCGGCGTTATCGAACGAGATGTAGTAATCGACCGTGGCGTTGAGGATCAAGCGGTCATAGGAGATGACCGGCACCTTGGCCGCCTTGGCCTTCTGCGCAATTGCGGCCGCCGCGACGCCGTTAACCGGATCGAGCACCATGACGTTGGCACCGTTGGTCAACGCGGCCTCCGCCTGGCTCTGCTGCGTCGGGGCGTCCTGGTTGGCGTTGCTGTAGATGATCTTGGCGCCGCAGGCTTTCGCAACCTCCGCCTCGAACAAGGGGCGGTCCTTGCTCTCGTAGCGCGCCGTCTTGGTTTCGGGCAGCAATAGCGCGATCGTCTTCCCGCTCCCGCTACTCCCACCTCCGCTCGGTGTGCTGGTTCCGCAGGCCGTCAGCGCAATGACGGCGGCGCCGACGATCGCTAGAGATCTGACTGGACTACTCAATGCCTCTACCCTCCTCGGATTTGTCATGGCTTACACCCGCCGATCGGACGTTCGCCCCTGCGGAGCATACGACATAAGAAGTGCCTAATATTTGACGTAGGAACGGGAGGTCATGGACGCCCTGCTCTTTCTCGGGGCCATTCACGCCATCGTTCTGGGCGTCTGGCTGTTGCCCCGGCCGGCCTGGGAATGGCTTGAGACGCATGTCCGTGGCCGCGGGGGCAGCTTGAGTAGCCTGCTCCGGTCCGTCCCGATGGCCCTCGTTTGCGGCTGGATCAGTTTTGCCATCATCTTGCCCGTCAGTGAGGCCGTGCTTGGAAAAAAACCGGCTC
>JALYYG010000135.1 GCA_030946685.1 Candidatus Dormiibacterota bacterium | reverse complement strand
GACACCGATGGCGGGCCACCCGTTGGCTGAACTCCGCGCGACTGTTCCATATCGTCCCTCTCACCTCACGGATCCGCCGGCGTTCCGCGGCCATTATCGCCGGGACAAACGGCATCAACCGGACGCTCCGCGCTCGTAACGTTCGGCGACCAGGTGCTGTTACACCGCCATGAGAGCAGTCCTCGTTGCGGCTATCGCCTTGCTGGCTATCTCCTGCAGCCAGCCCAGCCCGGCTGTCACCGTAAACGTAAGTCCCACCCCGGCGGCGACCCGCTCGCAAACCCCAACCCCAACCGTCGCCCCCAGCCCGACACCCACCGGCCCCACGATCGAGGATCTTTTCGGCCGCTGCCCCACACCTGCCGAACTGGCGTCGGTCGACTCACTGGTGTCGATGAAGTTCACCTCGGACCCCAGCGCCGGCACCCTTGTGTGCAACGCGGCGCAGGGCTCACGAGACCTGACCCTCCTGAAAGAGCGCGCTTACCAGGCGGTTCTGATGTTCACCTGGATACGTTTCGACGCCCCGCTGCCATGGACGAAGCTGACCCTCGACACATGGTTTGCCCATGCGATCCACGGAGTCGACTTTCGCAATGACTACCAGTACAGCTACTGCTGCCTGACCGGCGGCATCATCGCCATTCAGAGCAAGGGCCTGGCGGTCCTGACAAAGTCGATAGCGCCCTGGGACTCCGTTCGGTGGCTCGCTTCCCTCTTCGTACACGAGGCCCGACACAACGAGGGCTACCTCCACACATGCACCACGGGCGACCGCGCCGGCCAGAACGACAACACGATCGCGGAGCTTGGCTCCTGGGGCGTCCAGTATTACTTCAATCTCTGGCTCGGCACCCACTCGGACCCGGCACTCGTTCCCGAAAGCGATCGGAAGTGGGCACACCATGAGGCCGACAGCATGGTGTCCACGTTCTTCTGCAATCAGCCCCCGCTGTCGACTCCCTGACCTCCCCGCGGTCTGGATCGCCTCCCACACCCGCATCGGGCGCAGCGGCATGGATTTACTACCCGATGTCCAGCACCACGCTCTTGACCTCGGTGTAGAGGTCGAGAGCGAGGGGTCCGAGCTCGCGGCCCCACCCGCTCTGCTTGTATCCTCCCCAGGCCGAGCTGGCGTCGAGCACGTTGTAGCAGTTGACCCATACCGTGCCGGCCTTGAGCGCGTGGGCGACCCGATGGGCCCGCTTGACATCGCTCGTCCAGACGCCGGCCGCGAGCCCATACACGCTGTCATTGGCCTTGGCGATCAGATCGTCCTCGTCCTCGAACGGGATCGCCGCCAGCACCGGTCCGAAGATCTCTTCGCGCGCGATCCGCATCCCGCCGTCGACCTGGGCAAAGACCGTAGGCCGCACGAAATAGCCTTTGGCAAGGTCGCCGCCGGCTCGCTCGCCGCCCGCCACGAGCCTGGCACCTTCCTTCGAGCCGGTTTCGATGTAGCCGAGCACTCGCTTCATCTGCTCTTCGGAGACAACTGGTCCGATCTGGGTCATGGGATCGATCCCCGGCCCCATCTTCAGCTCATTGGCGATGTTGGTAATGCCTTCGAGTACCTCGTCGTAGACCTTGCGGTCGACGTAGAGACGCGAACCGGCGGAGCACATCTGCCCCTGGTTGATGAAGATGCCGACATACGCGCCCGAGACCGCGCGCGCGAGGTCAGCGTCTTTGAAGACGATGTTGGGCGATTTGCCACCCAGCTCGAGCGAGACACGCTTCAGGTTTCCGGTCGAGGCTTGAACGATCAGCTTGCCGACCTCCGTTGAGCCGGTGAAGGCGATCTTGTCGACGTCGGGGTGCGCGGCCAGAGCGGCTCCTGCGGGAACGCCAAAACCCGTCACGACGTTAAAGACGCCGGAGGGTATCTCCGCCTGCTCGAGCACCTCGGCCAGCAGCAATGCGGAAAGCGGGGTCTGCTCCGCGGGTTTCAAGACCACAGAGTTGCCGCACGCCAGCGCAGGCGCCACCTTCCAGGCCGCGATCATCAGCGGGAAGTTCCACGGGATGATCTGCCCCACCACGCCCACCGGCTCGCGCAGGGTGTAGCTGAGCCACTGGCCCGGGAAGGAGGAGATGGTGCCGGTGGCGCCCGCCAGCTTGGTCACCCAGCCGGCGTAGTAGCGGAACGTGGCGGCAGCGAGCGGGACGTCGTTGACGATCATCTCGTTGATGGGCTTGCCGCTATCCAGGCTGTCAAGCTCGGCAAACTCCATCATCCGCTCTTCGATCAGGTCGCCGACCTTCCAAAGCGCACGAGCTCGCTCGGCGGGCGGGAGGCCTCGCCATGAGCCTGACTCGAAGCTTGCCCGCGCCGCCTTCACTGCCTTGTCGATGTCCTCCTTGCCGCCTTCGGCGACATGTGCCAGCACCTCCCCCGTAGCGGGATCGAGGGTAGGGAACGTCTTGCCGGTGACGGATTCCATCCAGCGGCCGCCAATGAAAAGTTTCTTGGGGCCGCCCTTGAGAAAGGGCGCGACGGCGAGGTTCTCAGCGATCGCCACGCGGCCATTATGGGCGGGAACCAACGACGGCATCGATACTTGGAAGCAGATGAGCGAACGCGCAAAGCGATGGGGGGTGCTGCCCTCGTACTGGAGCTACCAGGGCCAGCTGGTCGAGACCTCGACCGAGACCGAAGAAGCAATCCTCGCCGCGATGGGCGCGTCCCGCGAGC
>JALYYG010000122.1 GCA_030946685.1 Candidatus Dormiibacterota bacterium | reverse complement strand
GGGGCAAAGGAGGTGAGGCGGAAGCTTGGATAAACCGAATCGTGGTGCCAGCCGCCTCGTTTGCCAGCCGGGAGCTCGGGAGGACGTGAGCCTCTAGGGCTTCCATTTCCGGATCCGGCTCCTGGAGTCGGAGGCGGAAGCACTGCGAACGTCGACAGCGAGGGCCGGGAAAGTCCCGGCCCTCCTTATTTTGGTAAGAACCCGCTCCCCTTTGGGAAGCGATCGGTAAGGCCCCTCCTTAACGCCGCTTGCGCGCAGTGTTGGGGTGGGGGCGTTACCTGGCATGCCCTCTTATCCCGATACCATCTAATTCGTGAGCGAAGACTTCGCCGATCGATTGAACGAGTTGCCGGAGGGATGGCTGCAGGCGATGGGCGTGACCATCACCAACGCCACACAGGACGAGGTTCGCGCAGAGCTGACGGTGGGCCCGGAGCACCTGCAGGGCTACGGGATCGTCCACGGCGGCGTCCACTGCGGTCTCATCGAGTCCCTGGCATCGATCGGAGCCGCACTCGTTGCATTGCCACGCAACCAGTCGGTGGTCGGCCTCGAGAACGACACGAGCTTCGTGCGCGCCGTCCGCGCCGGTGCCAGGCTGCACGCGGTGTCGACCCCGATCACGCGCGGGCGCCGAACGCAGGTCTGGGAAGCGCGCGTGCTCGACGACCAGGAGCGGCTCGTGGCCACGGGCCGCGTGCGTCTGCTGTGCCTGGAGCGCGAGCAGGAGCTCGCGGGCGAGCAGGTCACGGGGGTCCTCCACCCTCCAAAGTAGGCTTTCTTAGCGGCCCGACACGTAGCCGAAGATGATCTCGTCGATCAGCCGCTCCACAGGTGCGAGGTCATCCGTGAACACCTGGCCGTGGTACGGCGACGGTCGGAGCTGTGCCCCTGAAAGCGTCGACTGCGCCACCAACGTGGCGAGCGGAGCCGTCTCGAGCGCGAGGTTGTGCCGGATGTCCTGGAGGGTCACAGATTTTGCTGTTCCGAAAACGAGCGTGTTCGCGAAGTTGGGATCGTCGATGAGATAGACATTCGGATAGACCGCCGCCATCGTGCTGGCGATGGCGTCCACCAGCCTGTAGTCCGTCGCGGTGCGGCCGACATTGACAGCAGCCACGCCGCCTGGATTGAGATGGTCTCGAACCTGCTGAAAGAACTCCTTCGTGGTCAGGTGGAAAGGGATGTAGGGCTGCCGGTACGCATCGAGCACTATCACGTCATACCTGCCGGACTGCGTGTCGAGCCAGAAACGCGCGTCGGCGACAACCTCGTGAGCTCCGGCATCGCCGAGGTGGAAGTAGCGATGACCTGCAGCAAGGATGTCCGGGTCGATCTCCACGCCTGTGATGTCCAACTGCGGGCCATACGCGAGGCGGTACTGCCTGGCCGAAGTGCCGCCGGCCAATCCCAGGATGGCGACCGACCGTGGGGTTGGCGCAGTCCCCAGAGAAGGGCGGAACGCATCCGCCAGCAGAAGGTAGTCCCAGTAGCCATGCGTCATGTCGTCGCCCGAGTTGTATACGGAGTGGATCGCCTGGCCCTCGTTGAGAATCAGCTCCGTGGTGCTGGCGACCTGCACCACCTGTATGTAGTTGTACGCGGACTCCTTCTCGTACACGAGTGTCCCGAACTCAGGCGGCTTGATCCCGGACGGCAGGAAGACCCATGCGAGGATCACCGCCGCCGCGAAGGATGCAAACACCTTGCGTCGAGGCCACAAGCCCGCGATCGATATGAGCACGAGCGCCAGTCCAAAGCCCTCGAGGGTCGGGCGAGTGCCATAGCTCGGGATGAACCAGAACACGGGCAAGAAGGTCCCGAGGATGCTGCCCGCCGTGGAGAGCGCGTATACGCGGCCGGCCGTGTTGCCACCTGTCTCGACGTTCTTCAGGAGCAGGCGGATCGCGAAAGGGCTGACGCATCCGAGCAGGATCACCGGCACCGCGAAGAGGAGCACGACAGCCAGCAGGGTGCCCGCGACCAGTCCCACGCTCAGGTCCCTGAAGCCCTGCTGCGACGTGAGCAGGATCGGGTAGCTGACCAGTGGGATCAATCCGATCCACAGGCCTGCCCAGGCGGTGACCTGATAGAGCACCTCAGCGCGAGGGTGGCGGTCGGCGAGCCGGCCGCCGATCACGTAGCCGGCGGAGAGGTAGATCAGGATGAGGCCGATCAGAACGCCCCACACGTAGAGGCTGGTGCCGAAGTACGGCGCCAGCAGGCGCGATGCGCCGAACTCCACGCCAAGCGACGCCATGCCGGAAACGAACACAAGCGGCAGCAGCAATCGGCGCGAGAGCGTCAGAGCGGTTGCTCGGCCGCCCATTTGCGCGTGCGCTCGTCCATCGGAACCGGAAGTTGCACCTTGACCTCTGCATACAGGTCACCAGGCGTGCCGCCTTTCGGATCCGGCAGGCCGAGCCCGCGCAACCGGATCTTGGTCCCGTTCTGTGTACCCGGCGCGACCTTGAACTGCACCTGGCCGCCCTTCAAGGTCGGCGCGGCCACGTCTCCTCCGAGCAAAGCCACATGCAGGGGCACCGGCACTGTGACGCGAAGATCCTTGCCCTCGCGAGTGAACAGCGGGTCGGGCGCGATCTGCACTCGTGCGCGGAGGCCGGGAACGCGCAGAACGGTGCCCTCCTTGACACCGGCCGGCACCTTCACCTCGACGCGCTTTCCGCCCGGTAGCTCCACGGTCCGGCTCGTCCCCCGATAGATCTCGGCGAGGCTTACGGTTATGGGCGCCTCGACATCCGCCGGCTCCGGGCGCGACCTGCCTCGAGAGTTGCCGCCGAATATGGACCCGAAGATGTCGCCGAACGCCCCTCCCCCACCGCCGAACAGCTCCTCCATCTCCTCCGGGGTCACGGTCCGGTACTGCGCGCCGCCCTGCTGCGGGCGGAAACCGCCTCGAGCAGCGCCCGGCTGCACGCCCCCGGCCTCGGCGGCCGCCCAATCGGACCCGAACTCGTCGTAGAGGCTCCTCTTCTTAGTGTCCGACAGCACGTCGTGCGCTTGCGAGATCTCCTTGAAGCGCGCTTCGGATTGCTTGTCGCCCGCGTTCAGATCGGGGTGATGTTTTCGCGCCAGCTTGCGGAAGGCAGCCGTGATCTCTTTCTGGCTCGCCGTCCGCGGCACGCCCAGCACCTCGTAGTAATCCTTGGTCTTTGGCATTACCGGCTACTTACCCGCTTTTCGTGGCTGACGAATCCCGGCCGGGGATCGTAGCCGAGCGTCTCGTTGATGTGAAGCATCGACGGGTTCTCTGAGTCGTTGGCGGTTCTGACGAACGGGACGCCGAGCTCGATTGCCTGCGCGAGCGACTGGAGCTTGACCGCTCGTGCGATGCCACGCCCGCGGTATTCGGGATCTGAGCAGGTGTATCCCGTCCACACATTTCCGCGGACAGGTGGAAACCGCAGGAAGGACATCGCCACAGGACGGTCACCATGTCGCGCGAGCCAGAGGCGGTCGTGGGGAAGGTCCGGAGCGCCCATCCGGTCCATGAAGTTGGCAAACGACTGCGGAAGGATAGGGTGGCTGGTCGGGACGTCCTGCACAGTCGCCTCGTTGAGCAAGTGGAGCCGTCTGAATGTCTCCGGGCCTGGCCATTCCGCCAGCGACAGCAGCTCGACCTCCTCGTTCTTCATCTTTTCTCGAGCCGCCCTCGCTTCAGCGAGCAGCCGTTTGCCGTGCTTGTTGAAGTCCAGCTCCCAGACCTTCTCGCTTCGTTCGCGCTCGTAACCGAGGCGGCCAAGTGCTTCGAGGACCATAGGCTCATCTTCGGCCGCATAGGCGCTGAGGATTCTGGCGCCGTCAGCGACCGCTTGCTCGGCAATCCATTCCCAGAGCTCGTTCAAGACCTCCTCCGACTGGTGAGATCGCTCGACCTCGGCGCCGATGTCGCAGTTCCCGTCCCGCACCTTGTCCCATGAACCGTGCGCAAACGACAGGTAGGCGATGGGCTGGGAGTCGACGTGCGCTATGAACCGACCCATCGACCAACCGTCCCGGGGGTGTGCCCAGCGGAACCGCGTGACCAGGGGATCATCGGGCTCGTCCGGGTAGGCTGCCGTCATCAGATCCGACGCCAACCCGGCATCGTCAAGGGTCGCCGGTCGAATCACGGGTGTGGCCATTGCCCAGACTTTAGCGTCCGGCTACAGCCGAATCACCTGGGGGACGATTCCCAAACGGCTCACCTCGAGGATGCCCACCGAAGGTTCGGCGTAGCTGCGCATGTGTCGCGCAACCTGCAGCCAGCTCCACTCGAACCATCCCGGGCTCTGCTTGAGCCGCTCTTTGGCGGTCTGCGGATTCCACTGATGAACGCCGCCAGGGTTGAACAGCAAGGTGCGGTCGAGGGTCTCCGCATATGGGCGATGGGTGTGGCCGAATACGATCGCGTCGGCACCCCCAAAGCGGCGGAGCAGGTCTCGCGGGAGGGCGTCATTTGGGCGCTTCAACCCGAGGCTCAATGTCCACAGCAGCGTCTGCGGCTCCTCGATCCAGCGGCTGCGGTTGCCGTGGACGACCACGATCCTCCAACCCTCGACGCTGACCTCCCGGCTCAACGGCAGCGCCTGCAACGTTGGATCGTGGTCTCCGCGCACGGCACTCACCGGGGCGATGCGCTCGAGCTCCGCAATCGTCTCGACACCGCCGACGTCGCCGGCATGCAGGATGAGGTCGACGCCGCGAAGGACCTCAAAGAGTCGATCGGGCAGGCGCTTGAGGAATTCTGGGGAGTGGGTGTCCGCGACCACCCCGACGCGCGTCGTCACGCCGGTCGCATCCCCTAGTGCTCCGGCCGTGGCCGCAGCGTCAGCAATACGACCAGTGGCGCGAGGCTGAGCACGGCTGCAATTCCGAAAATTACCGGCTGGCCACTGCTGAACGCTACTGCGCCGATCAGCGGACCGATGACGCCGCCGATGTAGAAAGGAAACAGGATCTGGCCCAGCACTGCGCCACGAAGTTCCGGGCTGACTGTGGCCGCCATCACGGCCATGCTGGCGGTGAGGATGGCGGCTGCGCAAACGCCGTTTATGAACAGCGCGATGGCGAACGCCACGAGCGTGTGGCTCAAGCCGACAGCAGTGAGCGCCAGGCACCCGCCGATAGAGGTCAGGTTGAGCACCCACACGTGTCCGAACCGCTGCATGGCGATTCCCCACAGAGGCGACGCGACCGCCTGCCCAAGGCCGACGGCTGAAAGGACCACGCCGACGGCTGTCACCGAATTGTTCGGCGCCAGCCGCCCGATGTAGATCGGCACATACGGAAGGATGGTCCACAGACCGACCTGCGTGATGGCCGTGGCAAGGAAGAGCCTCCACACGAGAGGCTTGCTCACGATCTCGTCGAAAGCACCACGCAGGAGGCTGAGCACGCGTAGGTCCTCCGGACGGGCGTGGTCTGTCTCTCGCATGACGACCATCAGGAGCAATGCCATGACGATGGACAAGGCGGAGTCGAACAGCAGCATCCCGCGCACGTCAACGACGTGAACCAGCAACGCGCCAAGGATCGGGCCTACGGCCCGGCCCGCCGGCGATCCGGCGCCGACGATCCCGACGGCGAGCGCCAGCCGCTGCCTTGAAGTCGTCGATGCCTGAACGGCGAGCATGACGCCAGTGTTGCCCAGGATGAAACCGTTCAAGGACCGAAACAGAAGAGCCATCCATGGGCTCGTCGACAGCGCCCAGCCGCCGAAGACGAGGGCCTCGATCGCTGCGCTGCGGACGATGACCAGCTTGCGACTGTATCGGTCGGCCAGCACTCCCCAGAAAGGCGCCAGCGGAAGCGCCAGGATCCAGCCCAGGCTCGACATGGCTGCGATCCAACCCGGCACCTGGTCGGCCGCGACATGCAGCTCGCGAAGATAGAGCGGGGTGTATGCAGTGAGCTGGGTCCACGACATGCTCTCGACGCATGTCGTGGCGGCGAACAGGACCGCGATGACCGCCCAGCCGGCGGCAGAGCTGGTGCGGGCGGACTCTTGCATCGAGGCGCTTACAGGATATCCTCCTCTAAAATCTCACGTTTTTCACCAGGGCCTTGACAAATTAGCAAGTCATGGTGTCTAATTTGGCCATGAAAGACCTCCAGCGTGAAATTCTGGGCCAGGTGGCATCCGGCAAGATCACTGCCGAGGAGGGCGCAGCGCGCCTCCAATCGCTCGACGAGGTCGAGAGCCGAGCCCCCGCCGAAAGCCCGGCGCCTTCCGCTCCGATCGCGTCCGGCGGGCCTGACACTCGCCGGATCAAGGTCGTCTCGCAGATCGGCAGCACCGAGATCGTGGGCGACCCCAGCGTCGCCTACGTCGTTGCCGAAGGCCCCCACAGCGCGCGCCAGGATGGGGACACGATGGTCATCAGCCACGCGCCTTTTGAGGAGACCGACCACTTCACATTCGGGCGCGGTGAGCGCCGGATGGTCGTCAACGGGGTCGACTTTCACCAGCGCAAGCTGACTGTGCGAATGAACCCCAGGCTGGCGCTGTTCGCAAGCGTTCAGGCTGGTTCGGTTCGCATCGAGGGCGTGCAGGGTCCAATCGAAGGAGAGGTCCAGGCGGGCAACTGCCAGGTCTCCGGCTTCCGCGGTCCGCTGAGCTTCGTGATCCAGATGGGAAACCTGTCGGCCAGCGGCCGGCTCGACCGCGGCGACTCCAAGGTCCGCTGCGAGATGGGCTCCGTCAAGATCAATCTCGAGAAGGGATCGAGCGTCCGCGTCACGGCCCGTACGACCCTGGGCAAGGTCACATGCGAGGGCGAGGCCACCGACAAGGTGAGCCTTGGGCAGACCGGCAAGGATGTGACCTTTGGATCCGGCGCGGGCACCCTCGATGTTGAGTGCACGATGGGCAACGTCCGGGTCTCGGCCGAGTAAATGAACCTCGACCGCGGGCGACGCCCGCCTCTCAACTGCCCGGTATGCGACGAACGGCTCGCGTTGACGCGGCTCAGCTGTCCAACCTGCGATACCGAGCTTTCGGGCGGCTTCGCCACCTGCGAGTTCTGCGTGTTGTCAAACGAGGACCGCGACGTGTTGCGCGTGTTCCTCGCCTCGCGCGGAAACATGAAGGACCTGGAGCGGCACCTGGGCGTCAGCTATCCCACTGCACGCGCGCGCTTCGATTCTCTGCTGAGCAAGATCGGCATCGACCGGCCTGCGGCGGCCCCATCGCCAACGCGGGTCGAGCTGATGGAGCAAGTCGCGCGCGGTGAGATCGACATAGACGAGGCTCTCATGCGCCTTGAGGCCAATTGAAGGAGACCGGAACGATGATGCACGACCCCGAGGCCACATATCGGTTGATCAGAGAGAACGCGCGCCGCCTTGCCGACGAGCATGCTCGCTTACGCGAAGCGACATCCGTGAGCTCCCGGCATTCCCGCACCGGGATCATGGCGCGGTTCCTGCAACGGCTCGCCGATCGGATCGACCTTACCGGCGAGGCTCGCCGGGCTATTTGATGCCGGCGGCCTCGAGCCCGGCTGCGTGGGCGCCTTTGGGGTCGGCGCCGGCACCCTCGGCATGGATCGCAGCCGTAGCGTAAGCATGCGCATGCGGCTGATCGAAGCTCAGGTCGATGTTGGCGAGCGCAAACCAGGCGCAGTAGGCTGTGCGAGCCGAGTCGACGGGAAGCGGCGGAGTCACCATCGCGGCCGCAGCCATCTGGGCGGCGACTGACACATCCTTGCCGCTGGACAGCGCGAGGAAAGCAGCTTGGGCCGCTGAGTGACACGCGTTCACCGGCGCGCCCCCGCGCTTTGCCCATGTAAACCACTCTGCATAGGAGCGGTCTTCCGGGGTGGGTGCCTCCCTCCTGATGTTGGTATCGATCCGCTTCTGCTCAACCACCTGCCATGACGAAGGCGCCGTCGCAGCAAGCGCCGGCTTCGGGGCCGGCGCCGAGGCGCTGGCAGGGGCAAGCGCGGGTGCCGGGGCTGCGGCCGCCGGCTTGACCACAGGTGGGGCTGGCGGTTGGGGGACCGGCGCGGCGGACTCCGGTCGAACAGTGGAGATGTGGAACTGGGGGGCCCAGGCCGGGACGTCGACGACTGACGGCCACAGAGTCTCCTCTTGCGATTCAGCCGCGGCCGGCGTGGAGGACATCGGCGCCCACGCCGGCGCGGCCGGTTTCACCGGATCTGGTCCCTTCTCAGGCTCAACCTCGAAAGGTGATGCGGGCGGTGCCGAGGCGGCTGGTTTTGCTGCCGCCGGGGGCGCCGTGTAGGGCTGTGAAAAAGCAGGAGGTATCGTCTTTGCCGTCGGTGGTATTGCGGGCGGCACGGCGGCGGTCGACGATGCCGGCGGTATCGTCTTTGCCTGCAGCGCAGCCGCGGGGGGCGCAGGCGCGGAAGGCGCCACCGCGGCCGGCGGTATTGATTTCGCGGGCGTCGCAGTCGCTGGGGGCGCGGTCGCCGCGGGTGGCACAGTCGCTGGCGAGGCTGTCGCGGGCGGGACTTTCGCGGGTGGGACTGTAGCAGGCGGCACGGTCGCGGGCGGTACGGTCGCGGGTGGGACGGTAGCGGGCGGGACCGTCGCCGACGAAGGCACGGAGGCGGGTGGCACAGCGGCCGGCGTGACGGTCGCCGGCGTGACAGGCGCCGGTGGGACGGTCGCCGGCGCGACGGTCGCGGGCGGGACAGTCTTGGCCGGTGGAGTTGCCGCAGGCGTGACAGGCGATGCGGATGGCGAGATGGACGGAGCCGGCCCGCGGGGCGAAACCGGGGGCGGCGCCCACTCGGACTTGGCGGGCTCCGACGGCAGATCAGGGAGCTGAGACTCGGTCTCGCCGAACATTGAGGGTGGCCATGCCGGCATGGTGTGTTCGGTCGGAGGCTCAGGCGGCCAGATGTCGCTCAGCGTGGGGAGTTCCGCGTCAGCCTGGGCCCGCGGAGGCCAGGTCAGTGGCGTTGCCCTGACCGGTTGTGCCGGCGGGGTAGGTTCTGGCTCGCTGGTGGGTTCAGCCGGTGCCGGAAGGGTCTGCGCCCAGGATGGCGCCGGCTTCTGCATGGGAACCGCCGACTTCGGCTGGGACTCATCCTCTATAGGTGCCCGCTCGTCCGCGGCCGGATCGGCCTGCGCCCAGGAGGGGGCTACCTTCTGCATCGGAAGGGCCGGCTTGAGCTCTGCTTCGACTGTCGCCTCGATCGCCTCGGTCCCCATGGCGGACTCGTTTTGCAGCGGCAGCTCGGGCTCCGTCAGCGGGTCGAAGGCCGGCGTGACCAAAGGAAGCTCGGGCTCGATGCCGTCGTCGCTCGGCGACGCCTGATTCGTTCTCGCCCACCTGAAGCCGGGTTCACGGACGGGTTCGGCCGGCGCTGTAGGCTCGGCTTTGGTCTCCGTCTCGACAGGCTTGGGTGGCTTCTCTTGTTCCGGATCCACTTGGCGGTCAGTCTATCGCCGCGGCAACAAGGCCGCACCGCCCGGGGCCCCACCCCGTCATCCGAATACGTTGGTCAGTGTGTCCTCGGCGATGGGGTCGGGTTGCTGCTCGGCCCAGTCCGCTGCCTCGGAAGCTTCCGCATCGCACGCCGCCTGCGTCCGCGCCAGGTCGTCGGCCGTCATCCAGCCACGCTCCGCGAGCCATGCGCCGAATCGCCCTATCGGGTCGTGGGCAGCCGCCTCGTCGATCTCTTCCTTGCCCCGGTACTTCAGGTGGTTGTCCTCCGACGTGTGCGAGTTCATTCGCCAGATCTTGGCGTCGATCAGCGTCGGGCCGTCGCCTCGCCGGGCTCGCTCGACCGCCTCCTTGCAGACGATGTAGCAGGCGGGCACGTCCGTCCCGTCGACAGTCGCGCCGGCAATCCCATAACCGGCCGCGCGGTCGGCCACGTTCGGATTCGCCATTTGCAGCCGGATCGGCACCGAGATGGCGTAGCTGTTGTTCTCGCACACGAAGACCACCGGCAGCCGGTGCACTGCCGCGAAGTTGACACCTTCGTGGAAGTCGCCCTGGCTCGTGGCGCCATCGCCGAACGTACACAAAGTCACCGACCCCTCGCCTTTGAGCTTGGCGGCATACGCGATTCCGGAGGCCTTGGGCACCCATGAGGCGACGACCTGGGAGACGGAGGCGATCTTGAGCCGGCGGTAGCTGAAGCAGCCGCCCGGAATGTTTCGTCCCGCCGACAGCGGATCGTCGGCCTTGGCGAAGACCGCCAGCATCCATTCCTTCATCGTCAACCCGCGAACAATCGAGTTGGCCAGTCCACGGTAGTGAGGCACCAGCCAGTCGTCGGGGCCGAGGACTGCCGTCGACGCAACCTGGATTCCCTCGTGCCCGCGGCTGGAGCCGACGAACGGAGCGCGTCCTTGCTTGACCAGGATGTGCATTCGGTCGTCGAGCGCTTTGGCCATGCACATCCAGCGATGGAGCTGTAGATACTCCTCCTTGGTCCCAACCGGCGCCGCGACCGCTTTGGCCATCGCTTCAGTCTAAGTAACGGTGGGCCTTACTGATTGGTCCCCGACCCCCTTCCCCGAGGGGAGGGCATTTACTTCTTCCCGCTCAGTGCCCTGGCGATCTCGACGACCTCATCCGCACTCAAGCCCAGGCGGTTCAGGTGTTCGTAGTAGCGGCGGTGAAACTCTGAGAAGTCGCTGCGTTCCGCGCGCTCCTCACGGATGCGCTTGACCTCCGTCAAGACGCTCGATACGAGCTCCGGCTCGGGCCTGATGCCCGCCTGGCGCAGCGCATTCTCTATCGACAACGCGCCCGAGTGCTTTCCGTAGACGTACTCGACCTCGGCGCCCATATCAGCCGGCGGCATGAACTGGTAGATCGCGGGGTGGATCAACATGCCTGCGGTGTGGATTCCGGACTCGTGAGTGAACACGTTCAGTCCGATGCCCGGCTCGGTCGGCTGAACGGGGATGCCGCTCACGCGCTCCAGGTGGCGCGCAAGGTCACGAAGCTTCTCGTACTTGAAATTCGGGATCTCGATGCCAAACAGGTAGCGCAGCTGCATCAGCACCTGGTGCATCGGGGCGTTGCCGGTTCGCTCGCCGATGCCATTAACGCTCGTGGTGAAGACCTCGGCGCCTGACCCCAGGGCCATCACAGTGTTCCACGCGCCGAGTCCGAGGTCGTTGTGGAAATGGACGACAAGTGGCGCGTCGGGCGCGGCGGCCTTGATCCGCGGGATGTACTCGCGCACGGCGAACGGTGAGTAGCAGCCGACTGTGTCAGGCGTCGACGGGCGGGTGCCGCCCGCCTTCAATCCTTCGCGGTGAATCTCGCCTATATAGTCGACATCCGCACGGCTGCCGTCCTCACCCCCGAACTCGATGGATGTTGCGCCCTGCTCACGCGCATAGCGGATCGCATCGCACATCATCCGCAGGTTCGCTTCGCGGTAATGCGACACGGGCAGCTCCAACCATTCGGACTCTGGAATGCCATCGCGATGCAGGAGCGTCTTGCCGAGCTTGTACTTGACGTGCAGGTCCGAGGCGGACGTGAAGATGAAGTAGGTGACCTCATCGCGCTTGTGACCGAGGGAGTCGATCACCCGCATCGTGGCATCGATATCGCCCTTGGTCGAGCGCATCATGCAGACCACCTCGAGGTTGCGCCGCAGCTCTCCGCGCTTTCGGCCCTCGAGGACCAACCTCAGCGTTTCGCGCTCGCTCTCGGAGACCGATGGAAAGCCGACGTCCATGATATGGACGCCGATGTCTGAGAGCATGCGAGCGAGCTCGTACTTGTCCTTGGGCGCAATGGCGACGCCGGGCATCTGCTCGCCATCTCGAAGGGTGTCGTCATAGACGCGAATCTTCGAGGCCGGCGGGAAAACGAGGTCGTGGTCGAAGCGCTTGGGGTCGCGAGCGAGATCATCGAGCGGCTCCTGCAGCTCGACCGGCTTGACCCCGTCCAAGACTAGTGTCCGGCGCCGGGGGATCGGCCGAAAGTCGCCGGATCGGCGCCCGAGGTCAAGGCGACGGCGAGCGATCGATATGGCCCATCCTGGTCGCCGCGCCAGCGCGCCAACGCAGCGCGCATGTCGATAGACCTGTAAGCGAGTAGCGGAGCCGGCAACGCAGAGATCGGGCGCCTAGCCGGATGAAACCGAAGGGTGCCTCGGGCACCGCGCAGCGCTGCCCCGGGCATTTCGGTTGAGCCTGCGGCGCTGGACACTAGAGACGCCCGGCCATCTGCCGCCGCTCCTCCAGCCGCTTGCGGACCCAAGGCACCAGGCCGCCCATGTGGAGGAGCTCGTTCATAAAGGCAGGAAACGCCTCGCACCGATACTCGTCGCCCTTGGTGAGGTTCCGCACTATTCCTTCTTCCAGGTCGACTTCGAGCTCATCGCCTTCAGACACCCCCTCGGCCGCCTGAGGCGACTGGAGGATCGGGTAGCCCATGTTGATCGCGTTGCGGAAGAAGATGCGCGCGTAGGAGTCGGCGATGACGAGCGATATTCCCGCACCGCGAATTGCAATTGGTGCGATCTCGCGCGAGGAGCCGCAGCCGAAGTTGGAATCGGCCACGAGGATGTCGCCCGGCGTCACTTGCGCCGCCCAGCCCTCCCTGCCGGGCACGCCTTCCATGGCGTGCTTGCCGAGCTCCTTCTCGTCGAGCGAGTAGATCGCGTACTTGGCGGGGATGATCTGGTCGGTGTCGATGTTCGCCCCGAACTTCCAGGTCCGGCCGCGAATGACCTTGGGAAACGTCACGACATCCCTCCTTCCTCGGGGGTGAGGTTTGGGGAGGGGGGTCGGAGCTCAGTCATGCGATTCCTGCAGGCATCTTTTTCAGCACCTCTCCCGGGTGGGTGATGACCCCTGTCACCGCGCTGGCCGCGGCCACCGCCGGGTTGGAGAGATAAACCATCGCCTTTGGGTGCCCCATGCGGCCGGGAAAGTTGCGGTTGGTCGTGCTCAGGCAGATCTCTCCCTCGCCGAGCACTCCCATGTGGCCGCCAAGGCACGCTCCACACGTGGCGGTCGTCCACGCCGCACCCGCCGCCAGGAAGATCCCGATGAGACCCTCCTTCTCCGCCTGGATCGCGACCATGTGCGACGAGGGCGTGATGATCAGGCGAACCCCAGGCGCGACCTTGTGTCCCTCGAGCACAGCGGCTGCGCGCCGAAGATCGGTGATGCGTGAGTTGGTGCAGGAGCCGATGAAGACCTGATCGAGCCTCGTCCCCGCGACCTCCGACAGGGGGGCGTAGTTGTCCGGCGACATCGGCTTGGCGACGCCGAGCTCGACCTTCTCCGCGTCGAACTCGAAGACCTTCTCGTAAGTCGCGTCGGAGTCTGAGGTGACCGGCGTGTAAGGCCGCTTGGCGCGTCCGTCGAGATACTGCTTGGTGACCTCGTCGAACTCCATGATCCCGTTCTTGGCGCCGGCTTCGATGGCCATGTTGGTCATCGTCAGGCGCGCTTCCATGTCGATGTGCCGGAGCGCCTCGCCGGTATGTTCCATCGCCTTCGACCGCGCGCCGTCGACCCCAATCTGACCGATGACGTAGAGGATCAGGTCTTTGGCCTCGACCCACTCCTTGAGGCGGTTGTGATAGACGAACTTAAGCGTCTCGGGAACCCGAAACCACAGCTCGCCCAGCGCGAGCACGCAGGCGAGGTCGGTAGAGCCGATGCCGGTCGCGAAGTTGTTGAGCGCGCCGTAGGTGCAGCTATGTGAGTCGGCGCCCACGACCAGCTCGCCCGGCAGCACCAGGCCGTTCTCCGGCAGAACGGTGTGGCAGATACCGCCCTGGCCCACCTCGAAGTACCACTTGATACCCATGTCGTGCGAGAACTCGCGCGTGAGCCTGCCGAGGGTGGCGCTGGCCGCGTCTTTGGCGGGCTGAAAGTGGTCCTGGGTCACAGCGACGCGATCCGGGTCCCAGATCTTCTCCGCCCCCATCTGCTCACGCATGATCCTGCCCGCGGGCGGGATCGTGAGGTCGTGACCCATCGCGAAATCTACCTTGGCCAGGACGAGGTCGCCTGGACTGACGCTCTCGCGGCCGCTGCCGCGGGCCAGGATCTTCTCAGTCATCGTCATGCTCATCGACTAATCCCTCAGCCGCTTCGCAACGGCATCGCCCGCCTGGGAAGTGGACAGGTCGCCGCCGATGTCACGCGTGCACTCACGCGCGCGGATGGCCGATTCGAC
>JALYYG010000110.1 GCA_030946685.1 Candidatus Dormiibacterota bacterium | reverse complement strand
TCGGGATGGTCGCCCGGGGTCCAAAGGCCCGGGCGATCGTTTTGTGAGGGCGACGAACACCTGGTGCACGCCGTCCGAGCAAGATGCTGGCGATCACCGTCAGCTGCTCCAGCTCCAACGTTGGCGTGAGCCTGCCAGCGGCGATCTCACGGCGAAGGACCTCTGCCGCCTCGGTGGCCACGTTCATCGGCCCAGCTCCGCACGTGTCAAACCGTGGGCGATGAGAAAGAGGGTCCCTGGCTCGATGCGGTGGCCGTTGAGCGCCTCGCTGACGGTCGCCTCCCGAAGGCCGGCGATTCGCGCGAGCTGGAGCTGGGTTATGCCGAGACGCCTAAGCTCCTTGCGGACGCGGCGAGGGTCGAGGATCGCGGTTCCGGGAAGGTCTGCCACTACGAAGACACCTCCAAAAGGAAGGAGTCCTCGAGTAGCCGCCACCTGTAGGGAGCACGCTCACGATAGGCGAACCGGCGCGCTCAGCTCGAAGCTGGGGAGCACTCTATCACCGGAGGTACGGACCGCGCAACCTCGGCTTCCCGCCTGCCCGCTAGGGGCGACGCCTGGGAGCCGCCCACACATATAAGGAAGGCGAGCGCCCCTGTCTCATTTCCTACCGGGTAGGAAATAGATGTCTTTTACGCACACACATCACTACCACCGTGCTGCCCGGCGCCGCCGGCGCAAGGTGGCGGACGTGCACTTCGTAACCGACCGTGGTCTGGCCGTCAGCGAGCAGGCCCTGTAGCGACTTGTGACTGGCCCACTCCATCAGGCCGATCATGGCCGGCGTTGCGAAGATGCCCTTGCCGCCCACGTGCCGGGTGATCAGGTCGCCCTCGACAATGCGCTCCAGGCGCCCCTCTAGCCCAACTCGGATGCCGTCAGAGGTCGCCAACATTTAGATTGTCGGTGATGACCACCCGGATCGTGCGCAAAGCGATCTTTCCCGCCGCAGGGCTCGGGACCAGGTTCCTTCCGGTGACCAAAGCCCAGCCGAAGGAGATGCTGCCCCTGGTCGACAAGCCGACGATCCAGTACGGCGTCGAGGAGGCGATCGCAAGCGGCATCGAGCAGGTGATCATGGTCACGGGCGGGGGCAAACGCGCCATCGTCGACCATTTCGACCGCTCGCTCGACCTCGAGCATTACCTCCGCAGGCGCGGACGGGAGGACCTGCTTCGCATCCTCGCAGAGGTAGACCGCCTGAGCGATCTTGTCGACATCACGTACATCCAGCAGAAGGAGCCGCTCGGGCTTGGGCATGCGGTATGGACAGCGCGGCGGCTGGTTGAGGGCGAGGCGTGCGCGGTCCTTCTGGCGGACGACGTGATCCTCGGCGGAGGCGATCCCTGTTTGAAACAGCTGATCGACGCCCACCAGAAAACCGGAGCCACGGTGCTCGCCGTCCGCCGGTTTCCAAGGAGCCAGGTTGGCCGCTATGGCGTGGTGGTCACGGACGGGGGCCCGGGTCCGCTGCACAGGGTCACGGACATGGTCGAGAAGCCGAAGCTGGGAACCGAGCCATCCGATCTTGCGATCCTCGGCCGCTACGTTCTGAACCCCGCGGTCCTGGCCGCGCTCGACCGCGTCGAGCCCGGGGCGGGCACTGAGATCCAGCTCACGGATGCGATCAAGCGAACAGTCGGAGCGCATCCTGTCGTCGCCCTGGAGTTTGAGGGCGACTACTGCGACACAGGCACGGTGCCTGGCTACCTCCGGGCGAACCTGACCCTGGCCATGAGGCGTGAAGGTCTACGGGAGGAGCTGGTGCCGTTCCTGAAGGACCTGCTGAGGCAGTGGCAGTCGGTCGGGGAATCGCCCAATACGGGTCTATAATCGGAATACCGCTCAATGAGCCGAACCCCTGCCCGAGTGATTTACCTATGGCTGTTTCAGGAAAAAGAAGATTCGACGACGACAAAGTTGTCAAGTATGAGACCGCGGAGAAGGACTTCGAGGTTGAGGTTTCGCGCACCCTCAACAAATGGTGCGTCACGGTCTATCAGATGCCTGACAAGCAGATCCTGGTCCAGGACTTCTTCCCGGAGCGTTGGAAGGCGCTCGCGCGGGCACAGGACTTCATTCGCCTTCTGAATCAGCGAAAGAAGAAAGAAGAGGAAGGCGCGGGCGCGAACGACGACGACTATTAAGAACCACAAAGGGTGGCCACCAGGCCGGGTTTATCCCGGCCGTCACCCAGGCGTGCCACAGCCAAGCACCTCCAGGCGTAGCTCCAAACAGGTGGGGGTACCGCGGGGGAGGACCTGCGTCCTCACCCGCGCTCTGGTTAGAATTCACGGCTCGTGAGCTGGGCCTTCATGCGGCGCGAGTGGGGTGCTGTGACTTTCGTGCTGACCGTCATCGTGGGCATGATCGTCGTGCCGCTGGCATTGTTCTTCGCCAACCAGGGTCCCGGCCCTGTGCCGGTTCCAAACATCCCGATCACAAGCAGCCCGACAGCGAGTGGAGTGCGAACGACCCCGACGCCCTCGCCCAGTCCCAGCGCATCTCCTACGCCGACTCCTACGAAGAAGCCGACTCCGACTCCGACTAAGAAGCCCTAGCCCGCCAGCTGCCAGAGCAGGCGGTCGCCGTTCGACTGGACGATGTCTGCGAGCGGCATCGCGACCTCCCAGTCCGGCGCGCCGTCGGCGCTGACCCGCATCTCGATGACGTCGGAAAGCCGCAGATGTGCGATCACAGCGCAATCCTTTAGGAACGCGAACACAACTGGGCGGACAAGGTTGAGCACGTAGCTCGCCGAGACACGTGCTCCGTCAGACAGGGTCTCGCCAGCGAGGCTGCGATCGCGAAACGCCAGCACGACGACCTCCTCGCTCAGCATTATCGGGTCGCTCCATGCATACCCGGTCGCCTCTGCGTGCCGCAGCAGCTGCAGCAGCTCGGCAAGCCGCCGTATCGGCGGTCGCGGTCCTTCGATGAGGAGGGGCACGTCTCGCAGCGGCTCGTGGAGATTCTGGGCCCGGTACTGGGCGGTGAACCCAAGGTCGGAGATCCCGGCAAACGGCGCGGGGACCTTGATCGTCATCTCGCTGAGATGGAGGTTGCTGGATCGCATCCTGGGACGTGAGCCTTTCACGTCGTATTAACGCACGAGGGGCCGCTAAGTGTCGCGTTCATAGCGGCGACTGACCGCGCACAGCACAAGTCCCCTCCGCGCTCGCGGGGGGAGGGGTGGGGGGCCACCCATCGCGCCCGCTGAAAGCACGGGCACGACCATTACTGTTGACCTAACGATGCCCCTGACCGGAGTCCGAGTGCTCGACCTGACGCGGCTGCTGCCGGGCGCCTTCTGCACCATGCTGCTGGCCGACATGGGGGCGGATGTCGTGAGGGTCGAGGAGCCTGCCGGCGGCGATTTCATGCGGTGGACGCCTCCGCTGGTCGACGGCCAGAGCGCGCTCTTCAACGCCCTCAACCGCAACAAGCGCAGCGTCACCTTGAATCTCAAGTCGGAGGCGGGCCGCGAGCTGCTTCTTCGCCTGGTCGAGCACGCCGCAGTGCTGGTCGAGAGCAATCGCCCGGGTGTTATGGAACGCCTCGGCCTCGGATGGGAGGTTATCCATGCGCGCAATCCCAAGCTGGTCATGTGCTCGATCACCGGGTATGGGCAGGACGGGCCTTTCGCATCTCGCGCCGGCCACGACATCAACTACATGGCCACGTCAGGTGCGCTTGGACTGAACGGTGTACGCGAAGGTCCGCCCGTTCCGCTATCGGTCCAGGTGGCGGATGTCGGGGGCGGTGGCCTGCAACCTGCGGTAGCCATCCTGGGCGCGCTGGTTGGCGTTGAGCGCGGAAGCCAGGGACGCTGGATCGACGCCTCCATGATGGATGGCGCGGTGAGCTGGCTCGCCCTAGCCTTGGCGGCGCTTGGCGGAGGGGAGCAAGTGGGTCGGGGCGATCAGCGGCTGACCGGCCGCTATGCGTGCTACAGGGTCTACGCGTGCAAGGACGGCGGCTATTACAGCGTCGGCGCTCTGGAGCCGAAGTTTTGGGCCGCCCTCTGCGACGTGTGCGAAAGGGCGGACCTGGTCGACTTCCAGTTTGCGGAAGGGCAGGAGGGCGTCCGCGTGCATGAGGCGATGGAGTCGGTGTTTTCGACCAGAACGCGCTCCGAGTGGGAGCGCGCGCTCGCCGGTCTCGACGTCTGCTGCGAACCGGTTCTGGAGCTCGAAGAGGTCCCCTCGCACCCGCAGGTTGCGGCGCGCGCGCTGATCACCCGTATGGGGACAGGCGTTGAGGTCCGGCCCGCCGTTCCGCTGCGCCAAGACTGGCGGCGCCGTGATCCACCCGCGTTGGGCGAGCACACCGCGGAGATCCTCGCGGAGGTCGGGGTGAATGTGAAACGCCTCGAGGAGCTCAGGAAAGACGCTGCAATCTGAAGGGGGCGTGCCGCGTCAAGCCTTGACCAGGCGCCTCCACAGCTGCTCGACCTGCGCTCGAGTTTCTTCAGTCGTGCCGCTGTTGTCGATGACGTGATGGGCCAGGCGGCGCTTGTCTTCGATCGGCATCTGGGTGGCGATCATCTCCCGTGCCCGCTCAGGACTCAGACCGCGGCCGTGGACGAGGCGCTCGACCTGCATGTGCTGAGGGACGTAAACGAGGACGACTGAGGAGTAAAGGCGCTCGAGCCCGTTCTCGAACAGGAGCGGGACATCCTGAACGACGACTTTGGGACCGCGCTCAGCTGCCTCTGCCGTCCGAGCCGCCATCCACTCGCGCACAAGCGGATGCACTACCGCGTTCAATCGTCGCCTGGCGTCGGCGTCGCTGAAAACGAGCTCGCCAAGGCGTCCGCGGTCGATGTGCCCGTCGCGCACGTATTCCTCGCCAAACTCGCGAACCACTGCTGCGAACCCTGGCGTCCCAGGCTCGTAGACGGCGTGGGCGGCTTTGTCGGCGTCGACCACCTCGGCGCCAAGCTCCCGCAGCATGGCCGCCACCGTCGACTTCCCCGATCCGACCCCTCCTGTGAGTCCGACGAGCTTCACGACTTAGGATGTTGCATCAATGGCCGACGACGAAAAGTTCGACGCCGTGGTTGTCGGCGCCGGCCCCGCAGGCACCGCGGCGGCGCTCACCATGGCCAAGGCGGGGCTGCAGGTCGCCCTCCTCGAGCGTGGACTTAAGCCCGGTTCGAAGAATGTCATGGGCGGCATCCTCTACAGCCACTACCTCGATGAGATCGTCGGAGACGAATGGAGGCAGGCTCCGCTCGAACGGCCGATCATCGAGGAACGGCGCTGGATCATGACGCCGCAAGCGGTCATTGGCATCGACTACAAGAACCTTCGCAACCGCGAGCACCCACACTCGTTCTCCGTCCTACGCGCGCGATTCGACGCGTGGTTCGCCGAGCAAGCTGAGAAGGCCGGGGCGGTCGTCGTCCCTGAGACCGTCGTCGATCGGCTCATCGTCAAGGACGGCCGCGTGGTGGGCGTCGGGACGGGCCGGGGCGACGACGTGTACGCGGATGTGGTGATCGTCTGCGAAGGGATAGGCCTCGGTACCGGGCTGCTCGAGAAAACGGTGATCGGAGGCAAGCCTCTACGACGAAAATTGCGAGCCAACGAGGTCGCGATGGCGGTTAAGGAGATCATGCAGCTCGACTCCGGCCTGATCGAGGAGCGTTTCAACTGCGAGCCGGGCGAGGGTTGCACGATTGAGTGCTTCGGCGACTCGACGATGGGCATGTCAGGCTTTATGTTCGTCTACACCAACAAGGACACGCTCTCTGTTGGAGGTGGCGCTCTGCTGAGCGAATTCAATGCGACGCTGCGAAGCCCCAATGAGCTCATGGAGCACTTCAAGAATCACCCAGCGGTAAAGCCGCTGCTCAGAGGCGCGGAGACTGTCGAGTACCTGGCCCATCTCATTCCCGAGGGTGGGCACCGCGGCATCCCCAAGGTCTACGGTCCGGGCTATCTGATCTGCGGCGACGCCGCCATGCTGTCGAACCCGGTGCACCGCGAGGGATCGAACCTGGCGATGGTTTCTGGCCGGCTGGCCGGTGAAACGGTGATCCATGCCAAGGAGACCGAGGACTTCTCGGAGCGGCGGTTGGCGGAGTACAAAGGCAAGCTCGACAACTCATGGATCATGGCCGACATGCGCAAGTACGACGGAGCCGTTCCACTACTCGAGCACAATCCTCAGATGCTGACCAAGTACCCTCAGGTCGCCGATGAGGCTCTGGACGAGTTCTTCAGGGTGGATGGCGTGTCGAAGTGGCAAAAGCAGTCGAACATTCTGAAGATGGTCCGCAAGCAGGGGATGCTCAGGATGGGCTGGGACACGATGAAAGCCCTTTGGACGATGAAGTAGGTCTCCCGGGCTAGGCCTTCGAGATCGCGACGTGCACGGTGTGGTATCCGCTCGCTCCGCTAGGGTAGCTCGGAGCCGATTGCGCGACCTGTAGCATGCCGGGGCTGTCGGTGGCCCGGACGCGCAGGTCGTAAGCGCCTTCGGCGCCCGGGGTCCAGTCAGCCTGCCACAGCACCCAGGTCAGCGCCGACAGCGCCGGACGAAAGGAAGCCTCACTCCACGTCCGACCAGCGTTGGTGCTGTACTCCACCTTGTAGATTCCGCGCGTACCGGCAAAGGCCACGCCGGCCAGTGACACCGTCCCCAGCTTGACGATGTCGCCTTCGCGAGGCACATCGAACCGCGCGGTGGTCTTGATCAGCGCGTTGTGGTCCCAGCCCTGCTGCTCCCAGTAACCTCCACTCTCGTGGTCGACGACAGTGATCGAGTCGAGCCATTTGGGTCCTTTCATACCGTAATGGCCCGGAATGAGAATGCGGGCCGGAAAGCCGTGCCCGACGGGCAGCGGTACGCCGTCGAGCTCGTACGCGACGAAGATCTCAGGAGCGCCCTGGATGAGGCTGATCGGGAGGCTCTCCGCATAGCCGTCGCGCGCCTTGAACCCGGCCCAGGTTCCACGAGCTTGAGGGCCGGCCATCGCCAGCAGGTCGCGGAGGCTCACCCCGGTGAAGCTGCCAGTGCTCATCAGCTCCCCGCCGACGGGGTTGCTGATGCACTCCATGGTCACGTACTCTGTCGCACTGGGCAGGCTGCGAAGGTCGGAGAGGGATAGCTTCAGGGGCCGGTCGACCAGGCCGTCGACCCCCAGGCTCCAGCCCTGAGCCTGGATGCTCGGGTCGCTGAAGTTCTTGGTTACCTGGTAGAAGTTTTGGACGGGGGTCACTTCGGGTGAGATGCCGCTCAGCCCTGCCTCCGGTGGGTTGAAGATTGCCTTGTACCAGCCAGGTACAAGGCGGACGGCCAGGACGCCCAGGCTGACGACGCCGATGGTGACAGGCAGGACGCTGAACATGCGCCGGCGTCCGAGGTCGGTGGCTACCCCTGAGGCTTGCCGCTCGGCGCCGAACTGAAGGACGACGCTGTACACCATGAAGAGCGCAGCCCAGATCAGTGGAATCACCGGTCCGTCCAGCAGACCCAGGAAGCCTTCACCCGAGATCGGCAGCAGGACGCCGGTCACGACCGCCCAGCCGGCTGCAGAGAATGCGAGGGCCGAATACTGCGACTGCCAGCGCAAGCGCGTCCAGCCCCAGGCCGCGCCAAGCAGGCCGAGACCCACGACCATGGCGATGATCAGGCCAAGCTCCTCGACCACCTTGCCGGCGTGCTGCAGCGTGTCGATCAGGAATCCGAACACGAAGCCCGGCATCAGATCGAGGAGAGGCTGGTTGAGGAGCTGGGGGAGGGGCTTCACACCCACCAGGAGGTTCGCCAGGTACATGAGGGTGACCAGGACGAGTCCGGCAAGAGCTCCCCACCCGAACCCGCGAAGTGCTGCCTGCCGGTCGCTGCCGTTGGCACGCGCCGGCGCGGGGTTCACGATCGGGCCGGTTGGTTGCATATCGATTGGTTTACCACCTGAAGATACGGTGCTAGACGGGGTGACAATCGTTACGAATCCGCACCCGGACCAGATTTGCTCCCTCGATGGCCTTCGTCGGCCGCGAGATTTCATTGGGCACCACTACAATCGGGGGACGCCATGCCCCCACCCATTGGCGCGGACGACCTCTACCGTTACCGCTGGATCGACCACGTCCGCATCAGCAACGATGGTGAGCGCGTCGCCTATCAGCTGAGCTGGGCGGACGCCGAGTCGCGACAGAACAGAAGCCGGATCGTGGTCCGGCGCCTGCTCGACCAGGAGGCAGTCGACGCGACCGCCGCGCCGCGCCGCGATCACTCGCCGGAGTGGTCGCCCGACGGTCGGAGCATCGCGTTCGTGAGCCGGCGGGGTCCCGTTGACCAGGTCTTCGTACTCGATGTCGCGAGTGGCGGCGACCCGGTGCAGCTCAGCTCGCTGCCTGAGGGCGCCTCCAGCCCGACGTGGTCACCTGACGGCAAGCACGTCGGCTTCATCGGGGTGATGGTCGGGGACGCCGACGCGGTGGTGGACGATCCCCGGCCGCCAGAGAGCAGGGAGCAAGTGCGGCGGTCCCCGGTTGTCAGGGTGGCTCGACGACTCGACTACAAGCACGACGGCCAGGGTTTCGTTGACGGCCGCAACCGCCATCTCTTCGTCGTGCCAGCAGGTGGTGGGGAGGCGATCCAGC
Source organism: Candidatus Dormiibacterota bacterium (assembly GCA_030946685.1). Classification (GTDB taxonomy): domain Bacteria; phylum Chloroflexota; class Dormibacteria; order Dormibacterales; family Dormibacteraceae; genus Palsa-872. The sequence goes on along the minus strand of JALYYG010000110.1, from coordinate 12,026 downwards.
TGACGAGCGGCGCTTGGGACGTCGGGGGATTCGACTGGTCGCCTGACAGCGAGAAGCTGGTCGTGACCGGGAACGCGGAGCCCGATGCCGATCTGCAGCGAGAGCTCAACCTTTACGTTGTCGACCTTGCGGGCAATCGTGACAAGCTCACAGGGGGCTTTTATCTCAGCTCGCCATCGTGGTCGCCTCGCGGCGACCTCATCGCGTTTGTGGCTCCGAACGGCCTCGACGGCGGCATGATCGAGCGGCTGTGGATCGTGCCTTCAGGCGGCGGCGTTCCACGCTGCATGACCCTCACGCTCGACCAGGCTGTTGGCGACAGCCTGATCACCGACATGCGCAGCGGGCATGGCGGCGTGCGCCTCTGCTGGTCCAAGAATGGAGATCGCCTCTTCTTCCTGTCCAGCGGCCCCGGAGTGACAGCCCTGTACTCGAGCGACCTCGACGGCAACGTTTGGCCCGAGGCCGGCGGTGCGCGCCGCATCTTCGACTTCGACGTCGCGCCAGGGGTCTTCGCGTTCTGTGCGTCCGACGCGAGCAACCCGGGCGAGCTGCATATCGTCATGCAGGGCGCCGAGGCTCGCCTGACGGACCTGAACCCCTGGCTTCGCGATCGCTACGTCGCGCTGCCTGAGCGCCACCAGTTCACCGCTCCCGACGGGTGGGTTATCGAGGGTTGGCTCCTCAAGCCCGAGAGCTTCGATCCTGGCCGGCTCCACCCGCTGGTCCTGGAGATCCACGGAGGGCCACACGGTCAGTACGGATGGGCGTTCTTTCACGAGCTCCAGATGCTTGCCGGGATGGGTTATCTCGTGCTGTATGCCAACCCGCGCGGTTCGGACGGGTACGGCGAGGTGTTTCGAAGGGCGGTCGTCCGCGACTGGGGCGGTAAGGACTACATCGACCTGATGACAGCTGTCGATCAGCTCGTGGAACGCACCCGAGCCGTGGACTTGAGCCGCATGGGCATCGGCGGCGGCTCGTACGGCGGCTACATGACCAACTGGGTCATCGGCCAGACGGACCGATTCGCGGCTGCGGTCGCCATGCGCTCCATCTCCAACCTGGTCAGCGAGTACGCGCAGCACGACATCGTCATCTGGGGCTCGCTCGAGCTTGGTCCGCCGCCTTGGCCCGACCTCGACGAGCTCTGGCTCCGCTCGCCGATCCGGTACGTCAAGAACATCAAGACGCCCCTGCTCCTCACATGTGGCGAGATGGACCTTCGGTGCGCCATCTCCCAGTCTGAGGAGCTTTTCGGCGCGATGCGCCTGCTGGGCAAGACAGTGGAACTGGTCCGCTTCCCTGAAGAGTCACACGACCTCTCGCGCGGAGGGCGCCCCGACCGGAGGGTCGAACGCCTTCGGCGGATCGCCGGATGGTTCGAGCGCTTCCTGGGCACCTCGGCGTCGGACCGGCCGGCGGTCGCTGCGGCCGACACCCAGATGCCGGCCACCGGAAACCTGGGTGTGGTCACCGACCTGGAGGAGACTGCTTCGCCCTCGCCCGTTGAAGTGGCGACCGATGGCGTGCACGAAACAGTCGAGTCCGAGGCCGACCCGGAGGCGATTGCGCTCGCACCGGAGGCCGAGCCCTTCGAGCCGCAGGCGGAGATCGGCCAGCCTGCCGCCGAGCCAGTGGCTGAGACGGTGGTTCCCGAGGCCGAACCGATCATGGGGGCTTCGGAGGAAAGCGCTCCGGCCCCCGAGTGGCAAGCAACTGTTACGCCGCAGGCAGAACCGCCTGCGGCCGACGTGTGGCTGGCAACTGTTCCGCCGGCTCCAGAGCCGCCTGCGGCTGACGAATGGCAAGCGACTGCTCCGCCCGCGCCCGACCTGCCCGCCGCCGACGACTGGCAAGCTGCGGTTCCCCCGGAGCCACAACCGACTGCCGACGACGCTGTACCTGTCTTCCCTGAGCCGGAGCCGCTCTTCCCCGAACCGGAAGGTGCGCCGGCCCAGCCAATTGCGATAGCCAGTGAGCCGGTGGCGCCTGCCGCAGCGACCGTGCCACCCCCGGCAGAGTCGGTGCCGCACGTGGCAGATACCGCGCCACCTGCGGCAGAGACAGCGCCACCGCCGGCAGAGCCGGCGCCACCCCCGGCGGAGCCGGTGGTGCCCGTGGCAGAGCCCGCGCCACCCACGTTGGAGCCGCCGCCGATCTTCGCCCAGCCGCCAGAGGTTGCCGCCGCTGTGCCGTCCGCGACTCCCAGCTCCGGTCCGGTCGCGCAGACCATCATCGCCTGGCCGCGCGGCACCTCACCCGATGCGCCGAGCAACGGCGGGCCGCCCACGGCGAACACTCAGGAAGAGGCCACGTCGATCATCCCCGCGTGGCAGCCTTCGAACGCGTTACCCGAATCGAAGCAAACTGTGTCGCTGCACGCGCTGCCTCCCGAGGTGATCGCCGCCGGTGAGGGCTATCCCGCCAAGCTGACGTTCGAGTCGGGACCGTTCGCGGGTCGGATCGTCGCGCTTCCGGACCAGATGGTCAGCGTCGGTCGTGCGCCTGACAACGACATAGTGGTCGGCGACCCTGCTACGTCCGGCCGGCACGGCAGGATCGAGGTGCGCGGCGGGGCCTTCTGGATCAGCGACCTCGGGAGCACCAACGGAACCCAGGTCAATGGCGAGCCCGTGATCGAGAAGCAGCTGAGCCACGGCGACCTGATCGCCATCGGCCAAAACACGATCCGGTTTACCCTGGAATGAGAGGAGACCAGCGGTTTCCTCTCATTCTCTCCTTCAGGTAAGTGGATGGGATTTATCCAGGATTAGTTTCTCCACGCGACGATTGGGAAGCGAGGGAAACAAAGTCATGGCCGGGGGACCCCGGCCAACCGTGCCGCGAATGGTGCTGCTGATCCCCGGCCGGACGCTAGGTGCTCGCAGGGCCGGTGGCTAGTGCCGCGCATTCTGCTGCTGCTTCTTGCAGCTTGGCGGTGAATTCCTCGACGTCGGGGATGAGGCCCGGGTCTGCCGTCAGCCCGAAATAGACCTGGCCGTTGTACGAGACGATGGCGATGCCCAGCCCCATCGACGGATACAGCGGAGCGAAGGGCCAGACCTCAAGCAGCTCAGCCCCGCCCGAGTAGAGTGGGAACTGCGGTCCTGGCACGTTGGTGACGTTGATGTTGGCGCCACCCTGCGGGTTGGACATCAGGCGGCCCGCCAGCACCAGGAGGGATGGCGGCGCCCAGTCCGCAAGACCCGCAAGCTTGTCCGCCGCCACGGCTTGCCGGGTCCGCTTGAGATCGCCGGTAGTGATCTTGATGCTCCGCAGACGCTCCTCGATCGTGAGGTCGCCGGTCGGCAGCTCGAGCACCATGCCACTGATCTGGTTACCGATCCGCCCGCGGTCGCCATCCCCATGCACGCTCACCGGGCAGAAGACCCGGACCTTGTCGGGAACCTCCTCGCCAAGGACCTTGAACCACCTGTGCAGCCCTTCCGCCACCACCGCGAGGACCGCGTCGTTGACGGTGCAGCCAAAGCGGTCCTTGAGTGCCTTGAAGGCCGAAAGCGGCACTTTCAGTCCGCGACCGGTCCGCTGCGATCCGATCTTCCGGTTGAAGAACAGGTCAGGCCGTCGACTTACCATCTTGCCGCTCAGCTTGAACAGACTTTTCCACGGCACCCGCGTCGTGTTCCAGACCGCTGGAAGCAGAGTCCTTTCGTCTCGGCGTTGAGAACCGACGTTCCAGAGCATGGGTCTGGTCAGCTGCCAGTTCGTCGGTGCGCCGCGAGGCTCCCACTCATGCTTCGGCGGCTCTGGCGTGTAACTCTCAGGGGTGGTGTCAAGCAGAAGCGTGAGGATGTCGACAGTCGATACACCGTCGACCATTGCATGGTGGGCGCGATTCACAATCACGGCGCGATCGTTGCGCAGCCCTGTCACGACGGTCATCTCCCAAAGAGGTCGGCGCATGTCCAGAGGTCGCGACAGGATTCGCATCACAAGCCGGCGGAGGGCGGCGCCATCACCCGGCGGCGGAAGCTCCTCGCGGCGCACATGGTTGCCGAGGTCGAAATGGGGATCGTCGATCCAAACCGGATGCACCACATTCATCGGTACGTGGTGGATGCGCTGGCGGTAGCGGGGCACAAGGTGGATGCGCTCCCCGATCGTCTCCTCGATGCCAAGGGCGCCGCGTCCACCCGCTATGCGGGACGCGCCTTCGAACACGTACACCGTGCCGAGGTCGAGCGGCGTGGACGGCCGCTCGGCATAAAGAAACCATGCGTCGCGAGCCGACAAGGGCTCGTAGAAAGGCTCAGCCACCTGTCGTCTGCATATTAATTAGGCGGGCGCCGCCGGGGAGGTCGGGCTTCGCCCGACCTCGACTTTGTCCCTTCCAAGCGCCACCAAATCGTCGACGGCCGCCCGGCGCGCGCGCAGAAGCGCAGTGCCGAGGGGGTGCCGTAGGGGGATCCTGATCCCCCTGCGCTCGCCGGATACTCTTTGACGCGTGGTCGGAACCGTCGCTGAGATCTGGCGTTATCCCGTCAAGTCATTGGCCGGAGAGCGGCTGGATTCGTGCCTCGTCACCCAGGCGGGCCTCGACGGGGATCGGCGCTGGGCGTTGGTCGATGGCACCGTCAACCGCGTGGGCAAGCTGCTGACGAGCACGCAGGAAGCCCGTCTGATGACGTACAGAGCCCGACTCGCCGGCGACGGGGTTGACGTGTCCCTGCCTGGAGGCAGCAATCGCCGTCTCGACGACCAGCTCGTGGCTGAGCTCGCCCGTGAGGTCTCGCGACCCTTGACCCTTCGAGACGCGGCCGGGGTGAACTTCGACGACTCGCCCGTGTTGATAGTGAACCTAGCTACGGTGGCGGCTTTTGCGCTGGCCGCCGATATGGCGGTCGACCATCGCCGGTTCCGAGGCAACGTTTACATCGACGGTATCGAACCTGAGGAGGAGGTGCACTGGATAGGCCGCCGCATCCACGCCGGCGCGGCCGAGCTCGATGTGGTGAAGCGTTGTGAGCGGTGCGTGGTCATTACTCGTGATCCCGACACCACTGTCGCGTCTCCCGCACTTCTTCGCGTCCTCACCGAGACCAGCGAGACCTTCATGGGCGTTTACTGCCGAGTCGTGCGCCCGGGAGCAGTCACCGTGGGCGACCTGATCGGCCCGGAGTAACCTTCTCGACGACGGCTTCGGTTGGGATCAGGAGGAGCAGATGGCGGTCAAGGCTTTCTCGAGCGAATGGGCTTCGGCGTTCAAGGACGAGGTCAACCGGTCGAGCACATACAAGTCCGCGGCGAAGGGCTGGAAATGGACGGTTGGGCTCGTCGTCGAGGCGGAGCCGGACAAGCAATTTCCGGAGGCCAAGGGTGTCGTGATGGACCTCTTCGACGGTGAGGCGCGAGAGGTCACTGTGGGCCCGGCATCGGACGCACAGAAGTGCGACTTCGTCATTACTGCGCCGTACTCCCGCTGGAAGGAGGTTGCCACCAAGCAGCTCGATGCGACCAAGGGCATGCTCCAGGGCAAGCTCAAGTTGAAGGGCGATCTGCCGACGATAGTGCGCTACACGAAGGCTTCGCAGGAGATGACTGAGTGCACGACACGAGTCCCGGTCGAATGGCCCGACGAAAAGTAAAGGCCGAACCACAGCAGCCAGTCCTGGTCGACTATGCGGATGGGGAGCCCAGCGCGTTCGCATCGATGCTTGGGGGCCTGATCCAGGCCAACGTCGAGAGCCGTCCGGAGAAGCAGAAGGACTTCAAGGCGCTCGTTGCTCGAGTCGGCATCTGGGTCAACGACATCAACGAGGGCGTGACGCTTGACTTCAAAGGCGGAAAGCTGACGGTCCACAACGGATTGAAGCCGCATCGCACGATCACCATCCGCGCGGACGCTGAGACGGTGATGAGCCTCAGCAACTTGAAGGTCGGGTTGCTGGGGATGCCGATCTACTACGACGAGGTTGGGCGGGGAGTGGCTGGGAAGCTGCTGCGGGGCAAGCTCCAGATCGACGGCCTGCTGCCGAACATTCTGACCTTAAATGCGGTGACGCGAATCTTTTCAGTGCAGTGAAGTGAGCCGCCTCGCCGTGGTTGGCGCGGGGTCGATGGGCGCGCAGATTGCCCAGCAGGCTGCGCTCAACGGCATCGATGTCACGCTGCAGGACACGAGCCGCGAGCAGCTTGACAGGGCGGCCGATTCGAATCGCGGCCATGTCACGCGCCGTGTTGAGAAGGGACGGCTGGCGCAGGCCGACGCCGATGCGGCCCTGGCTCGCGTGCGCACGACGACAGACCTCGGTGAGGCGGTGCGCGACGCGGACTTCATCATCGAAGCGGTCTTGGAAGACCTCGAGGTCAAGCGCGCAATCTTCGCCGAGCTCGACCGCGTTGCGACTCAGGACGCGGTTCTCGCGAGCAACTCCTCGACCATGGGCATCAGCAAGATCGCTGATGCGACCACGCGGCCCGACAGCTGCGTGAACATGCACTTCTTCTATCCGGTGCTGGTCATGGACCTGGTCGAGGTGGTGCGCGGGCCGCGAACCTCTGAACGAACTGTCGAGCGGGCGATGACCATGGCGCGTGAGATGGGCCGCACGCCTGTTCTCATCAACAAGGAGATCGACGGCTTCATCGTCAACCGCATCCTGCACGCGGCGACGCAGGAGGCCTACAGGCTTCTCGACGCGGGCATCGCAAGCTTTGAAGACATCGACACAGCGGTCGAGAAAGGCCTCAACTGGCCCTTGGGCCCATTCCGACTGGGGGATTTCAGTGGCCTCGATGTGACATACAACGCGCGCCTGCACATGTACAGGACGACCGGGGAGGAGCGATTCCGACCTTCTCGTCAGCTCGAGGCAAAGGTTAAGGCAGGCAAGCTCGGCCGCAAGACCGGAGAGGGCTGGTACAAGTACTAGCAATGTTGACTCGCATCCACCATGTCGGCCTCGCCGTGACCGACCTCGAAGAGTCGATCCAGCTCTACTGCGGAACACTGGGAGCGGAGCTTGTCCACCGCGCGAGGAACGAGAAGGAGGGCCTTGAGGCAGCGTTCCTGCGCGTCGGGGACGGCGAGCTCGAGCTGATGGCGGCGCTCCGCGAAGACTCGCCGGTTGGAAAGTTCGTCGCCAAGAGAGGACCGGGTCTGCACCACGTCGCGTACGGGGTGACCGACATCGTCAAGGCGCTCGATGAGTCGCGCGCAGCGGGCCTCGAGCTCATCGATTCCGAGCCACGGATTGGCATGCATGGGTCGCGAATCGCCTTCGTGCACCCCAAGAGCCTCGATGGTGTGCTGACGGAGTTCGTCGAGGAATGACCGAGGTCCTGCGTGGAGGCGGTGATAGCGGTGAAGCCCCCCTTTTGCAGGGAGGCAGCGACGGGGGAGGGGACCCGGCCCGAGGGGCCGGCTCGCCCGGCCCTCGCAACAGGGGGGAGACCCCCGTTCTAAACGACAGCGGGCTGCCTTTGAAGTCCGTTTACCGGGCGGAGGACAGGCCCGCCGAGGAGCCGCTCCCCGGCAATTTCCCTTTCACCCGCGGCATCCACCGCGATATGTATCGTGGCCGGCTCTGGACGATGCGCCAGTACGCCGGTTTTGGCACCGCCGCCGAGTCGAACAAGCGCTACAAGTTTCTCTTGAAGCAGGGGCAGACCGGGCTGTCGGTCGCGTTCGATCTACCTACGCAGATCGGCTACGACTCCGATGACCCGATGGCTAGGGGCGAAGTGGGGAAGGTTGGGGTGGCGATCGATTCCCTCGAGGACATGGAGACGCTCCTTGCCGGTATCCCGCTGGACCAGGTCTCGACTTCGATGACCATCAATGCCACGGCATCGATGCTCCTGTTGCTGTACCAGCTCGTGGCCGAGAAACAGGGCTGTCCTCCCGAGAAGATCACCGGCACGGTGCAGAACGACATCCTCAAGGAGTATGCGGCCAGGGGCACGTACATCTTCCCCCCGAGGCCTTCGATGAGGCTGGTGACCGACCTTTTCGCCTACTGCCAGACCGCCCTGCCCAACTGGAACACAATCTCGATCTCGGGGTACCACATCCGCGAGGCGGGATCGACTGCCGCAGAGGAGATCGCGCTCACCCTCGGCGATGCCATCGCCTATGTGGAAGCGGCGCAAGTGGCCGGCCTCGCGGTTGACGACTTTGCTCCGCGCATCTCGTTCTTCTTCGCCTCCCACATGGACTTCTTCGAGGAGATCGCGAAGTTTCGTGCGGCTCGGCGGATGTGGGCACGGATCATGCGCGACAGGTTTAAGGCCAAGGACGATCGATCACAGGCACTTCGGTTTCACACTCAGACGGGCGGCGTCACCCTCACCGCGCAGCAGCCCCTGAACAATATCGTGCGGACCGCGCTCGAGGCCATGAGCGCGGTTCTCGGCGGCACCCAGTCGCTTCACACCAACGCCTTCGACGAAGCGCTGGGCCTGCCGTCAGAGAGCGCCGCCGAGGTGGCCTTGAGAACACAGCAGGTGATCGGCTACGAGACAGCTGCTCCCCTTGTGGCCGACCCGTTGGGCGGCTCGTATTACGTCGAGTACCTCACCGACCGGGTCGAGGACGAGGCGCTTGCGATCATGGCCGAGATGGACGAAGGCGGGGGCGCCGTGGCGTGCATCGAGGCGGGCTGGACCCAGCGCCGGATCGCAGAGAGCGCCTACCGGCTGCAAAAGAGGATCGAGTCGGGCGAGCGGGTGGTCGTCGGAGTGAATCGCTTTGAGGGGTCGGAGTCTGACGAGGTGGAGATCATGAAGATAAGCCCCCGCCACCAGGCCGCCCAGGCACGGGCCCTCAAGCGCCTGCGCGCAAGCCGCCCGAAAGACGTTCACGAGCGCCACCGCGTCGCCATCGAGCGTGCGGCGCGCGGGACCGACAACTTGATGCCACCTCTAAAAGCCGCACTGGCCGACTACGTCACGATCGGAGAGTGCTGCACAGTTCTTCGCGGAGTTTTCGGTGAGTACCGCCCCACCAATGGCGCATGACAGCAGGGAGTATGTGATGGAGCCCAGGTATCCCGACGTGATCCCGATGATCGCCTACGAAGACGGTCCCAAAGCTATGGACTGGCTCGCGGACACGTTCGGCTTCCAGGAGCGCTCGCGGATGACCGCGCCGGACGGACGCCTCACACATGGCGAGATGGAGGCGGGTGAAGGGCTCATCATGCTGGCCACGCCGAGCCCCGACTATCGCGGTCCGAAAAGCCATCGAGAGTCGTGCGAGCAGGCTCGCAAATGGTCGTCGGTGCCCTACATCATCGACGGTGTCCTCGTCTATGTAAAAGATGTAGGCGCGCATTACCAACAGGCGCGCAATGCTGGAGCGACCATCCTCTCCGAGCTCGAAGTCGATTCGAACGGAAAGCGCTATCGGGCCGAGGACCTCGAAGGCCATCGCTGGATGTTCATGCAGCGATGAACACGCCACGCGTTCGCAAGGTCGATCCGCTGAATCAGCTGCGACAGCGCAAGTACGACGCCGGCCATGGCGATGCTGAGGCCTTCAACCGGCAGCATGCGAAGGGCAAACTGACAGCGCGTGAGCGCATCGCGCGCCTGGTCGACCGCAACTCGTTCGAGGAGCTCGACATCTTCGCCACGCACCGGGCCCAAGGATTCGGTCTGGAGTCGAAGCGGGTGCCGGGCGACGGCGTCGTGACCGGGATGGGGAAGATCGACGGACGTGACGTGATGCTCTTCAGCCACGACGCCTCTGTGTTCGGTGGTTCTCTTGGGGAGGTCTTCGCGGAGAAGGTCATCAAGGTGATGGACCTCGCGCTCCGCAACCGGATCCCGATCATAGGAATCAACGATTCAGGCGGTGCTCGCATCCAGGAGGGCGTCGTCTCGCTGGCCGGGTATGCCGAGATTTTCTGGCGCAACGCCGAGTCCAGCGGTGTGATCCCGCAGCTCAGCCTGATCCTGGGCCCGTGCACTGGAGGCGCTGTGTATTCGCCGGCGATGACCGACTTCACGTTCATGGTCCACGAGGTGGGCTACATGTTCATCACCGGGCCCGAGGTGATCCGTGTCACGACCGGGGAAGACGTCACCTTCGACTCACTGGGCGGCGCTGAGGTGCACAACGTCAAATCGGGCGTCGCGCACTTCCTCGCCGAAAGCGAGGACGAATGCTTTGCGCAGGTGCGGCGCCTCTTCAAGTACATCCCGCAGAGCTGCGAGCAGCAACCGCCCAATGCGGCGGCGACAGACGACCCTGAGCGCGCCGCGCCTGGTCTCGCCACTGTCATCCCCGACAGCTCAAAGGAGCCGTACGACATCAAAGACGTGGTCGGGATGGTCGTCGACCACGGGGAGTTCTTCGAGGTGCAGCAGTTTTTCGCCATGAACATCGTGGTCGGCTTTGCGCACCTCGACGGTCATCCCATCGGCGTGGTCGCCAACCAACCCAAGGTGATGGCCGGAGCCCTCGACATCAATGCATCCGTGAAGGCGGCGCGCTTCGTTCGCTTCTGCGACGCATTCAACATCCCGCTCGTCACGTTCGTCGATGTCCCCGGTTTCCTGCCCGGGACTGCGCAGGAATACGGCGGCATCATCCGCCACGGCGCCAAGCTGCTTTACGCGTTCAGCGAGGCCACTGTTCCCAAGTTGACAGTGATCACTCGCAAGGCGTACGGCGGCGCTTACTGCGTCATGTGCTCAAAGCACATCCGCGCGGATTTTAACGTCGCATGGCCGACGGCCGAGATCGCGGTGATGGGGCCGGAGGGGGCGGTCAACATAGTCTTCCACCGCGAGCTGGCCGCAGCCGCCGACCCGGTGGCGCATCGTCGCGAGCTGGTCGCCGACTACACCGAGCGGTTCGCCAACCCATACATCGCCGCCGAGCGTGGCTACATCGACGACGTGATCGAGCCCGGCCGCACGCGCAGCGAATTGATTCGCGCGCTGAAAATCGCACTGCGGAAAGAGCGCCGCCGCAACCCGCGCTGGCACGGCAACATCCCGTTATAGACTTGCCGGGTGCCTCGCCAGGACGCGCAGGGTCGCTGGATCTCCGACGACGGGCTCACCTACTGGGACGGCGCCGCATGGCGCCCTCTTGGAGGCCAGCCGGCTCCCGCACCGGGAGGCGCATACGCCCCGCCGGTGGCTGGGGGAAAGTCACCCTGGCCCGCGATCCTGATCGGCTGCGGCATCGCACTTGTCGTGGTTCTTGTGCTCGGAATCGTGGGGGTGTTTGCCGTCATCAGCAACCCTCAATTCCAGCGCAGCTTCTGCAACGGCTACACGAACACAGACCCCAACCTAACGTGCCCGTTCCATCCCCCCTCTCCTTGACCGGAGCTCGTCGCACGCAAGGTAGGTCGTGAAGCTCCTCGACTATCAACGGCGATCCGGCCTACTCTGAGATCAAGTCAAGCTCGTTCTTGAGCACCCTCGGCCTGTTGGTATCAGGTCGATCAGCGGTCCGATGGCAATGTCATGCGAGTCCGATGGCCGGCGCCTTCAAACCACCTCTCCATAATTGGTGTCAAGAATGGGGTTCGCGATTTGCCTGACCTACTCGTGATTTATGGCGCGATTGCAGGGTCGGCTGGACTGCTCAGCCTCGGATGGCAAATCGCTGTGCGTCGTGAAGACAACAAGACTCGCGTCAGCTTGGATGTCTCACACCACCTGCGGACTCTGCATCCAGGCGATGCTGGTTACGACAAGGGGTTGCAGGATGCGCTCGACAGCCGCCCGAATCTGCCGCCTGACGCTCGGCCATACGTGTACGTATTCGAGGCTGGCACCGTCGTGACGGTGACCAACCATTCGCGTCACTCGATACACGTTCGAGGTGGCGGCCTAGAACAGCCCGAAACCGGCGGGATGTGCGCGATGTGGGGGCCGGCGGTGACGGAGGTCAAGCCCAGGACCACATTCCGCGAGTTCTGGATTCGGGATTCGTGGAGCGAGGGTGAGGAAGGGATGAAGCTCCGTTCCCATCCGGTGCGGGGCTTCGTCGACCTGGATGATGGCCAGACCTATCACTCGGAGCTGACGTGGCTGTATCC
>JALYYG010000081.1 GCA_030946685.1 Candidatus Dormiibacterota bacterium | reverse complement strand
GCCTCCGGCTGCACGACCACCCAGGTCGCAACCGGTGAGGACATGAGCAGGAAAGCTCCCTCCCCCCCTGCGGGGGAGGGTCAAGGTGGGGGGTCGATCGTCCTGCAGATCTTCCGTGGAGACACCGATGGAGGCCAGGAGCAGCGCTTCGAGGTCCCGTCGTTGGAAGGCATGGTCGTCCTCGACGCCGTCCACTACGTCCAGGCGCACTTCGCCAACGACCTCGCCTGCCGCTGGAATTGTAAGGCCGCCAAGTGCGGCTCATGCAGCGCGGAGATCAACGGCCGGCCCCGCCTCATGTGCAAGACGCGCGTTGACGAGTTCGTGAACCAAGAGATCCACGTCGGGCCGATGCGGGCCTTTCCGCTGATCAAGGACCTGGTCACCGACGTCTCGTGGAACTACGAGGTCAACAAGCGGATCCCCGGGTTCACCCCGCCGACAAATGAACCGGTCCCCTACAAGATGCTCCCGGAGGACACAGAACGCGTCTACGAGTACCGGAAGTGCATCGAGTGCTTCCTCTGCCAGGACGTCTGCCACGTGTTGCGCAACCACGACGACAAGTCCGCCTACTACGGGCCGCGCTACATGGTGCGCATCGCCGCACTCGAGATGCATCCCCTTGACACGCGCAAGCGCACCGGTCTGCTGCACGGCAAGGCGGGCATCGGCATGTGCAACATCACCAAGTGCTGCCAGGAAGTTTGCCCCGAGCACATCAAAATCACGGACAATGCCATCATCCCGTTGAAAGAACGCATGGCGACTGACGTTTATGACCCGGTGGCACGCTTCGCTCGCAAACTCAATCCCTTCCATAGCGCTCCCGGGACGACTGACCTGGCAGAGGCCGAGGGGGTTGCGCTGACCGGGCCGCAGCGGTTCAGTGTCCGCGACGTGGTACGGCTGAAAACCCGCGGTCGCCGACTGGCACGGGTTGGCGCCGTCCTGCCCGACGGCAAGCTCGAGGTCTGGGTCCTCCACATGAAGGGCAAGGTCCAACACTGGGACGGGCCTAAAGTCCTTCGAGCGTCCGATGTCTCGAACAACTACGGCCCGCTGGATGACGTCGGAATCGGTGCCAAGCTGGTCGAGCAGTACATCATGGAGGACCACCAGGCCCAGCACGGCGACTAGCTTCGGAAATAGACCCGGCAGGAATCGCCGGAAGCCGGGGCCCGGCCGAGCGACCGGAGGATAGCCCGTGCGATCTTCTCTCCACCGCCGATGGCGGCTCGATCGGGTTCGCGTAGTCGGCGGGCTCGGTGCAGACGAGCCGGAGATCGATCACCGGAAGCCGTGACTCGAATGCCGCACGCAGAATGCCATCGTTGAACGCCATCAGGGCGACCCGAGCCGCTGAGCCTTTCTGTCCGCTGAGATTGCCGTTGTCGATTGTGCACATCGTCGCCGGCAACACAACCGACGCAGAGTCGCAGGACGTCGAGGCTCTGCAGAACGTCGTTGCCACCTATCGAGACCACGGCATGAGTGGCGTTGGCTGGTAGGCGAAACAGTTGGTCGCTGAGGTCCCCCATCATGGCGCCATCCAGCGCGAGAAGCGATGACCGCCAGCCGGCGGGTAGCATGTTCGAGACCTGATTCAGGACATCGGGGCCGCCCGATGTGTGGCGCCGTTGTCCAGGATGGAATCCCCTGGCAGCGCGACATGGCCATTCACCTGCATGAGTTTTTCGAAGCATGCCTCATTACGACAGACAGCTGTCGCAACCATGGTTCACGCTTGCAGCATGGCCGCGGTCGAAGTCCAACGAACGTCGGCAACCCGCCAACTGGATGACGCCATGCAATCGCTACGAGCCAGCGTGCAGGCCGTGTCGGAATGCGTTCACAAAGCCGGTGGTGCGACGTTGGCCGAGGCGCTGGTTCAGATCCGCGAAGCCGGCATCGACCCGCTCGAGGCGGTCTTCGCCACCGGGGTTCGGCGCTTCGACAAGTCCGGCGAGTACAAAGCCGACGGCGCCCTCTCGCTGACGGCATGGCTGCGCTGGAAGTGCAAACTGTCGGGCGGCGCGGCCTCGGAGCGCGTAGAGGTCGCGCGTCAATTGGAGAAGCTACCTCAGACCGA
>JALYYG010000075.1 GCA_030946685.1 Candidatus Dormiibacterota bacterium | reverse complement strand
CCTCGCATCCGCGAGGACCCGACGAGTTCGCCATTCTTCTGCTCGATAGCCGGCTTGATGAAGGAAGTTGGCCGCTCGGCTTAGAGTTGGCAGCGCGCTGGCCGGATCGTTGGCAGCAAGCGCCATCCATCCAGCCATTCGCAATAAATACGGGTGATCCGCCTTGACCCCAGCGATCGTCAAGGCAAGCTCCCAAAGCTTCCCAGCCGCCTCGCGGTTACCGCCTATCAAGAACGCCTCGATACCCCGGTCGAGGACCCAGAGGTCCGCGACCGCCGCCGGCTGGTGTTCGAAGAGGGGCAGGATCTGTTCGGCGGTCGACGTCGCGGCTTCCCTGTCACCGGCGTCCAGGTGGATCCCAATAGTCGCCCAAAGAAGGTTCACGACGTCCTGGCGATCAAGGTTCGCAGATGGCCTCGGCAGCATACGCCGGGCTTCGTCGGGCCGCCCGAGTGCCGAATATGCCTCGGCGAGAAACATTTCTAACCAGCCGACATGTGCTAAGCGCCCGGCATCCCGGGCCAGTACCAGGGCCTCTGCGAGCGCCTGGCGTGCTCTCTCAGGCTCGCCAAGCATCTCCACGGCAATGACGCCTTCGTACCGATAGAAGGTTGCCAGATTGGTCCCAGCAATTTGCTCCAGCTCACGAAAGAGCTCCAGCCGCTCGATCGCTTCGCGACCCCGAAACGCGTATAGCCGCATGTCAATCCCGTTGCCCAGAGCATTCGACGCGGCCCGATAAAGGCGGCGATCCATCGCCTCACGGTAGTTCTCGTCCATATGGTTCACCGCTTCGTCGGTACGGCCCAGTTGGGCGTAGATCAGAGCGAGGTAGCTTCGAGCCGTGATCCTCGGCGCGGCGGCGCCGGCTGCCGTGGCGACCTCTATGGCTCGCAGTGCGTTCGCGCGCCCCTCCTCGAGTTCACCGTTCAACACGTTCAGGCGGGCGAGTTGTACGTACGCTTGTCCAAGGTCCTCGCTCGGCCCATAGGGCTCCAGGCTCTCTCGCACCCGCTCGAATTCTGCGCGGGCGAGGTCTCGCCGCGAGCGATACCAATGGGAGTGGCCGAGACATACCCGATATTTGGCGGCATCGCGTGCGCGGCCGCTTTCCTCGAGAAGGGCAACGGCGTCCTGCAGGAAGGGCATCGCCTTGCCAGGTTCCTCTAAAACCCAGTAGGCGTAGCCCAACCGCCCGAGGACCTCGCCGCGAATGAGCTTGTCGTTCAGGTGCGGCAGGATCCGTTCATACAGTTCGGCCGCTTCTCGATATCCGTAGTGGCGCTCGGCGTCCTCTGCAGCCTTGAGACAGACTGGGACGGCCTCCGCCCAGCCGCCGGCAGCTAGCAGGTGGTAGGCAAGATCGGCTGCGCCGGTATCGGGCAGGGTCCGAAGGACATTTGCGGCTCGTCCATGGAGCTCCTCGCGCGCCGGTTCGATCAAATCTTCGTAGATCGCCTCTCTGGTTAGCGCGTGGCGAAAGCGATAGCGGTCGCGAACACCAACCTCAGCCTCCATCAGTTGCTGCTGAACGAAAACCTGGAGTGCGCTCCGCACTTCCCCCTCACCTCGTCCGCAGACCGCAACAAGGATGGCGTACGTGAATGAATGGCCGAGCACGGCCGCCGCCCTCAGGATTTCCGTCTGGTACTCAGCCAATCGCTCGACTCTGAGCAGCACGGTGTCTCTGACGGTTTGCGGAAGCGATAGGCCGGTCAGCGCCTTGGTGTCCCATCCGGCGGACGTTCGAAAGAAGAAGCCGCGGTCCATGGCCACCTTCAGCAGCTCCTCGAGGACAAAGGGGTTCCCCTCGCTGCGCGAGTTGATGACCTCACGTGCATCCGCTGGCATGGTGACCCCGTCGAAGATGGCGCTGACCATGTCGGCAATGCCTACCGGCGGCAGCGGCTGCAGCTCGACGAGTTCCGCACCGGTCGCTCGGCGCCAACTCTGGGCCAGGCGAGTGAGAGGGTGCCTACGGCCGACCTCGTCGCTGCGATATGTGACGAGGATGAGGATGCGTCTGTTGCGCAGTCTTCTCGCCAGGTAGTCAACGAGCTCGAGAGTGGAGGCGTCGGCCCAGTGCAGGTCTTCGAGGACGAGCACAAGGCAACGCTCGTCAGCGGCGATTCCCAGGAGCGCGAGAACGGCTTCGAACAAACGCTGCTTTCGCTCCGTCGGGTCACCGCGGTCGCCCGACAAAGCCTCTGATCCGAGTTGCGGGAACAGCGAGGCGAGTTCACTTCGGGCGTGGCCCAGCCGTTCGCGTACCAGCTCCTGGTCGGCCTCCGCGAGGTAGTTTCCGATCGCCTCCAGGAACGGCAGATAGGGGAGAGCGAGGTCGGCTTCCGAGCAGCTTCCCCAGAGCACCGGCGTGTCCCGTTTGAGCGCTCCCTTCTGGAGGTCTGTGGCCAGCCGGGTCTTTCCCATGCCTGCCTCACCAGCGAGAAGCACCATCTGGCCTTCTCCACGATTGGCAGCGAGCAGGGCATCTTCGAGGAGGCTCAACTCCTCTTCCCGTCCGATCAGGATCGGACACAGTGCCCGCTGGATTCGTCAGCCCCTCCTATTTAGATGGCCATCATACGAATCTGGGTAGACTCCAGAGGTGAGTACCAAGATCTCGAAAACCGATGAGGAATGGCGCGCCGAACTGACCCCGGAACAGTACGACATCCTGCGGCGGAAGGGAACGGAGCGGCCGTTTACCGGAAAGTACGTCCATACCAAGGCCGACGGCACCTACACCTGCGTCGCGTGCGGCGCCGAGCTGTTCAGCTCGAAGACCAAGTTCGAATCCGGCACCGGCTGGCCCAGCTTCTGGGAGCCGGCCAATACCGAGAATGTCGAGCTGCGCTCGGACAACAGCTTCTTCATGCGGCGGACCGAAGTCCTTTGCCGAAATTGCGGTTCGCACCTGGGGCACGTCTTCGACGACGGACCGAACCCGACGGGCCAGCGCTACTGCATCAACTCGGCAGCGCTTGACCTGAAGACGAACGAGCCAACCAGCTAAATCGTCGGCTGTAGACCTACCAGTTCGTCTCCATGTCGAT
>JALYYG010000258.1 GCA_030946685.1 Candidatus Dormiibacterota bacterium | reverse complement strand
AGGATATACCGTCCAGGTCCCGACGCGAACCTGCCGATACTCGTCTACTTCCACGGAGGCGGCTGGGTGGTCGGCAGCCTTGCCTCGCACGACGGGGTGGCTCGTTTTCTATGCCGGTTCGCCCCCTGCATCGTGATTTCAGTCGCCTACAGGCTCGCCCCCGAGCACACGTTCCCGACCGCGCTCGAAGACGCATGGCTGAGCACGAGCTGGGCCGTCCAGTGCGCTATCGACGCCGGCTGGGACGCGAACCGGCTGGCAGTCGGCGGCGACAGCTCAGGGGGCAACCTCGCCACAGTCGTGGCGCGACGAGCTCGCGACCGCGCCCTGCCGCTGAGGCTGCAGCTGCTCGTTTACCCGGCACTGGATCTTTGGGCGCCAGTCGGAGGCCCTTCGGACGAGTATCGGTATTGGGTCGAAGCGTACCTCGGCCCGAAGGGGGATGCGAACCAACCCGACGTATCGCCACTGCGCGCGGCCGACCTTCGCGGCGTGGCTGCAGCGGTGATTCTTTCGTGCGGCCTCGATCCCTTGCGTAAGCAGGCGGACGCTTATGCCCAGCGCTTGCAGGAGGCCGGTGTGCCCGTCAAGCATCACGTGTTCGAAGGCATGATCCACGGTGCGTTCCGCATGCCCGCGGCCCTCGAGGGAGCCCGTGACATGCTTGCCACAAGCGCGGCCGCCCTGGGCCGAGCGTTCAACTTGAGTCGATAGCGTGCCCACAACATCCCGACGGCTGGTCGTCTTCGTCGGCTCTGTCTTTGCAGCCGAATCGGCATTCTTCGCAGTGGTTCCTCCGCTCGTCCCTCAGTTGGTGCGTGACGTGCATCTCACCACGACAGAGGTAGGCATCCTGGTGGCCGCGTACCCGGCGGGGGTCCTGCTTGCCGCCGTCCCGTCGATGGCGCTGGTCGATCGACGCGGGGTGAGGTTGACGACGGTGGTGGGCATCGGCGTCCTGATCGCATCAACGCTTGGATTCGGCTGGGGAACGAGCCCGGTATTGCTGGACGCCTCGAGGTTCGTGCAGGGCGTTGGCGGGGCAGTCGCGTGGGCAGGCGCCCTTGCATGGTTGACGAGCACCACGCCAAGCGCGCGCAGAGGATCGGTCATTGGCGGGGCCGTCGGCGCCGCCCTTGTCGGAATGGTTATCGGGCCCTCCGTCGGGGCGCTGGCCAGCCAGGTGGGTCGCGGGCCGGTGTTCAGCGCACTGGCGCTCGTGCTCGTAGTGCTGCTGCTGGCCGGGCCGTCTTCGGCGCCAGCGGCATCACCTCGGCGTGGCTCGGTGCAAGCACTCATCAGACTTCTCAGGAGTAGGCGCGCAGCCATTGGCAACGGTTTGTTGCTGGTGATAGGCATCGTCGGCGGAACGCTGTGGAGCCTCGTGCCACTTCTGGTCGTCCACCGATTGGGGGACGCGGGCGTGATCGCTGCGATTCTCGCGGTGAGCTACCTCCTCGCCGCCTTGTTAAATGTCTTCCTCGGTCGCGCCTCCGATCGTTTCGGCCGCCTCCTGCCAACGCTGATCGGGCTCGCGATCGCTGCCGCGTTGCTTCCCGTGATTCCCTTCCTCGGCCCGCTGTACGCGCTCTTCATCGTCAGCGTGGCCGCCCAATCCATGATTTCGGCGCTGTGGACGCCGACCGCTGCAATGGTCAGCGACGGCGCTGAGGGCACCGCCGCGGGGCAGGCCGTCGGAGTAGCGACCATGAATGCAGCCTGGGCGGCTGGTGGAGCGAGCGGTCCAGTCCTCGCTGCGTGGCTCGCGGACGCCGCCGGCTTCCCGTTACCGTTTGCGCTTGCCGGTGGCCTATGCGCAGCCAGCGCTATGGTGGTGCTGGCGGCATACCGGCGCAGTGGAGAGCCGAAATCAGTGGCGCGTACGGCCCCTGTAGTGGAGCGGCGTTAGCGTCCCAAACCGCTGAGCTGGCGTCGAGTTCCGCCAACTCTCAGTGTGAGGTGAAAAATTCGTCCCCGCCAGTCGCCAACGTAAGAAGCCGGCGCCGAGCCTTGCAGCGCAGCGGTCGGTTCCGGCTTGAAGAGTAGGCAAGACCGTGGGACCAACTCCATGCGCACCGATGAATTCCGGGCGCCTGGCGAGTCTCTATCTTCAGCAGCTGACTTCTCGTTCACGTAAGGAGCATGACCATGACCAGGACCACATACGCGAAAGGCATCGGCCAGTACGCCGAGGTCAACGGCATCAACCTCTACTATGAGACTCACGGGAGCGGTCGGCCGCTCGTCCTGCTCCATGGCGGACTCGGGTCGGGCGAGATGTTCGGGCCTGTTCTACCTCTGCTTGCGGAGCGCCACCAGGTCGTCGCCGTCGACCTGCAAGGACACGGCCGTACAGCTGACATCGATCGACCGATGGACGTCCGGCTCATGGCCGGCGACATTGCGGCGCTCATCGACCATCTCCGGCTGGACGCGCCGGACGTGGTCGGCTACTCGCTCGGCGGTGGGGTGGCGCTCCACACGGCGGCTAAGTACCCGGCCAAGGTCCGGCGGCTCGTCATGGTCTCAGCGAACCTACGGCCCGACGCAATCTATCCGGAGATGCGGGCACAGCAAGGGCAGGTAAACGCAGCGGCTGCCGACTTCATGAAAGACACGCCGATGTATCAGCTGTACCAGCGGGTCGCACCACGCCCTGAGGATTTCCCCAGGCTGTTGGGCAAGATCGGCGAAGCGATGGCTAAGGACTTCGACTTCACCGCGGAGGTCCGCGGTCTCCATATGCCGACGCTCGTGGTCGCCGCCGACTCTGACATGGCCCCGCCGAGCCACTACGTCGAAGTGTTCAAACTGCTCGGCGGCGGCCTCCGCGATGGTGGCTGGATGGGCGAGGGGCGGCCAGAGGGCGGTCACGCGCTCGCGATCCTCCCGGGCCTAACCCACTACAACATCGCCAACTCGCCACTGTTCGCCGCGGCCACCCTCGCCTTCCTCGAGGAGCAGCCGGCATGAGACATTTGGGCGTCGGGTCGCATCTCGCTCTCTATCCAACCGATGACTCCACGCTGGCCGAGCCGGAGCCGGACGAGGCCGATCGCCGAGCTCGCTCGTACCACCTGAGCACACGCGTGGCACGGAGGGTGTTCCAGCGGCTCGGTCTGCCCTCGCCCTCGTCCATGGCGAAGTGCACTTCGCCTGGATGGGGATTCTCGAGGGGCCATCGACCGTCCACGTCACGCTTTGACTCGACGAGGTCGATCGCTTCGGCCGCCCGCTCGTCTGGCACGCCGCCGGCGCCGCGCAGGTAGTCGAGACCTCGCAGCACGTCGTAGAGGTACCGGGTCGGATAGGAGAACTGCGTCCATGCTGGGTCAATCACCTCACCAGTCGACCGCCGGCGGAGCATCCGACGTTCGAGGAGGTACTCCTGACCGCGGAGTCGGGCGGCGGTCACCTCCGGTGAGCCACCCGTGGCTCGCTCGTACTCCAGCAGGCCCTCCAGGACGTCGATCGTGCTGTGGAACGACCCT
>JALYYG010000051.1 GCA_030946685.1 Candidatus Dormiibacterota bacterium | reverse complement strand
TTCCTGTGGAAGATCACGGCGGTTGAGGCGAAGTCGGTGCTGGAGGCGAAACAGTGGATCCAGCGGATCGTTGTCGGCACCATAGGAGTCGAGCTCGCCGGCTCGTTGGTCGGCATCCTGACCAGCTCCGTACCTCCGGCAGCGCACTGAGTCGATGGATTGGACCCAGGTCGTCGCTTACCTGCGAGGAGTGCTCGAGGCTCTAAGCAGGATCGACGGCTATCTCTGGCCGCTGGCCCATCCCGAGCGTGTCGTGGCTGTGCTCCTGGACGACAGCCTCGGCCTGCTCCTCAAGGTGTGGTTCGGGTTCATCCTGCGCACTACTGACTTCGAAACCGGCCGGGACTTTACGACCAACGTCACGATCCACCGCTTCGAGCCCGCAGTGCAGCTCGTCGCCGACGCAGGGCTGGTTCTGGTCGTGATCTGGGCCTCATACAGGCTCATGTGGGGCCATGGAATTCGCAGCCAGTACACAGCGCGCATCCTCCTGCCGCGGTTGTTGATGTCAGCGGTCCTCATCAACTTCGCGCTCCCCCTGTTTCAGGTCGTTGTCCAGGCGAGCAACGTTGCGTGCGATGCGATCCAGAGCTTCGGGACCATCCCGGACTGGAACACATGGTGGCGCAATTACACGCTCGACCAGACCCACGGGATCTGGCAAATCATCACCACCGGCGTGCTGGTGGTGGGGTACGACGTGCTGGCAGTCGCTTACCTGGTCCGCTACGCGATCCTCATCGTGCTCGCGATCACGGCGCCGATCGCAGCCCTTCTTTTCACGCTGCCGGACACTCATCACCTGGCCAAGCATTGGAGCTCGCTGTTCATAACCAACCTCCTGATGCAGCCGGCGCAGCTGTTTGTACTTGCTATCGGCTTCGCTCTCGAAAACGGCGGCCACACTCCGGTTCACCACCTGTTCGCGCTGGCATCTTTGCTGATCGTGTTCAAGGTGCCAGGAGCTTTCGGTGGCGCCGAGCATGCGGCGCACAAGCTCGAGTCGGCGTTGACGTCTGGGTTCCGTGGACTCGGTCACCTGGTCGCACACGCTTGATCGCCTTCCTGCGGGTCGCAGGCATATGCGCGGCGGCCGCCTTGATCTGGACCGTCGGGGCATCGCGGGTTCCGAGTCACGAGAAGCTCGCCCTCACCGCTATTGTTCCTGGCGCCGTCATGACGCAGCCGTTCGGCTGCTCCAACCTGCTCCTCGAGCCTTTCGATCCGCACTGCCCCAGCCGCCATGTGCATACGGGGGTGGACCTGGCGGCGGCCAAAGGCACCGCCGTCCGCGCCGCGACAGGGGGGATTGTCAGTGTTGGTTTCGACCCGGGCGGCGCCGGTCTTTACGTGATCGTGCTCGTCGACCGCCACGTCCGCGCGCTCTACTGCCACCTCTCCGCGGCCGTGGTGGTGGACTCTGATCGGGTCGTCACCGGTCAGGTGATTGGCGAGGTTGGAGCGACCGGCCTTGCGACCGGCGCCCACCTCCACTTCGAGGTCCAGGTTGACGGTCGGGCGGTCGACCCAGTCGTGTGGCTTGCCCAGTAGATCAGGTCACTACCAATCTCCCTCCCCCTGCATGGGACGGCTTAGGGGTGAGGGGCTGGGAGCGAGCGGGCCGTCTTAACAGGCACGGTAGGCGGCGTGGCTTGACACCCCTACGCTGCGATCAATTCAACGGAGGTGATCGGAATTGGTCAACAAGGTGATCTTGATCGGCAGGCTGACGGCAGACCCGGATGTAAAGGCGACCCCGACGGGCGTCTATGTCGCCAACATGCGGCTGGCCACCAACACGTACGCCGGCAAGGACGAAGAGGGCAACAGCAAGGAGCAGACTGAGTTTCACCTGCTGGTGGCTTTCGGCAAGAAGGCCGAGTTCGCCGGCCAGTACCTGCGCAAGGGCCGCCAGGTCTACGCGGAGGGCCGCCTCAAGACGAGCACCTGGAACGACAGCGCCGGACAGAAGCACTATCGGACGGAAATAGTCCTGGACGCCCTGAGCGGGCTCGGCCAAAAGCCGCAGGAGGAGGCCGCCTAGAAAGGAACTGTTCCGCTCGAGGTTGCGTTCGGGGCGCCGGGGAGTAATGATGTAATCGATGGCCGAAGATTTCCACTCCTGGTTCGCGGGTCGCCTGCCACAGACATGGTTCGTGGGCCCGCCCGACGTCGCGGCGGACGGCGACGAGGTCCTGGTTGTGGGCATGCTTCCGGACGTCGAGCTGGCGAAGGGCACGGCTCCAGATGCGCGTGCCGCAGCCCGGTCGGCCCGCATCGACCGCTTCCGGGAGGAGACTCGGGAGGAGCGCGTCAAGATCGCAAGGGAGGCTGAACGCCATTTCCGTCGCAAGGTCGCCTGGGGCGCGCGTTGCGGCGATGAAACCAAGATTTTCACCACGCTCAGCGTCCCCGTCATGACGCGCCTGCGCATGTCGGAAAGGTCGATCCTGGACACCCTGGTCGCCGGCGGGGTGGCCCGCAGCCGAAGCGACGCACTCGCCTGGTGCGTCAGGCTGGTCGGCATGCACCAGGCCGACTGGATACAGGGTCTTCGCGACGCCCTGGTCAAGGTCGACGAGGTCCGGAGCAAGGGGCCCCTGAACTAAAGGCCCTCGCAGGTTCCGAACCGGAGCTCCGTTCGGACCGTTGATACGCTGTGGGCACTTTGACCGCGGTTGACGACCGCCAGCACGTCGTGATCATGGGCGCGGGCCCCGCAGGCCTCACGGCCGCCTACGAGCTCATGAAACACGGGGTCCCGACCACCATCATCGAGAGGGACCCCAGCTATGTCGGCGGCCTTGCACGCACCGTCGAGCACAACGGTTACCGCTTCGATATCGGCGGGCACCGATTCTTTTCCAAGAACCAGGAGGTCGAAGACCTCTGGACCGAGATTCTTGGCTCAGAAATGCTGACGCGGGATCGCCTATCGCGCATCTACTACAGGGGACGGTTCTTCGCGTACCCGCTCAAGGCGGCGAACGCGCTCTGGAACCTTGGCCTCGTAGAGACCGTCAGGTGCCTGGCCAGCTACGCGCGCGCACGCATCTTCCCGGTCGCACACCCTCGAAGCTTCGAGGACTGGGTTCGCAACCAGTTCGGATGGCGCCTGTACAGCATTTTCTTCAAGACCTACACGGAGAAGGTGTGGGGAATCAGCACCACGGAGCTGTCCGCGGACTGGGCCGCGCAGAGGATCAAGAGCCTGGACATGTGGCTGGTCGTCAAGAGCGCGCTGCTACCCCGCCGGAAGCCGAGCCACCGCGGCGAGATCATCACCACACTGATCGACAGCTTCCGGTACCCGCGACTCGGACCAGGGCAGATGTGGGAGCGGGTCGCCACCATCAGCCGGGAGAAGGGCCAGCCGGTGATCTTCGGGCATACGGTCGACCGGATCAAGCACGAGAGCGGACGGGTGAGCGCGGTCGTCACTCGAACGGCGTTGGGCGAGACCGAGGAGCATGCCGGTAGCGACTTCATCTCCAGCATCCCGATACGGCAGCTGATCGCCAGGCTCGACCCGCCGCCCCCTGCAGCGGTGCAGAAGGCGGCGAACAGTCTTTCCTATCGCGACTTCATCAGTGTCGCCCTCATGATCGACCGAGCGGACGTCTTTCCTGACAACTGGATCTACATCCACGACCCAAGTGTCCGCGTCGGTCGCATTCAGAACTTCAAGAACTGGAGTCCATCGATGGTGCCGGACCAGTCGAAGACATGCCTCGGTCTCGAGTACTTCTGCTTCGAGGGCGATGGCCTGTGGACCTCGGACGACGCGACGCTGGTTGCGCTCGCCACCAAGGAGCTCGCTCATCTGGGCATATGCTCACCCGACCAGGTGTTCGACGGCGTGGTCGTCCGCCAGCAAAAGGCCTATCCGGTCTACGACGACGCCTATCAATCTCACGTCGATGTGGTCCGCGACTACCTGCGTTCAGATTTGGCCAACCTTCACCTGGTGGGCCGCAACGGCATGCACAAATACAACAATCAGGACCACTCGATGATGACGGCCCTACTCGTGGCGAGGAACATCGCCACCGGTTCGACTCAAGATCCGTGGAAGGTCAATGCGGACGCCGTCTACCACGAGGACGTCCATGTTGGCGAGAAAGACCTGTCAGGCCGGCAGGTGCCGACCCGACTGGCGGGTACTGCGCGCTAGACCACCTTTTCGCGAGTGAAGTTGGCCGCGATCAAGCTGGCGACGGCCAGGACCGCGAACAGGATCGCGTGCTTGATGTGCGGACCCGTCGTGGAGGCAAAGATCTGCAGAATGCCGAGGGCATAAAGAGCCGCCACCACGAGGAATACAGCCGCGAGGACCACGAGGCCAAGTGCGACAGGAGTTGATTTCACAGGTGCAAGGCTAACAGGCCGAGGCTGACAAGCCCGGCCGCCACGCAGTACCAGCCGTAGGGATCCAGCCGCCCGGATCGAAAGTAGCGCAGCAGGAACCGAGCACTCACATAAGCTGCAGCGCCCGACAGGACCGCACCTGCGATGTATTCGCCAACCGGCACGCCGCCGGAAAACAATTGGGGCACCTCCAGCACTCCCGCCGCCAGGATGACCGGCGTCGCAAGAAGAAAGGAGAAGCGGGCTGCTTCTTGATGTCGCAGTCCGGCGAGGAGGCCTCCGCCGATGGTGACCCCCGAGCGTGAGATCCCGGGCACAAACGCCAGCGCCTGGCATGCGCCGACAAGCGCCGCGGCCCGAAAGGTGATTCGCTCCGCCTCTGCGAAGCTCTCCTCTTGCTCGACCCGAGGCTTGGACTCAAGGGCTGCTCGGCGTTCCGCGCGCCGCCTGAGCTGTTCGAACCCGAGCATCAGAAGGCCGTTGACGACCAGAAAGCCGGCCGCGACGTAGGGACTGGCGAACAATGACTTGATCCGCGTCTCGAGGAACACCCCAAGGATGGCGGCCGGGATCGTGCCCACCATCAGCAGCATTGCGAGGCGCTCCGGCGGCGACTCGATCCGTCCCCGGAAGGCGGCAGCGAAAAAGCCGCGAATGATGGCCACCCATTCGGTCCGGTAAATGAACAGCAGGGCGCCGGCGGTGCCCAGATGCAGCAGGACCAGGAAGGGGAGGAAGGAGGGGTCGGACTGCTTGAAGCTCCAATGGAGAAGGCTCGGGATCAAGACCGCATGACCCAAGGACGAGACGGGAAACAACTCCGTGGCTCCTTGCAGCAAGCCCATGAACAATGCTTGCCCCAGGTTCATCGCATGATCCGGTGAGGTCTGAGTAGGCTAGCCAGGATCCAGCTTTCTCGAGGCCTCGTCCAGCAGAGCGCGTGCCGTGTCGAACTCACGACGGACGGCTGCGTCCTCGACGCGGTCGAGGATCGCAACGACGTCCTCCCAGGCTTCCGGGTCCCGCTCGTGAAGGCCGGCCTTGACCTGGCCGACGGTCTGCGTAGCGAATAGAAGGCCGCCGCCTGGATTGTCCATGATGGAGCGCGCGATCTCGAGCTGACGCCGCGCCCACCGGACGATTTCGTCCCCCGGATGCGTATCGAATTCCTTTGGGCGCAGTACTTCCATTGCAGGGCTATTCTCGGCCAAGCGCGTGGAGAGCCTCGCCTGTCAGGCGGTACACGGTCCATTCGGAATTCGGCCGCGCGCCAAGGCGCTCGTAAAAGCGGATCGCTTCCTGGTTCCAATTCAGCACGGCCCACTCCAGACGGCCGCATCCCCGCTCGATGGCGAGGTGTGCGAGATGGGCGAGCAGTGCGCGGCCGACGCCACGACCGCGATGGTCCGGAAGCACGAACAGGTCCTCGAGGTACATGCCGGGCCTCGCCAGAAACGTCGAGAAGCTGTGGAAGAACAGCGCAAAGGCGATCGGCAGACCATCCTCCTCCGCCAACAGGGCCTCTGCATAGGGGCGCGCGCCGAAGAGACCCGCCATCAAGAGCTCCTCGGTCAGGACGACCTCGTGCTCCAACTTCTCGAATTTCGCGAGCTGCCGGATCAACTCGGCCACCAACCGCACGTCTGCAGGTTCCGCGGGGCGGATGCGCAAGGTCAATTGAGTCCTCGCTTGCGTGCGCCAGGCGGTCGGTCTCGAAGCCGGAACACCAAGCGCATTGCGCCGTGCGTCGTCGAGAAGCTCGCGATCTTGTTGTCGACCAGGCCGGCGGCGAGCCCGGCTTCGATCACGTCGGTATCTCGGAGTGCGCTTCGGCCACCCTTTGGCCGGACCACCCAGATCGCGCCATCGGGCTCGATCCAGGTCTTCAGATTCTTGATTCGTGTCAGGTCAGCAGGCTTCTCTGCGCCAAAGAACACCAGGTCGCATGGCGATGTCGGTTTGCCCTTGACTATGTCCGCTGTACGTTCTCGAAGAAGCGAGAGGAACCACGCATCGTCGAGGTGAACGATCGCGACCTTTGCGCCGGGCTTCACGCCGAGCTTGTCCAGAAGAGGTCGCGTGCTCGGAACATCCGGGCTCACAACGCTAGCCTTCCCCCCTCGCAGGGGGAGGGCGATTGGGATCGGACTTGTCTTCCGAGCCACGCACGGCCCCGAACACGATGACGCCCACGAGCCAGCCGGCATAGGCGCCGGCGATACCGAGGATGATGACCGGGGTCTCAGAAGCGACGCGGTTGAGCAGCGTCAGCCCGAGGCTGATGAACAACGCGAACACGATGATGCCCGCGATCGCACCCAGCAACGCGCCGGCAACGCTCCGTGGGTTCAGACTTCGACCACCTGAAGGTCGCTGACCGCGCCGTCCACGGTTCCGGAATAGAGATGGTTGAACAGGAAACGTGTCTTAGGATGGCGCCCCTTCAGGTCGGCGGCAGCTTCCCAGCTCATGTGGCTGAAAACGTCCCCTGGGCCAGTTGCTTCGACGATGGCGACGTCGGCGCCGTCCACCAGCTCGTCGAGAGGGGCTGTCGCTTCGGTGTCTCCCGAGTAGGCGAGGATCCGGTCGTCGATCCGTATGCGGTAGCCATTGGAGCCGCTGGTGCCGTGGTCGAGCTTGATCGACTGGTATTTGTGGCCGGCAACGCTGCCGGATGGCTGCGCGACCTGGTATGCCACCTTGAATCGATCGCGCATCGCCAGGTGCCAATCCTGTCCCCAGCTCACCTCAAAGAGGGCCTCCAACCTTGCTTCGATGCCCTCGGGTCCCACGAAGATGATGGGCCGTTCGTCCACAAAGATCCGGTGCAGCACGAAGGGTGGCAGCCCGAGCGTGTGATCGCCGTGGAAGTGTGTGAGGAAGACGGCGTCGATCGCGCCAGGATCCACTCCACAGCGGTGCATATGTGGGAGCAGCGGTGCGCCCCCGTCCAGAAGCAGGCGGCCGTTCACCACCACTGCTCCGTTGTACCGCTCCGGTGAAAAGGCAGCCCCCGTACCCAGGAAAGCTAACCGCACGTCTTCATCCGGCACCGCCGTTTCAGGCGACGGTCACCGACTGGTTCAGGTACACCTCCTGGATCGCGTGCAGCAATTCGACACCCTCCTTCATCGGCCGCTGAAACGACTTACGTCCACTGATCAGACCCATCCCACCGGCCCGCTTGTTGATGACCGCCGTGCGCACGGCCTCCTTGAGGTCCGCCGCCCCATGGGACTCGCCACCCGAGTTGATCAGTCCGGCGCGGCCCATATAGCAGTTGATCACTTGATATCGGCAGAGGTCGATAGGGTGGTCGGTGGCCAGCTTGTCGTAGACGGCAGGTGCGGTCTTGCCGAAGTTGAGCACCTCGAAGCCTCGGTTGGTGTCGGGCAGTTTCTGCTTGATGATGTCCGCCTCGATAGTGACTCCGAGATGGTTGGCTTGAGCGGTCAGGTCAGCCGCGGTTTCGTAGTTGACGCCATCCTTCTTGAAGGCCGAGTTGCGGACGTAGCACCAGAGCACTGTCGCCATGCCGAGCTCGTGGGCCTGGTGAAAGGCGATCGCGATTTCCTGCAGCTGGCGATCTGATTCCGCCGAACCGAAGTAGATGGTGGCGCCCAGCGCCACCGCGCCCATCTCGGAGGCCTCCTTGACCGTCCCAAAAAGGATCTGGTCGTACTTGGTCGGATAGGTGAGGAGCTCGTTGTGGTTGATCTTGCAGATGAACGGGATCCGATGAGCGTACCGGCGTGCGACGGACCCCAGCACGCCGAAGGTCGACGCCACGGCGTTGCACCCGCCCTCGATTGCCAGCTCGATGATCTTCTCGCCGTCGAAGTAGATGGGGTTGGGGGCGAAGGATGCGCCGGCGGTGTGCTCGATCCCCTGGTCGACGGGCAGGATCGACAGGTAGCCCGTTCCCGAAAGGCGGCCGTGCTCGAAAAGCGATTGCAGGCTCCGCAAAACGCGGGTGGGGCGGTCGCTGTCCTTCCAGATTCGGTCCACGAAGTCGGGCCCCGGGAGGTGTAGCTGCGCCTTCGGCACGGTCTGGCACTTGTGCTCGAGAAGGTTACGGGCGTCCTCGCCCAGGATCTCCTCCAACTTGCCTAACGATCCCCTGGTGACTGTAGCCATCAATCCCTCTTACACATTTGGTTAGCGTCACCCGCAGGTTCGCGGGTGTACAAGCGTCACTCTATAGTGGCACCTCAATGACAGAGCGAGCCAGCGATCTGCTCAGCGAGCTTGCCGACCGGCTCGCCGACGACGTGGGCGAGAGCGGTTTGGAGGCCGCGGAATCGGTGCGCTCACTCGCCCCGGAGATCCTGAAGGTCCAGAAAGACGGATCGGTCGACGAGCTCGTCCGCACATCCGTGAAGTTCCTGGAGCTGCTGTTCCGTTCGCTCCATACCGACTCTCACGTCCCGTGGCTGGAGTACTACGGGATGGCGCGCGAAGCTTCACGGCGGTACGCCGAAAAAGGGATTCCGCTCGAGTCGCTGACGGAGGGCCTGGCGGTCTTCCGGCGCTCTGTGGTCGCGCGGGTGACCGAAGAGCTCGCCGGAAGCGCGTACTCGGATGAGGTCATCGGCCTGGCGCAGGGCCGGCTGGGCGAGGTGATCGAGCATATGAACTCGAGCTTCATCCGCGGCTACCTTGACTACACCGAAGCCCGCCACCGTGCTCGACAGAGCGAGCTGCACGGGCTCTACCACATTGCCAGCGCTCTCGGCCGCTCGCTGGACGTCACAGAGATAGCGGAGGTCGGGCTCCGGGAAACTCTGCAGGTGCTGCGGCTGCAGGCGGGCGCCGTCTGGGTGCGAGAAGGCGCCCGTCTCAAGCTCGCCAAGACCCTCGGTATGCAGCCGGGCGAAGAGGAGGAGTTCACGGAGACGGGGCGCTCCCGGCTGGTCAAGGTCGTCGAGATCGCATCCGGCCCGGCGGAATCCCGGGTCGATCGCATCACCGGGGAGTGGAGCGCGATCCGGGCCGAGCTCAGGACTAAGGGTGTTCTGCTCGGCGCGATGACTGTCGCGACTCGATTGCCTCGGACATTCGAGTCGAGCGACCTTGAGTTCGTGGCCGCTGTCGCGGACCAGATCGCCGTCGCCCTCGATCGCGCTCGCCAGCATACGAGGGAGGCTCGGACCGACTACCTCACCGGGCTTGCCAATCGTCCGGAGTTCGAGCGCGCGATCGACCGCGCCGTGGCCGCCGCCCAACGTCACAAGCGCCGCCTCGCGCTGATGATGATCGACCTCGACAACCTCAAGGACATCAACGACACGCAAGGCCACCACGTCGGCGACGAGGCCATCCGGGTGCTGGCGCAGGAGCTTCAGCGAGCCGTCCGAGCCACCGACACTTGCGGTCGGCTGGGCGGCGACGAGTTTGGCGTCGCGATGCCCGACGCTGATGAGCGCCATGCGAGCGATGTCGCGACCCGCGTGCGCCAATCGCTCGAAGACCTGAACCGCACAGGGAAGGCGCCGGTACCCGTCCAATTCAGCATCGGGATCACCTCCTGGAAGACGGGCATGGACTGGCAGGCCATGTACCAGATCGCCGACAAAGCGCTCTACATTGACAAGCGACGCCGCCATGCGGTTCGCAAAGCGATTGGTCAAGCCGGAACCTGACCGGGGCAACGCGGCGCCGGCCGGGAAGGTGTTGGGCCCAGAGTTCTTCGATCGGGACACGATGGCTGTGGCGCGCGACCTGCTGGGCAAGGTGGTGGTGCGCGAGGTTGAAGGCGAGCGGTTGTGGGGCAGGCTCGTCGAGGTCGAAGCCTATCTCGGACCGGATGACCCGGCCGCACACTCCTCGGGAGGTCGGCGGAGCTCGCGCAACGAAGTCATGTACGGGCCTCCGGGAAACGCATACGTCTACTTCACCTATGGCATGCATCACTGCCTCAACTTCGTAACGCAGCCAGAAGGGATTCCGCAGGCAGTGCTGGTGCGCGCGCTCGAGCCAGGTCCGGGCGTGGGCCGATGCGGTGGGCCGGGCCTGGTGTGCCGCGCCCTCCGTATCGATCGAACGATCAACGGCGTAGCGCTGGTGCCGCCTCAGCTTTACGTTGTCGACGATCACGTACCGAGCCGTCGGTTGTTCGCCACCCCGCGAATTGGGATCGGCGATCAAGGCGACTGGACAGACCGCCCCATGCGATTCTGCTGGGACTCGCCGTACCTATCGCGCCCCCTCCCAAAAAAGACAAAGCGTGGCGTCTAGAGGCCGGATTTACTCCGGCCGTCACCCAGCGTGCTTGCCGAAACACCACCAATGCGTAGCGGCTAACAGGTGGGGGTACCGCGGGGGAGGACTTACGTCCTCACCCGCGCCTTATGGCCACCTACCGGGCGCTGGGTCTAACCGCTTCATGTTGTTCCAGTCCGCCCGCGGGGGTGCGAAGACGTCGGCTACCACACACCCTTCGGGTCCCGCAAGCGCGTCGTGTGGGACGTCGCTCGGGATTGCGTACATGTCTCCGACGTGAAGCTCGCGCTTCTCAGACCCGATCCTCATCGTGACGGCACCTGCGATGACGAACCCGAGCTGTTCGTTCTCGTGATGGTGCTCCGGTAGGACGGCGCCCGGGTCCAGTTCGATGACGGCGATCGTCATTCGATCGGCTTCAACCGCACGCGCGGTGATGCCCTCACCCAGAGCGTAAGGCCGGATGTTGTGAAGAGACTCGAACGTTTTCTCGAGCCGGCTCATTCGACGACGCGGTCGATGATCGTCGCGGTGCCAATGCCGCCGCCACAGCACATGGTCTCCAGACCGTACCGCAGGTCGCGACGCTCGAGCTCGTACAGGAGGCGGTTCATCAGAATGGCGCCCGAAGCGCCCAGCGGGTGGCCGACTGCGATCGCGCCGCCGTTGACGTTCGTCTTGTTCATGTCGGCGCCCGTTTCTTTCTCCCAGGCCAGCACGACGGACGCGAACGCCTCGTTGACCTCGAACAGGTCGATGCTCTTGAGGTCCAGGCCGGCTTTCTTCAAAACGGCTGCGGTACCCGGGATTGGGCCCTCGAGCATCAACACCGGGTCGGTTCCCACCACCGCCTGGGCTCGGATGCGAGCGCGCGGTTTGAGTCCGAGGTGCTTGGCCATGTCGAGAGACATGAGCAAGACGGCGGCCGCGCCGTCGGAGATCTGGCTTGAGTTGCCGGCTGTAATGGAGTGCTCTGGATTGAATGCGGGCTGAAGCGCCGAAGTTGACTCGTAGCTCGCGTTCGGGCGAATGCCCTCGTCCTTGTTGATGAGCTCGTGGTGGTCGTTGCCGTCGAGCGACACCTCGATCGGCATGAGCTGCGACTTGAAGTAACCCTTCTCGGTGGCCTCGTGGGCGAGCTTGTGGCTGCGGACGCCAAACTCGTCCATCTGCTTGCGGGAGATACCGTACTTCCGGGCCATGAGCTCAGCGGAGATTCCTTGCGGGACCAGGTCGTACAGCTCCATCAGCTCGGGAGGGAATGGCGATCCCGGCGACATCGCATTGGATCCCATCGGGACCCTGCTCATCGACTCGACGCCGCCCGCGATCGTGATGTCACACACGCCTGACTGGATGAGGTTGGTAGCGAAGTGGATCGCCTGCTGGCTCGAGCCGCACTGGCGGTCGACGGTGGTCGCGGGCGTCGTGACGGGGAAGCCGGCCGTGAGCCATGCGCTACGGGCGATGTTCAGACTTTGCTCGCCGGCCTGGCTCACGCATCCGAACACCACGTCCTCCACCAGCTCCGGCTTGATGCCCGAGCGGCTGATGATTTCCTTCAACACGAGCGAGCCGAGGACGACAGGATGGATGTCCTTGAGCTTGCCGTTGCGACGGCCGATCGGTGTCCGCACTGCCTCGACGATCACGGCTTCGCGCATGTTCATGGTCTCCTCGTGCCTTTATTCATTTTCATTCTAGGTGCGTGCAATAGTCCGCGCCGTGTGCTGTGTCAAGCCCCCAAACATTTGCCTGGCATGACGAATTTCTTTTGTGTTGACGCAGCCTTAATCCGCTGATAACTTTCGCGACGCCCCAAGCGGCTGAGTACGGTAAACCTGAGGATACCGAACGTCGAGTAGGTGGAAGGTCCGGCGCAAGCCGGGGTGGAAACCGAAAAACGCATAGGGGACTTCAGGGTAAACAGGAAGGTCGCTTGGGGCATCTTTTTCCACAACCCCTGCACACCCTTCGTCAATACGAAAAGCCGTCTTTTACGGCATCCATGCAAGCTTTCTCCACAGCATCGGGGTTGAAACTCACGGCCCTACGCATGAGCTTTTTCACGCCCTCCTGAAGCCGGGCGACGGGCGTCGGATCTTCGAACCGGAGCCAGCGGTACGCGATCGGCTTGGACCACTCCCGACCCTGACCCTCGTACAGTTTGCGGTGGCTTTCGACCACGATCTCCTCGACCTGGCGCAGCAGGCTGGGCTCGCCGGCGCTGATCTTGGCGAAATCCTGCCGGACCATCCAGCCGAGCAGGCGCTGGAGGCGAGAGCCGGGGTCTAGCGCGCTAGGCGCTGGCACGATGGGCCCAACTTGATCGCTTCTCTCAGGCGTCGGCCGGCAATGGGTTCGCCGATGCCGCCACGTCGATCTCGTACAGGCTCGCCCGCAATGTGCATATGAAAGGGAGGTTGCGGTACAGCTCGCGATAGTCCAGCCCGTAGCCGACGACATAGTCGGTTGGGATTTGAAAGCCCACGTAGCGGACCGGTACGTCGACCAGGCGACGTGTCTGGCGGTCCAGCAGGGTCACGACCTCGACCGATGCTGGATTGCGCAATCGCAGCTCGGACAGCAGGTAGTCGAGGGTGAGGCCGGTGTTCACGATGTCCTCCACGACAAGGACGTGCCGGCCCTCTATGGGGTAATCGATGTCGCGAGCGATGCGGACGCGATCGTGCGGCTGCGCGCCTGCAAAGCGCCTGAGGTCGAGGTAATCGATTACGAACGGCACCTTGATCTGACGCGCAAGGTCGGCCATGAAAAAGGTGATGCCCTTGAGCACCCCCACCAGAACGATCGAGCGTCCGCGGTAGTCGCGAGTTATCTTCCTCGCGAGCGCCCGCACGCGGGTCTCGAGCTCCACCGGGGAGATGACGATGTTACCGATATCCTGCTTGCGCAGGTTCTGAACCTCGACGGCGCCGTAACCGGCCTTGGCGAGGAGCTGCTGGTAGTCCTTTCGATAGAGAAGCCTGACGTTGACGTCGGGGTAGAGCTCGCGCAGCAGCCGCACCTTTCGGTTTTTCGGCGTGACAAGCGATTGCTTCATCGTCGTGAGCTCTAGGTACATGTCGTGCTCGGGAAGGTAGAAGTCGGGCGTGAACATCTCGGCGACCCTCTCGCCCTCCCATGCGATCGGGAAGGAGACCGGCTCATAGACCCACCGGATCCTGTAGTAGTCCAGGAAGCGAGCGAATTCCTGCTCCGAGGGGTGGGCGAACTCGACGCGCGCGTGGGCCGGACCTCTGCGTCTGACCAGGCGCGAGCGCTGCCTGACGGGGCGGCGCCACTTCTGCGGAACGGAAAGTTGGGCGGACGACGCCAAATAAGCCCTGAAATTGTACTCTCGATCTCGAGTACCACTCATGAGCACACCGGCCCAGAAGATGGTCGCCGAGCAGCTGCTGCCGAATGGCGTCACCGACGAGAGGGTGCTGTCGGTCATGTCGGCGATCCCGCGCGAGCAGTTCCTCTCGAGCAGGCTGCGGCGCCATGCCTACGAGAATCGCGCCCTGTCCATCGAGTGCGGCCAGACCATCTCGCAGCCGCTGGTCGTCGCATTGATGACCCAGGCGCTCATGCCTCAGCCCAACGACATCGCCCTGGAAGTCGGCACCGGATCGGGTTATCAGGCCGCTGTGCTCAGCCGGCTGTGCCGGAAGGTTGTGACGCTGGACAGAGAGGCAGCCCTGGCCGAGCATGCATCCGAGACGCTTCTTCGCCTCGGTTTCGCCAACGTCGAGGTGGCCGTGGCAGACGGCAGCCAGGGCTGGCCCGGGTCGGCTCCGTACGACATCATCCTTGTCGCCTGTGCCACGCCCGAGGTCCCCGCAGCCCTTGTGGACCAGCTCGCCCCTGAAGGGCGGCTCGTGATCCCGCTCGGGAGCGCGGCCGACGAGCACCAGGACCTTCGAATCTACAAACGCCATCAGGGCGAGCTATCGTCGCGCTCGCTGTTTCCTGTGCGGTTCGTGCCCCTACGGACTGGCTGAGGGAGACGGTGAGCTGCCCGGGGTTGGGCTGGGCGTGGTCTTGGTTTGAGCGGTCCCAGTCAGTGCTTGCAGCTGTTGCAGCAGTTTGCCCACCTGGAGCATATCGGACGCGTATGTGGTGAGGTCGCCCGATTTGAGTGCCGTATAGGCGGCGGCATACTCGGCGTTTGTCTGGGTCACCAGGGAGGCAATCTGGGCGATCTGCGCTGCTGTCAACGTCGATGGGGGCGTGTTTATGGGCGGTGGCGCTGACGTGCCGACGAGCTGGTCGATCGCCTGCTGCAGCGTGTCGGTGTAAACGACCTTCGCCTGGTCCGCAAGGATCACCTTTTTCAATTCGGGAAGACCCGATCCTGAGGTTGCGCGCAGGTAGATCGGCTCGAAGTAGAGGAAGGAGTTTCCTATCGGCACGACGAGCAGGTTGCCCTGCTGGACTTGCGATCCGGTCCCGTGGAAGAGGGTGAAGTCGCGTGAGATGGCAGGCTCCTGATTGATGAGGCTGGCGACCTGCTGCGGGCCAAAGATCACCTTGTCCTTCGGCAGCACATATGAGACGTACTCGCCGTAATGAGATCCGTCGTTTCTGGCGGCCACCCACGAGACCATGTTGTCCTTGCCGCGCGGGGTGAAAGGCATGATCAACAGGTACTCGGGATTCGTCTCGCCCGGCAGGCGAAAGAGCACGTAGTAGGGCTGAACGGGCGCCTTCACCCCTCCTGGCGAGGTCTGCGCCGTCGGGATGTCCCACACGTCCTCACGGGCGAAGAAGACCCTGGGGTCGGTGATGTGGTAGGTGGCGTAGATGCCGACCTGGGTGCTGAAGAGGTCCTCGGGCACGCGCAGGTGTGCGCGCAAGCCGGCCGGCATGGTTTCGATTGGCTTGAACAGCGATGGGAAGGTTGCCTGGTAGGCCTTGATGATCGGGTCGGTGCGGTCGACTAAATAGAAGTCAGCTGTGCCTTCGTAGGCGTCGATCACAACCTTCACCGAGTTGCGGACGTAGTTGATGTCGAATCCATTCGGTGAGGTGCTCTGGAAGGTGCTCGTTTGCGAGTACGGATAGGTGCTGCCGGTCGTGTATGCGTCCAGGATCCAGTACACGTGGCCGTCGACCACCACCACGTACGGATCTTGGTCGAACGTGAGGAACGGCGCCAGTGCGCTGGCGCGGTCGAGGATCTTGCGGCGGTAGAGCATCTGAGTCTTGTCGGTGACCTGGGGTGATACCAACAAGTTGAAATCACCCAGCCTCAGCGCCCACAGCGCGCGGTTCGCCGCGGTCATCGGGACCCCGTGCGTGCCCGTGTACGTGGTGTAGACGTCCTGGCTGCCTTGTGGGAAGTCGAACTCTCGCGTGCTGGATGGTGCAAGCGCGTAGTTGTCGGTCAGCTCGCCGAAGTAGATGGCGGGCTGGGTTACCTTGAGCGGGCCGGCCGGCGGTATGTCACCCACCACGTAGTCCGGTAGGCCCTGACCGACGACGGCATTGACCGGGCTGGCGGCGACGCCATAACCGTGCGTGTACTGCAGGTGCTGGTTGACCCAGTTCTGGGCGGCTTGCGACAGCTTGGAGATGTCGAGCTCTCGAGCGCTGATCTCGAGCTGCTTGTACTGCAGGTTGATCGAGTAGCGGTCGATGTCTATGTCTTTGAAGCTGTAGTAGGTGCGGATCGTCTGCTGCTGCTCGTAGGTGTCTTTGAGAGGCGCGTAGTCCCACAACCGGAGGTTGTCGACGGTGACCTGGTCGTTCTGGACGTCCTGCTTCGTGAGCGGTTGGTCGCCAGTGAAGTTGCTGACGGTGACTTTGGAGAGCCCATAGGCGATGCGTGTGAATGCGATCTCCCGCTCGATGTAAGGGAGCTCATATGACTGCGCGCTCGGGGTCACGAAGAAGCTCTGGACGACCCACGGGTATACCTGGCCGATGAGCAACATCAGCACCCAGAGCCCGGCCGCCGTGACCACCAGCCAGAAGCGCCTCAGCCACATGTTTGCTAGCAGCGCGCCCGCCAGGACGACGCTTGCGCCGGCCTGGAACGTGAACAGCGGGAGCCGCGCATTGACGTCCGTGTACGCCGCGCCCCAAACGACGGTGGTGTTGTGTGCGAACAGGAGGTCGTAGCGGCCGAGCCACATCCAGCTGGCCAGCACCAGCGCAAAGATCGCCAGCAGCGCCGATAGATGAGCGATCGCCTGGGGGCTGAGGTTGAGGTCGAAGGCATCGCCACGCCACGCATACAGCACGCCGATTAAGAGCACCGACATGAGCCCGAGCGCCAACGCCCAATTGGCCATCGAGTGCAAGAAGGGCAGCGTCAGGAGGTAGAACGAAACGTCCTGACCCAGCACAGGGTCTTTGACTCCAGTCGGTGATGCGTGTTGGAAAAGTGCGAGGTTCTGCCATTGCGTGCCAGCCCCGCCAGAGAGGATCAGCGCTACGAGGGTGGCCCCTGCGAGGGCGATGCCGCCGATTGGGCTGCGCACAACTGCGCGCCTGATACCGGCCGCGCGCAGTCCGGGTCCTCCGCGCACGCGCAGAGCCACGACGACGTTCGCCGCCAGGTAGACGAAGCCGATCAAGAAGCTGCCGACAAAAAGGAAGGCCTGCAGGCTCCACTGGGTTATGAACACGTCCTGGTAGCCGAGTGCGCTGAACCACTGGCGCTCGGTGAAGAACCAAATTATTGGGTTCGCGAACAAGAACACGAGCAGTGCCAGTCCGAAGAGAGCAGCGCCGAACCAGAAACGGCGGGGAGGTCGTGGGAACCGAATCTCCCTCACTCCCTCGGACGGACCGCCACGTTCGAAAGGATCAAACGGCCGGTACCTCTGGCTCATGAGTAACGAATCAGGTTAACCCCTACCGTCGGACAGATTTCGCGCGACTCAGGTTTGGCCGCCGGCCGCGAGCGCCCTGTCGTCTGCGCTGAAGTCCAGGTCCGGTTCCGGTGGCGGGTTGGCCAGGTGCCAGGTCACCGTCGTGCGAAGCGTTTCAGAAGGATCGGACGTGCTCCACCGAAGCATGGACCGAGCCTTACGCGCGCTCGCGATTACGTGCTGGGCCATCGTGCCCGTCGGCTTCAGGTCTTCGGGCAGCAGATCATCGGCCACACGAACCAGCTCGGCGTCCGAACCGGCGGCGTCGAGGATCATGCGGCTCCACATCCCAATCGAGTACGTGCGGTCCTCGCAGAGGTTCAGAACCTCGCCGGCAGCAGCGGACGACTCCAACGCCAGGCGCACACCGCGCGCCACATCTCGGACATAGCCTCGACAGGCGAGCCACATGCCGCCGCCGACGGGAATCCGCGTACGCCGCGCGCGGATCCTGCGGAGAATGAACTCCTCGCGGCGCTGATAGTCGTGTTCGCCGTAGACCATCGGCAATCGCAGCGATGTCGCACCTCGGGGCAGGTACACATCCTCCACGTCGAGCTTGTCGTAGTCGTGCATTCCTTCCATCTTGCCGCGGTACGGATACCGATCGGGACGGACGGGCGAGTCTTCATCGAGAGGAACCGGGTCCGTCTCGCGGTCATCATTCAGCGCGCCGAACGCGCGATAGACGTCAATGCTCGACAACACGACCAGCCGGATGTCCGCCGGAAGCGCGGCGAGGGCGGCCGCGGCGTCCGCCCGTGTCAACGCGCGGCAATCGATCGCGCCGCCGGGCTTGAAGTCTCTAAATACGGAGCGATGAGTGGACAGGTCGGCACGTTCAGTGTGGAGGTGCCTCGCGTCCGGGAGGCCATCAGGGTCCATAACACCTCTGTGCACGAGCAGCAGCTCATGGCCCGCGGCCGCCAGGTCCTCGACGATGGCGCGCCCGATGAAGCGCGTCCCGCCAAGGACGACTACTTTCAAGCTGGGCGGACTGCTGCCGGATTGTGCTCAACGATGACATCGATCAAACCCCAATCCTTGGCTTCAGTAGGGTTCATGAAGAAATCCCGTTCCATCGCCCGTTCGACGTCCTCGAGCGGCCGGCCCGTGTGCTTGGCGTAGATGCGAGCCATCGCCTCGCGCTGCCGAAGGATCTCCTGCGCGTGCAGCTGGATGTCCGTGGCCTGGCCCTGGATGCCCTGCGTGAACGGTTGGTGGATAAGGATCTGGGCATGGGGCAGCGACATACGCATGCCAGTATCGCCGCCGGCGAGAAGGATCGAGGCCCCGCTCGCTGCAAGTCCTGTGCAGAGCGTTCCCACTTTCGGTCCCACGTACTGCATCGCGTCGTAGACGGAGAGCGCCGCAGTGAGCGAGCCTCCTGGGCTGTTGATATAGAGCTGGATGTCTCGGTCCGGGGCCTCGTTCTCGAGGAACAGTAGTTGCGCGGTGACAGTGCTTGCGAGTTCGTCGTCGATAACGCCGCGCACGAACACGACACCATCTCTCAGCAGGCGCGAGTAAATGTCGTACGCGCGCTCGCCTCGCCCGTCGTTTGTGATCACTGTCGGAATCATGTGCTTACCTCCTTGGTTCGAAGCCGATGCGTGCGCGGGCTCTCGGCGGCGGGTTGGCCATGGCCAGGTATGCGCTGAAGTCGGCGACGCTCCGCAGCGCGTCCATCGGAAGGCCGGCGGTGGCGAGGCGCAGCTTCACCGGAGGATCCTCTGGCCAGCTCCTCTGCTCGGGGTCGGCGCCAAGCAAGCGAGCCAGGTCGGCGTAGACATCCGCCGGCCGAACGCCCAACGCGTGGGCGACCGCCAGCAGACGCTCCGTCGAAACTTCCTTACGGCCCCTCTCCACCTCTGAGAGATGCGCGGGTGAGAGGCCCGCCTCCGCGGCGACCTCGGTGAGGGTCCGCCCGGTCGCCTCGCGGCGACCGCGCAGGACGGCACCCAGTGCGGCTCGTACAACCTGGGCAGATTCGCTGTAGGCGAACGACATTCTTCTGGGGCGAAGCATACGCGTGTGCCTGGCTGCACACTGACGCCCCCACCCGACCCTCCCCGAGCGGGGAAGGGGCTTCTACTTAGCCCCCTCGGCGTGGCGCCCTTTGGCGAAGGTTGGTCCGGGCGGGGCGGGCACGGCTTGCCGCTCCGCCTCCGTCTTCGCGCGGCGGCGCTGCAGCTCCAGGTTCAAGCTCTCCTCACCGCGCGCCATCGCCCAGCGATGGTTGGCGCTGAAGATTGGCCTGAAAATGAAGGTGCCGTATCGCAGCAGGGCCTTGTCGGCCTTAATCCGCCAGTCGTACTGAACGTCGACGAGCTCACCCTTCTGCTCCAGCGTCCACACGCCGGTACCGACGAAGTCGCCGTCGGCCACCAGCGTGAAACCGCGGGCCCCCCGAGACTCGGTGACCTTGAAGCGCCACCGCAATGTGTAAGGCAGCCAACCCTTGGTGTAAAGGTCGATGACCCTGCCGACGTGAGTCTCGGGGTCACCGGGTTCGAGCTCGCGTACGTCCAGGTAGACCGATGGCCACCATCGGGCCAGCCCGAGCGGGTCGCCCAGCACCTCGGCGACCTCGCGCGCATTGCCGGGGATCTTCCAGTTGGTGATGAAGTGATACTCGGCAGCCACCGTCGCGACTCTAGTCCTTCAGGTTGTTGGGATCCAGCAACTCTTGTTTCGGACGCTCGATGCGCTGGCGCGAGCGCATGATCTCGATGAGCTTCTTGCGGCCCTTGGGCGGTCCGATCATAATCGCGCCGACCAGCCTGTCGTCTTTGAAGAACAGCTTGCGATAGAACTTCTCGTCGAAGCTGTAGGTGCGCACCGACTCGAGGTCCGGCTGTACGTCGGGTGTGACGCCCATGACGGCCAGAGTCGAGCCGAACATTGTGGTTGTGTAAGTGGGGACATCGAAGAAGTCTTCGGATGCTCCAGCCATGTTCCGGGCTGCGACCTTCCCGTGCGCCTCGGCGTTGTCCCACGTGCCCATCTGGTTGTGCCGCTCAACCATGAGGTCGTAGAACACTGCAATGTCCCCAGCCGCGTAGACGTCCGGAGCCGAAGTCCGAAGCTTCGCGTCGGTGACGATGCCCTTGTTCAGCTCGATCCCAGTCGCACGCACCGGTTCTGTGTAGTAGTCGAGGCCGACGCCGTAAGTGAGCACGTCGAAGTCGACCCGGTGCCCGTTCACGGTCTCGGCCACAAAGCGCCCGTTGCTTCGACCGATCTTCTGCACCTCGTCGGACGTGATGAACTCCACGCCTTGTGCCTCGCCAAGCTGGCGGCATAGCTGACCGCCCTCCTCATCGAGGACATAACGAAGGAACCACGGACCACGCATGATCCACGTCAACTTTGCCTTCTTGCGAAAGCTCACCCCTTCGGCGAGCTCGTACCCGATGAAGCTGCCGCCCATCACAAGGACGCTCTCGGCGGCGTCCGCCTTTTCGATGATGGCGTCGGTGTCGTCAAGGGTCTGAAACCCGATGCATCGCGAAACCTGGTCGACGCCCGGCCACGGCGGCGGCTTC
Organism: Candidatus Dormiibacterota bacterium; assembly: GCA_030946685.1. GTDB lineage: Bacteria > Chloroflexota > Dormibacteria > Dormibacterales > Dormibacteraceae > Palsa-872. Next base: position 8,273 of record JALYYG010000051.1, on the reverse strand, counting down.
GGCCGTCCTCCCGTGGCGACGAGGAGCGCGTCGTAGGCGAACTCCTGGTCGCGGCTTGTGCGCACCAGCTTGCCGGCGGTGTCGATCTCGGTCGCCCAGGTCTCGAAATGGATGTCGAGATTTTGCTTCGCGTAGTCCTCAGCCGTGCGCATGAACACCTTCTCGCGACGCACCTGGCCCCGCAGGTAGCGCGGCAGTGCGACGCGGTTGTAGAGCGGGTGGCGCTCGGCGGCGATCATGACGATCGAGGCGTCGGCGTCGAGCTTGCGCAGCTCCTCAGCGCAGGTCTGCCCGGCAATACCGTTCCCCAGGATCACATAACGACGTGCCACTCTTCGAAAGACTCCCTTGCTACTGACCAACCCGTTTGGGGGAAGGGTCAGGCTGGAGGCATGGAGTTGGCAACTACCCCTACAGCTTCAAGGCGTAGATGTACATGCTGTCGTCGTCATTCGCGAAATCGTATCCGCTGGCACGCAGGTCATCGCCGCCTGGATGATTGCGCGGCAGCGCAACAGTTACATGATCGAGACCGTCCGCGTCCGCCTCGAAACGCAGCGCGACCAGCAGCTCGCGAAGTGCGCCACCTTTGCCCGCGACGAACGAGACCGCGAGGTTGTCGCCCCACGGCTCCCGAAGTCCGACGATCGCTCGGCCGCCCGGTCCGGCTCTAAGCATCCCGATTTCCGCCAGGCCCGACAGCAGCGCGGGGCCAACATCGAGGGCGCCGTTGAAGTCGGCGGTGACGCCGCCCCACAGCTCGAGCCCAGGGCTCGTTGCGATGCCGGCCCACAGCTTCTCTGCCTCGCCCGGATCGGGGATTCGAGCGGACTCGCCACCCTCGACGCGGCCTCCTTTCCACCACCTGTCGTCTTGAAGGCGCTCGAAGCCAAGCTCGTCGAACAGCTTGGCGGCAGTCGGGTTGCCCGTGGCCAGGCGCATCTCGCGGTACTTCTGCTCGCGCGCCTCAGCGATCGCCGACCGCATCATCGCGCGCGCCAACCCCCGGCGGCGATGGGTGCTCGCGACACGTAGGCCTTCGTACCAGATCAGGCCGGGCGCATAGGGACGCAGGCGCTGCAGCCCGACCACCACGCCCTCCAGCTCGATCGCCTGGAACGCGGCGCCCGCATCCGACACCCAATCGTCGAATACGCGAGGCACGTAATCGTGCCCATCCCAGATGTCGCGCGTAAGCTCGACCACGCGCTCACGATCGGCCGGCCGCACTGGCCGGATGATCAGTTCCCCTGTGGTTGCCAATGCGCGATCCCCGAAAGCGTTACCCCTCCGTCGTATACCAGCTCATCTGCCTCTTCCACCAGCACATCCCCGAGGATGGCGCGTGCTTTCGCCTCGTCCCAGCCGACGCCGATCAAGGCCCGGCAGTCGGCGAGCGCCTCATCGATACCGGCATAGCGCTGGACGATCGGATACCGGATGAAATCAACGTCAGGGGCGATGCCGATCTGCATCAGAAGCATGAACAGCTCGCTGAACCGCGGGACCGGCGGTTCCTCTCCGCCCAGCATGCGTTCGCGGACGACCGCGGCCGGGTGGACCATCGGTCCTTCGCGCATCATGATGAATACGCGCTCGCGCGCCGACCGCTCCATCTTGGTGATGAAGGGAATTGGTTCCTCGACCCCGTACATCACGTGGCAGCAGATGACCAGGTCGGCAGGGGCAACGGCCGCGTCCTCCCATCTGCTCGCGACGACCGTGATGTTGTCGCGAGGCGGCATCTGGGCACGCATCCCCTCGGAGGGTTCGACCGCCGTGACCCACTCCAAGCGCTCGGCGAGAGGCAGCGCATGGCGCCCCGCGCCCGCGCCGACGTCGATGAGAGTCTTGCGAGAGGCTAGATAGGGTGCCATCACGTCCAGGAATCCATCGGCGCGAGCGCGCGTGGAGCGGGCGAAGGTTGGCGCACGGCGGTCCCAGTAGGAGGAGTCGCCGTGGCTGCCGGCGGTGGCCGACCGCTCCACGACCAGCGACCTCCAGTGCTCCGCCCAGTCAGTGCCGGCGGTCCGACTCGTGATGCCTCGCATGGAGAATCGAGGCTACCGCATCCCTCAAACCGACGCCGTTTGTCGGGCCTTGTCTGCGTTTCGCAGGCGATTTCTTAACAACGCTGGGGATAACTCGGGGACAAGTGGAGGCTGCCGAGCTAGATGCTGGGGCTCAAGCTCCACAAGGCCACCAGATATGGGGGTCGGACTTACCATATCGGCACCGTGGCCGGCACCACACCATCCGAGTTCACAGCAGCCGAGTCCGCCATGCTCGCCCGCTACTTTACGAACCTCGACCGGCCTGTGTTCGCTCTCCGGAACCTGCCCGAAGTGGTCAAGGGAGCGCTCTTCTCGCGCTACTCGCGCACCGAGAAAAGCCTGAGGCGAGTGCTCCTGGACGAGTTCATCAACGAGCCCGACTCGGGCTTCGAACAGCTCGCGGGGAGACACGAGGGCGCCGACGACATGGTCGCGGTTCGTCGGGCCGAAGAGTTCTACGAGCGCGTGCTGGTCGGCTATGGCGACGACTCGGTGGCGGAGCTGGCCGGCGCGCACGTCGCGGTCGAGCGCGTGTCGACGCTTGCGGCCAAGGCGCTCGAGGACAGCCGCATCGGCATCTCGCCCCTCGAGAAGTCGACACGCTACGTGCGGTTCGATCGACCTGGCCTCGACGGCCGCCACCTTTACCACCGCGGCCCGGAGTTGGCGCATCCGGACTATGAGGCTGCCGCCGATGCGCTGTTCGAGACCTACAGCGATCTGATCGAACCGCTCACCCGGTCGATACGCGAACGATTCCCGCTCGAGGAGGGCGAGACCGATCGGGCCTGGAAGTCTGCCACAAGGGCAAAGGCGCTCGACATCTTGCGTGGGCTGCTCCCTGCTGGGACGCTCACGAACCTCGGACTGTTCGGAAACGGTCGCGCCTTCGAGTACTTGATCACCAAGATGGCTGCGCACGAGTTGCCTGAGTGCCGGCACTTGGCCACCGACCTACACCACGAGCTGGAGCTTGTCATCCCGTCATTCGTCAAACGGGCAGTCGACGAGCGCTATGGCGGGCCGGCCACCGAGCGCATCTCAAGGATTCGTTCTGAGACCGCTCGCATGGCGCAGCGGTCGGGTCGCGTCGGAACGGGTCCCAGCGTCACGCTCCTCGAGCACGACCCGGACGCGGAGGGAAAGGTGGTGGCGGCCGCGCTCTTTCCGTACTCAGACGCTGGTTGGAAGGAGCTCGACGGGGACCCGACGACCCTCCTCGACGCGATGCTCGGCGATCGTGCCAACCGCAGGCAGCGAGCGCCCCGCGCACTCGAGCACGCCCAGTACGCCTTCGAGATTGTCGCCAACTTCGCCGCGTACCGCGACCTCCACCGACATCGGATGCTCACACAGGAGCGGCAGCTGCTCGGCACGGCCCTCGGCTACGACGTTCCTGGCGGCCTGGCCGAGCTTGGAATGGAGAGCCGTTTCCGATCCGCGATCGAGGCCGGCGCCTCAGCCCATACCCGCTTGGAGCGCGACGCTGGGCCGGCGCTGGCGCAGTACGTGGTGCCGCTAGCCTTCCGCGTCCGCTGGTACTTCCGGGTCAACCTGCGCGAGATCTATCACCTTTGCGAGCTGAGAACGACGCCCCAGGGTCACCCCGACTACCGCTGGGTCGCGCAGGAGATGTTCCGCCAGGTCAGCGAGGTCCATCCTCGCCTGGCGCGTTACGCCAAGTTCGTGGACATGGGACCCGGAGACGAGCTCGAGCGCCGGCGGTCGGAGCGGCGCATGGACGAAAAGCTGAGCGCATTAGACAGGCGCATGCTCTAATGAGGTCGATGAGTACTGAGGGAGAGGGTGAGATGTCGGCAAGCGGAACTTTGACGCCGCGCGGAGCCGAGCGGCGAGGCGACGGACGTCGCGCAGACGTCGAGCGCCGGTTCAGTGAGAGACGAGATGTGGTTCGCGCAACCGCCGGCCGCCGAATCCTCTTTCCATTCGATAGACGGATAGCCGAACGCCGCGCTCTCGAGCGCCGCGAATCATGGCCGGAGAGCTAGGTCTTTAAGAAGCTTCCGGCGCGCCGCGGTCAGGTGCACCTGCCGAGATGGCCCGCCCAGCGCTGATCGTCCACGGCGGCGCGGGACCGGTTCCGGTCGCCGAGCGCCCGCAACGTCAGGCCTCCGTCGAGCGAGCCCTGGCCGCCGGCTGGGCGCTGATCGACGACGGCGCTCTGGCAGCCGTGGTGGCTGCGGTGCGCCGGCTCGAGGACGAGCCCCTTCTCAACGCCGGCATCGGCGCGTGTCTCAACCTGGAAGGTGAGGTCGAGCTGGACGCGGGGGTGATGGAGGGCACCGAGCTGCGCGCGGGTGGGGTGGGCGCAGTTCGCGACGTACGCCATCCGGTCGACCTGGCCGTTGAAGTTATGCGAGACGGCAGGCACGTGCTGCTGTCCGGCGACGGCGCGTCTCGCTTTGCGCGCTCCCGCGGAGTCGAGATGTGCGACCCGGAGATGTTCATAATCGACAGGGAGCGCCAGCAGCATGGTGGGGAAGGTGACACGGTCGGAGCCGTAGCGCGTGACTCGGAGGGACACCTGGCGGTGGCGGTGTCGACCGGCGGGGTGCACAACAAATGGCCTGGACGCATCGGCGACTCGCCGATTCCGGGCGCCGGCATCTTCGCCGACGACCGCTTTGGCGCTGTCTGTGGGACCGGTCAGGGCGAGGCCTTCATGCGCCTGGCGCTCAGCCGGTTGATGGTCATCGAGCTCGAGCACGGCATGGAACCAGCCGCGGTCGCAAACGGCGCGGTCGCCCTGCTGGGGACGGCAATGCAATCTGTTGGGGGTGTCATCGTCATCGGGCGGGAGGGTTCTCCTCAAGCCGCTTTTAACACTCCAGCCATGCCTTGGGCGATGGCACAGTAACCCGCCTGGCTTGTCGGTGAACGACTCGGTTAATACCGGCGAGCTGATTGCCCTGGCGCTGAAACGTGCCGGGACTCGCCACCTCTTCACCCTCAACGGCGGCCACATCTGGCCGATCCTGACCGGGGCGGCGGAACACGGGATCCGCATCATCGACGTTCGACATGAGCAGTCGGCGGCGTTTGCCGCCGAGGGGTGGGCCAAGGTCACGCGCGAATGCGGAGTGGCGGCGGTCACGGCTGGTCCTGGTGTGACCAACGCGACATCCGCCCTGGCCCAAGCGCAGTCAGGCGACAGCCCGATCTTTGTCATCGGCGGCCGCGCTCCCGTCGCGCGCTGGGGCATGGGCTCGCTCCAGGAGATGGACCATGTCGCTGTTGTCAAGAGCCTGACGAAGAAGGCGGTGACTCTCGCATCGGCGGACGAGGCTTACCGGACGGCCGCCGAATGCATGCGGACCGCTTTGAGCCGGCGCACCGGCCCTGTGTTCATGGACGTCCCGATCGACACCTTCTTCAGCGCAGCGGACGTGCCGGAAGCGACCGAGCACCTCACTCCCGACCTCGGACCCTCCCCTGACCCCGATGCGATCGCGCACGCGGCCCGCCTCATCCGCGCCGCCGAGCGGCCGGCCGTGATCGCGGGTGGAACAGTGTGGTGGTCGCGCGCAGAAACGGAGCTCACGCGGTTGGTGGAGCTCGCGCACCTCCCTCTCTGTGTCAACGGCATGGCGCGGGGCATGCTGCCACGCGGCCACCGGTTGTTCTTTCCACGCGCGCGTGGCCCAGCACTCGGCGAGGCGGACCTCATCCTCGTCATCGGAGTGCCGCTCGACTTTCGGTTGAATTTCGGGCAGCCCCCGGTCTTTGCGGAGCACGCCAAGCTGGTGGTCATCGACGTCGACGACCATCGGAAGCACCGCAGCAGCGAGGTCGCGATCTTCGGCGACCTCAAGGCGGCGCTTGCAGCCCTGGCGGGAGCCGCCGAGGGCACGCCCGAACGAACGTCATGGCTAGATAAGCTGCGCGATGCGGAGACTGCGTCACGGCTGCGCGACGAAGCCATGACGCAGTCCGACTCATCGCCCGTGCACCCCGCTCGCCTGATCGCCGAGGTCGAGCGGTTCAGCGATCCTGACGCGATCTTCGTCGGCGATGGCGGCGACTTCGTCTCGTTCGCGGGCCGCCTCCTCGAGCGTCCACGGCCTGGACTCTGGATCGACCCCGGGCCATATGGCTGCCTCGGCTCGGGGCCCGCCTACGCAATGGCCGCCAAGCTGGCGCACCCTGACCGCCAGGTGATCCTGCTGTCTGGCGACGGCGCGTTTGGCTTTTCCGCGATGGAGTTCGACACCATGGTCCGGCACGGTATCCCGGTGGTGTGCGTGATCGGCAACAACGGGATTTGGGCCCTGGAGAAGCACCCGATGATGAGCCTGCTCGGCGTGAGCATCGCGGCCGACTTGAGACAGCGAACGCGTTACGACAAGGTGGTCGAAGCCCTCGGAGGTTACGGTGAGCTCGTCGAGCGCCCAGACGAGATCAAGCCTGCCCTGGAGCGTGCGTTCCGGTCCGGCTCGCCGGCATGCATCAATACAATCTGTGATCCCAATGCCGAATATCCGCGATCATCAGTCCTGATGTGAAGGACTTGGTGTGAGCGCGACACAGCTCAAGCCTGCGGTCGAGGCGGACGAGTGGCGGACCGCCCAGTCGCAATTCGATAAGGCCGCGCAGATCATCAAGCTCGAACCGTGGCTTCGAGATGTCTTGCGCGAGGTCCAGCGGGAGTTCACGTGCAACTTTCCCGTCAAGATGGACGACGGACATCTGCGCATCTTCACCGGCTACCGGGTCCAGCACAACATCAACCGCGGACCGGCGAAGGGTGGCATCCGCTACCACCCCGATGTTTCCCTCAACGAGGTCAAGGCGCTTGCGATGTGGATGACCTGGAAGTGCGCAGTGGTCAACATCCCGTTCGGCGGCGCCAAGGGCGGCATCATCGTCAACCCCAAAGTGCTGTCGCTAAACGAGCTCGAGCACATGACACGGCGCTTCGCGACGGAGATCTCGATTCTCATTGGCGCCGATCGCGACATCCCCGCTCCCGACGTCAACACCGATGGCCAGACGATGGCCTGGATCATGGATACGCTTTCGATGCACCTCGGTTACTCGGCCCCGGCCTCGGTGACGGGCAAGCCGATCGAGGTGGGCGGCTCGCTCGGGCGCATCGAAGCCACTGGGCGGGGCGTCACCATCTGCGCGATGGCGGCCCTCGAATACCTGGGGAGGCTCCCGCATCAGACCCGAGTTGCGGTGCAGGGCTTTGGAAATGTCGGCAGCATCAGCGCGAAGCTCCTGGAGGAGGCGGGGTGCACAGTGGTTGCAGTCTCGGAAGACTACGGCGGCATCTACAACCCGCTGGGCCTGTCCATCAAGCGCGTGCTCGAGTACCGCGCCCGTGAGAAGACGCTCCGCGGATTCCCTGGTTCGCAGGAGATCGGCAACCTGGACCTGCTGGGGGTCGACTGCGACCTGCTCGTGCCCGCCGCCATCGGAAACCAGCTGACATCGCGGAATGCACGCGATGTCAAAGCGAGGCTGATCGTCGAGGGGGCGAACGGGCCCACGACCCCGGAGGCGGATGAGATCTTTCGTGAGCGCGACATCTTCCTCATCCCGGACATCCTTGCAAACGCGGGTGGAGTAACCGTTTCGTACTTCGAGTGGGTGCAGGACCTCCAGTCCTTCTTCTGGTCCGAGCACGAGGTCAACCAGAAGCTGAAGGCGATCCTGTCGCGGGCTTTCGCCGAGGTTCTCAAGACGAAGTTGGAGCGCAAGGTCGACATGCGGATGGCGGCCTACGTCCAGGCGGTCTCGCGGGTCGCAGGCGCCACTCGTGAACGCGGCCTTTACCCATAGAAGACACGAGGCGGAGCTCTAGGCCGGATTACTCCGGCCGTCACCAAAGCGTGCTAGTCCAAACACCTACGGGCGTGGCGGCTAACAGGTGGGGGTTCCGCGGGGGAGGACTTACGTCCTCACCCGCGCCTTCGGACAATGTGTTACTCGGAGGGGGTAACGCGGGGGAGGCCTGCCTCACCCGCGCCTAAATTTGTCGGGTTCGGAAGCTCCAGATGCTGAGCACGAGCATGAGGGCGAACCACACCACGACCCATGCCAGGAACTGAATTGGTGGCGGGTCGACAGCGGCGAACGGGTTGGCGCGCGCGATGGTGCCGCCCGCTCTCAGCGTCGCCAGGACCGCGTCCGGCTCCATCGCGAAGACCGCCCCTCGCCAGAGGCCGTCCGTGGGGAGGAGCAGGTGGCTGACCG
>JALYYG010000030.1 GCA_030946685.1 Candidatus Dormiibacterota bacterium | reverse complement strand
GACTCCTCGATGACCTTGTTGATCGCAACCGAGAGCACCGGCGGCATCTGCCGCTGATCGGCCAGGTTGAGCATCTCCAGCTCGTTCAGGAGCTTGTCGATGTAGTGCATCTTGTTCCGGCGAGCGTACTTGGCCCGCTGGACCCGGCGCTCCCGGGCAGTCATGTGCTCGATGGCTCGGCTGGCCTGTTTGATCATGGTCATTTCTTTCCCTCTGGTACCCAAGTTTACGGGCCTTCAATCTTTTGTCAAGATCCATATGTAATAAATGGTTTCCGGCTGTGCTAGCATCGCCGCCAGCCGACCGGATGTGCCCACCATGATTGCCGGCCGTTCCACCCGCATGGAAGTCCTGGAGTTGCTCCGGCGTAAAGGCCACGCCAGCGCCGAGACGATTGCCGGCGAGCTCCGGGTCACCCCCAACGCCGTTCGCCAGCACCTGACCAACCTGGAGCGCGACGGGTTCGTCGTCAGCAGCCCGGAAAAGAGCCGCCGCGGCCGGCCTTCCCTCCTCTTCTCGCTGACCGAGCGGGCCGACTCGGTGTTCCCAAAGCGCTACGGCCAGCTCGCGACGATGGTGCTGCAGGAAGTCCAGGACATGGGTGGGCCGGACGCGCTGGATGAGGTCTTCGAACGCATGGCCACGCGCCATGCGGGCGCAATCGCGCGCAACCTGGAAGGCCTGGAGTTCGACGAGAAGCTGCGCCGCGTGGTGGCCTGGATCGGGCGCGCCGGCACCCTGGCCGAGCAGACCGAGACCACCGACGGCGTCAAGGTCACCATCCACAACTGCCCGTTCCGCAACACAGCTCTCAAGTTCCCGCAGGTCTGCACCATCACCCCTCACCTCATCTCTCAGCTGCTAGGCACGGCCGTCTCGCAGGCCGATTCCATCCATCGCCACGACCCGTACTGCTCATTTGTCGTCCAGCGCCCTGCCGACCCTCACTAGCCGGCAGGTCGCCGAAGTCGACCGCCTTGCGCATGAGCGCTTTGGCATCCCGATGGACTGGCTGATGGAGGCGGCAGGCTGGCAGGTCGCGCGCTTCTGCCGCGGACAAACGGCGGTGGTCTGCGGGATCGGAAACAACGCCGGCGACGGCCTTGCCGCGGCACGCCACCTGCATCGCTGGGGACGGCTGGGCGCGGTCAGCTGTGTGGACGCCGGCCGACTGCGCGAATCGGCGGCCCGGGAGAGGGATGCGCTGGTCAAGCTCGGGATGGATGTTTCCGACGAGCTGAATCTGGATGGCGCCCAGGTCGTGGTCGACGCGATATTTGGAACCGGTTTGTCTCGGCGGCCCGAGGGCAAATTCGCAGCCTGGATCGAGGCAATCAATGGTTCAGGCTCGCGTGTCATCGCGGTCGATGTGCCCTCCGGTCTCGACGCCGACACCGGTGTCGCCTACGCTCCCACTGTGAGCGCGCACACGACGGTGACGCTCGGCTTGGCCAAACCAGGCCTGCTTAAGAAAGACGGTCCGGGTGCCGCGGGAGAGGTTTGGCTGGCTGACATCGGCGTGCCGTTCGAGGCCTACGCGGCTGTCGGCATCGAGGTCCCCCGGCACCTCTTCGCCGAGCACGACCGCGTGCAGCTGGACCCATCCCGGAAGTGACCGCCCAGGTCGTTTGGGACCGTGGCGTCTCTATCTCAGGGCATCGCCTGTGGCTGGATCCACTGGTAGTCCGCGCGTTCGCTTTCATCTCTCATGCGCACACCGACCACGCGCGGCGCCATAAGGAGGCGCTGCTCACGCCGCAGACGCTCGCGCTCATCCCCGAGTCCAGGCGGCCACGCGGTTGGCGGATGCTCGGTTATCACGAACCCATGCGGCGCGGGCTGGCGACGGTCACCCTGTATCCGGCGGGCCATATGCTCGGCTCCGCGCAGCTTCTCTTCCAGCACCAGGGTACGAACGTCCTGTACACGGGCGACATCAAGCTTCGCCAGCCGGGCGGCGTGCCGGCCACGCGCGTGCCGAAGGCGCATGTCCTCGTATTGGAGAGCACGTACGGGCGTCCGCACTTCCGATTCGGTGACCCGGACACCACCGTCGAGGCGATCGCTCGGTGGTGCCGGCTGGCACTCGACAGCCGTGTGACGCCGGTTCTGCTTTGCCATGCGCTGGGCAAGACCGAGGAGATCATGCTCGCCCTATCCACATATGGATTCACATTTGCGCTCGAGAAGCGATGCGTGCCATGCGCTCACGCGTATGCGATGGCGGGCCGGCCGCTTCCCGACTGGGTCGAGTTGAATGGAGAGACTGAGCCGGGTCGCGTGGTCATCGCACCACCTGCTGGAAAAGATGAGGTGCGCAGGCTGGGTCGCTACAGGACCGCGCTCGTCTCGGGCTGGGCCAAGGACGCGGAGTTCGCGCGGATCTTCGGCGCCGACGCGACATTCGACCTGTCAGACCATTGCGACTTCGACGAGCTCCTCGAGGTGGTCGAGCGTTCCGGCGCGGAGCAGGTTTACACCGTGCACGGCTACACAGAGGACTTCGCGCGACACCTGCGCAAGCGAGGGATCAAAGCCTCGGCGCTGGAAGCGACGGAACAATTGGCCCTGGCCCTGTAAGGAACCTGTGACCACTGAGGGAAAACCATTCCGGGTTTTCCTTCATTCTTCAGCGCAGGGCCCAGCCTGACCGCAGAAACGACCGGCGAAGGTCCGCGTCGACTGCGGCCGCGTCGCTGAGTCGCGTCAGAAGAAGGTCGACCCACGCCGTCAGGTGAACCGGAGGCTGTACCTCCAATGCGTCCTTCAGCCGGTACACCCTGAAGATCCTGCCGGCCACATCGACTGTCAGCTCTGTGATGGGCCCGCGATTCCTGTGCGGCCGTTTGACCTTGGCTATCGGGATCTTCTCAGCGAGGTAGTCGAGCAGCTCAGAACTGTCCTCGTCGGCGTTCATCGGCGCGTGGCAGAAGACACAGGTTCCCTCGATCGGCAGCGCCGGGGCCCGGCATACCGTGCAGTTCAATCCGTGTAGCGGGTGATCGTTTGATCCTCGCGCCGCTTCTCCGCCTGGTACAGGGGGCAATCCTCGAAGTTGCGCACGCAGATCGGGGGGCTGTCAATCAATGCGTACTTGCGCTTCGACTTTCGATCGACGTGGCAGTCGAATCGATAGACGCGCAGGACCGAGTGCCGTTCCTTCAGATACTCCTCGAGATAGGGGCAGCGTCGCACGCGACTTACGATAGGCCACCCATGGGAGAAGGTGGCAGGATGCTGGACTTCGCGCGCGCCGCGGCCGAAGTCGGCGCCACATCGGCGACCTCGGAGAAAGCGAGAATCCTCGCCGAGTACGTTCGGACGCTGGACGAGGACGACCTCAGGCGCGCTGCCGTCTTCATGAGCGGGCGGGCGTTCAGCCCATCGCAGCGCCGGACGCTTGGCCTCGGTTGGTCGACTGTGAGCAAGGTCGTCGAGTCGATCTCGGGGCGTGACCCCGCTGACCTGCAGGCGATCTTTCGAAAGCATTCCGACATCGGCGATTGGGCCGGCGAGGCCCTCGACGGCCGCACCAACGCTGAGCCTGTTTCGCTCGCAGAATTCGAGGAGGTGCTGGAAGCGATCAGAACCGCGAAAGGGGCCGGCAAGTCGGCGCCGCTCAAGGCTCTCCTGAGACGGCTGCACCCGGAAGCGGCCCGGTTCGCCGTCAAAGTGATCTCGGGTGAGATGCGCATTGGGCTGAGCGAGGGCCTGGTGGAGGCCGCGATTGCCGCAGCGTTCGATCTGCCCGTGACGAAGGTCAAGAAGATCCACCTGATCACCGGTGACATCGGCGAGACCGCGGTCCGGTGCAAGCGCGGTGAGCTGGAGGCGTCGACGGTCTCGTTGTTCCAGCCGGTGCGCTTCATGCTCGCGAGCCCTGTCGAAACGGCGGCCGAAGCTTTCGAGCGGATGGGCGCAGAAAAGGTTTGGACCGAGGAGAAGTACGACGGCGTCCGCTGCCAGCTTCACCATGACGATGGCCGCGTCGAGCTCTTCTCGCGCGACTTGAAAGAGACCACGGTCGCATTCCCCGAGCTGGCCGAGGCCGCCCCGCGACTAGGTCACGCGGTCCTTTTCGACGGCGAGGTGCTCGCGCATCGTGACGGTAAAGTGCTGCGATTCTTCGAGCTGCAGCACCGCCTGGGTCGCAAGAAGGTCACGGACGAGCTTCGGCGCGAGGTCCCCGTGGTGCTGGTGATCTTCGACATCCTTTACCTCGACGGGCGTTCGCTGCTGGACGAGCCGTTGGAGCTTCGGCGCCGCTTGCTCGAAGAGCTCGGTGTCGAGCCGCCGTTTCTCCTCGCGCGACTCGAGGAGGCGACGAGCCCGGCCGACCTCGACAGGATCTTCGCGGACACGCGCGAGCGAGGCCACGAAGGCTTGATGGTGAAAGACCCCCTGAGTCCTTACACCCCAGGCAGGCGCGGTCTTGCCTGGTTGAAGCTGAAGCGACCGCTCGCGACGCTGGATGTGGTCGTGACCGCCGTCGAGTGGGGCCACGGCAAGCGAAAAGGCGTTCTGTCCGATTACACCTTCGCGGTGAAGGACACGAAGACCAGCAAGCTCGTCAACGTGGGAAAGGCGTACACGGGATTGACCGACGCCGAGATCGCAACGATGACCGGGCGGTTCAAGGCGATCACGCTCGAGGATCGCGGTTGGGGCCGGATCGTTAAGCCCGAGGTCGTTCTCGAGGTGGCATTCGACTCCATTCAGCATTCCAAGCGGCACGCCAGCGGTTTCGCGCTGCGATTCCCGCGCATCGTCCGCATTCGCGACGACAAGCCGGTGGAGGAGATCGACACATTGGAGCGCGTCGAGGAGCTTTACGAGCGGTACTTCGGCGGCAAGACCGAGGCTGCGCTGAGCGAGGTGGCCGAGACGTGAAGCTCACATTCATGGGCACCGCGGGTGCTCGCTTCATGGTCGCCAAGCAGCTCGCCGCTTCTGGCGGCCTCTATATAGAGGATGGCAAGGCACGCATCAGCCTCGACCCTGGCCCCGGCGCAATCGTGCAATACGCCAAGCGCAAGGTCGACCTCACCAAGCTCGACGCCATAGTCGTCAGCCACCGCCACCTCGACCACTGCGGGGACGTCAACGTCATGGTCGAAGCCATGACGGAAGGCGGGTTCGCGCATCGCGGCCGGCTCTTCTGCCCTTCGGACGCTCTCGACGACGACCCTGTCGTGCTGCAATACCTGCGCAAGTTCCCTGAAGAGGTCGTACGCCTGCAGCCCGAGACCACCTACGCCGTCAACGGCCTCGAGTTCTCGACCAGCCCCCGCCATAAGCACCAGGTCGAAACATATGGCTTCCGCTTCGGCGACAGGCTCGGCTTGGTCACCGATTCCGCCTACTACGACGGCATTGCGGAGCAGCACAGGGCCGATGTGATGGTCATCCACTTGGTGCTGATGCAGTGCCGCGGCGAGCTGCCGCACCTTTGCCTGGACGACGCCGAGCGGATCATCCGCGAAGCCAAGCCACGGCTCGCGATCCTGACCCACTTCGGGATGACCGTGTGGCGTGCACATCCGTGGGAGCTCGCCGCGAACCTCACCCAGCGCCTCGGCATCGAGGTCAAGGCCGCGCGAGACGGTATGAGCATCGAGGTATGAGCCCCCAGCAGAGATTCCTGCTGCTCCTCATCCTGGTCGGCGCCCTGGCGACAGTGCTTGGATTGGTATCCAAGCGCGCACGGCTGCTGCCCTACCCTGTCGTGCTGGCGATGGCCGGCATAGCGGTCGGGCTTCTGCCTGGTGATCAGCTGCCCCACATCGGGGCCAACGTGATCCTGCTGGCATTCGTGCCCGGGCTGATCTTCGAGGCGGCGCTCACACTCGACCTGCTGGAGGTAAGGCGCAGGTTGGTTGCGGTCGGGCTGCTTGCTACTGCGGGCGTGGCGTTGACCGTGGTCCTTATCGGCGCGCTCACACATCTCGTTCTGGGGCTGAGCTGGGCGAGCGGAATGCTCTTGGGTGCCATCCTCGCCGCCACCGACCCGATCGCGGTGGTCACACTCCTCCGTCGATTGAAAGCTCCTGCCGGATTGGCGGCGATCCTCGAAGGAGAGAGCCTCTTCAACGACGGCACCGGGGTCGCGGTCTTCACCGCAGTGCTGGCGACCATCCTCAGCGGCACGCCATCGACGGGCGACGCCGCACTCCGCTTTCTGGAGATCACGCTCGGTGGCATGGCCATCGGGCTTGCGGTCGGCTTTCTCGGATTGGGCCTGCTCCGATTCGCGGAAGACGCTCCCTTGGAAATACTGGCCACGCTGGTGATCGCCTACGGGAGCTATCTTGCTGCTGACCTGATCCACGCGTCGGGGATAGTCGCTGTAGTCGGCGCAGGCATCGTAGTGGCTCGATATGGCACTGCGATAGGACGACTGCACGGTCCACAGCTCATTGGCTTTTGGAACCTGCTCGCATTCGTCCTCAACGCAATGCTCTTCATCCTTGTGGGCGCGGCACTGCCCGCCTGGCGGTTGGTGCCCGTCGCGGCGATGGTGGTCACTACGTTTCTGATCATGCTGGTCACGCGGGCTGTGCCCGTGTACGGCCTGCTCGGAGTCGCGGCCTTGCGACCGCCCCCAATCCCATGGGGCTGGCGCCACGTCACGGTGTGGGCTGGGCTGCGGGGCGCACTTTCGGTCGCGCTGGCGCTTTCTGTGGCGGACATGGCCGGCGTCGACAATCGAGTCTCGCTCGTCGCCTACGGTGTTGTTCTGCTGTCGCTCCTGGTGCAGGGCGGACTCATAACTCCGATCACGCGCGTCCTCCGCATCGAAAAGCTCGCGTGAAAACGGAGTCGCGTTGGAAATGGCGCGGCTCGGTGGCCCTGGTCGCGGTGGTGCTCGGTTTCGTCATCTACCCGATCATCGAAGGCCGCAACGACGTGATCAACTCTGACTGGCCGGCGTTCGCGACCGGCGGAAGGCTGATCGTCGAGGACCCTGGCCATCTGTACGACTTCAACACGCAGCGCCGCATCCAGCTCGAGGTGACTGGCGGCCGGACGCTGATCACGCTCGGAATCAACGGCATCCTCCCGTTCCTCGCACCGGCGTGGGTGGCGTTCCTGGCGGTGCCCTTCGAGCTGCTTGGCACCGACCTGGGCGGCAGGCTCTGGATCCTGGTCGGGCTGGCCTGCCTTGCCCTGGGGCTTTACCTGGCCGTTCGCCCGCGGGCGCCGGCGGCCACCCTGCCCGCGTTCGCGTCGGTGCCGACTGCGCTGCTGCTTCTCAACGCCCAGGTCGACGGCTTCGTCGCCCTGGGGATCGGCGCCGCGGTCGCTCTCTGGACGCAACCTTTCTTTGCCGGTCTCTGCCTCGGGTTGACGCTGGTCAAGCCCCAACTTGTCCTGCCGTTGGGGGCGGCCCTGCTGGCGGCGCGCCAGTGGAGGGTCCTGGCCGGTTGGGCGGTGGCCGGGGTTGCGCTCTTGGCCGCCTCAGCGGCGCTCAATCCGCGCTGGGTGCTCCAGTGGCTGCCGGCAATCGGCAGCACAGTCCAGCCGGGCAGCCGCGAGATCGACCTGGCGCACCTCGGCACGGCGCTGCCTGCCGCCAACCAGGGTTGGGCCGTAGTGATCCTCTCCCTTCTGGCGCTCACGGCAGTCCTGGCGCTGGCGCGGCGGCGCAGGTCCGACTTCCGGGCCGCGGCCGCTGTGCTGGTTGCCGGCGGAGTGCTCGTTGCACCACACGCGCTGCCAACCGACCTGGTGCTGGTGGCTGTGGCGCTCGCGATCTGGGGAGAGGCCGAGTGGCCCGACTGGGTGCTCCTTTCGGTAGGCGCGGAGATAGCGGCGGTCGTGCCCGCTCCCTGGCCCACCGCGGTCGGAGTCCTCGTTGTGGGTTGGCTGTGCCTGCGAGCCGCCGGGCTGCGCGCAAGCGGCGTCCAGGAGGCGCCTTATTGATCTCAGCGGGTGGCTGCGAGGACGGGCGCCGGCGTCTGCTGGATGAGCCCGTCGATGAGGCCGTAGCCGATCGCTTCTTCAGGGCTGAGGAAGTAATCGCGGTCGGTGTCGCGCTCGACCCGCTCGAGGGGCTGGCCCGTGTGCTTGGCGATCAGCTCGTTCAGCACGACCTTGATGCGGAGGATCTCCCGCGCGTGGATGTCGAGGTCGCTCGCCTGACCCTGCAGACCCCGGCCGCCGATGAGCGGCTGGTGCATGTGGATGGTCGCATTGGGAAGCGAGAATCGCCTGCCCTTGGCACCGGCCATGAGGATCACTGTGCCGAAGCTGGCCGCGCGGCCGATGCAGACAGTCGAGATCGGCGATCGGACGTACTGCATCGTGTCGTAGATGGCGAAGCCGGCGCTCACCGCGCCGCCTGCGGAGTTGACGTAGATCTGGATCTCCTTCTCGGGGTCGTCGGCCGACAGGTAGATGAGCTGCGCCACGACCAGGTTCGCGACGACGTCGTCGATGGGGCGCCCGATCAGGATGATCCGATCCTTGAGCAGCCGCGAGTAGATGTCGAAGGTCCGTTCACGGTTGCCGCCCTCGTTCTCGGTCACCGTTGGGATGTAGGCCATCGAAAGCACTGTACGAGATATATTCGGCCGGTTGGTACGCGCGGCCCGGCGGCAGTCCGGCGGACTGCATTCTCCCGCCGACTTCTTCATCGGGCTCCGCAAGGGGGTCAAGTCAAAGCTTCCTCAAGAGCTGCGCGGGTTCGAAACAATTCGCGGACGCGGACGTCTTACCAAGTTCCACTTCGGGCATTCGGAGTTCCACTACGAGGCGTGGCACCACACCGGCGCCGGCAGGCTGGAGGTTGGACTTCACTTCGAGGGACCCGGCGAGCTCAATCAGGAGGCATTCGATTTCTTTCGTCCGCGCATGGTCGAGATCAAGGCGACCCTTCCTCGAGCGGAGCTTGAGCCGTGGGACCGCGGCTGGTCGCGCCTGTACGAGACGCTGCTGGCCCCACAGCTCGACGAGCTTGTCCTGCACACCGCTACAGAAAGCCTCGCCGCGTACATGATCACGCTGCAGCCACTGGTGACCATCTTCTGGAATGACCGGAACGCTTAGGAGCGTAAATGGATCCACTTGAAGCCCGCAACCTCATCCCTCTGACCGACCACTACATACACATGAACCATGCGGGCGTTTCGCCGATGTCCCAGCGCGTGCGCGCCGCCATCGAGCAGGTGGTCGAGGCAATGGTGAACCGGCCGTACCGTCCTGGCTGGTCCCAGGAGGAGGCGGATCGGCTGCGCGAGCTGGTGGCCCGGCTGATCAACGGACCCGCGGACTCGGTCGCGCTCACGCGCAGCACCGCCCACGGCATCTCTCTTCTGGCGCAAGGCCTGGACTGGAAGAGTGGTGACAACGTCGTGGGAGCCCACTGGGAGTACCCCGCAAACGTCTATCCCTGGATGGCGCTGGCCGCGGATGGAGTGGAGTTCCGACGGGCAAACGCTGTGGGCGGTCGGATATTGCCCGATGCGATCTTCTCGCTTGTCGACTCACGTACTCGCGTGGTGGCGCTCTCGCATGTCGAGTTCTGGAACGGCTTTCGAGTCGATCTCGATGCGATCGGCGCCGAGTGCAGGAGTCGCGGGATTGTGTTCGCGGTCGACGTGATGCAGAGCGCCGGTGCGCTACGGCTCGACGTCAGCCGAATGCCGATCGACTTCTGCGCAGCCGGCGCCGGCAAGTGGCTGCTCGGTCCTCCCGGGATCGGGTTCTGCTATTTCGCGCCTCAGCTGCTCGACCACGTGCGTCCGCGGGTGGTCGGTGTGATGTCGGTCGGCGCGCACGACCAGTACTTCGACCCTGACCTCTCGTTCGTGCCGAATGCTCGTCGTTTCGAGGAGTCCGTCGTTTCGCTGCTCGACACAGCGGCGTTCGGCGCCGCGCTCGAGCTCCTGCTCGAGGTCGGGACGGAGGCCATTGAAAGGCGCGTGCTCGACCTCTCGGCGCGGCTCGCCGGCGGCCTTGCCGAGCGAGGCTGCGACCTGATCGAGCCGTGGCCCCGGGCCAGCGCGGAGTCATCCGGTATCGTTTCTTTCCGCAAGCCAGGCGCGACTCACCATGAGGTGCTGCGCGATCTGACCGCCGCGCACGTCATCGCCCGCACCCATCGCGACTTCGTGCGGCTCTCACCGCACTTCTACAACACTGAGGAGGAGGTCGATCGAGTGCTGGATGTCTTGGCCGCCGAGGGGGTCGCGCGATGAAGCCGGTCGAGGTCACGGAAGAGCTCGAGGCATACATCGAGGGCCTGCTGCCGAAACGGGACAAGGTGCTGGCGCGAATGGAGGAAGAGGCTCATCGCGAAGGCATTCCCATCGTCGACGCCCATGAGGGTGCCATGCTCAGCCTGCTCGTCCGGCTGGCGGGCGCCAGGCGACTGCTCGAGCTCGGTACCGCCACCGGCTACAGCGGCATCTGGCTCCTGCGCGGCACCGAAGGAGGCATGCTGACGAGCTTCGAGGTGGACGGCAAGCGGGCCGCACGCGCGCGGGCAAACTTCGCGGAGGCCGGCCTCGCCAAGCAGGCTCTTGTCCTGGAAGAGGACGCGGTGCGAGGGTTGGAGAAGCTGCAGGGACGGTTCGACGTGTGCTTCATCGACCTGCTCAACTCGTTCCCTTCGGAGGACGTAACCCGTCGCGTCGTGGAGCTGTGCCTCGAGCACCTCGACGCAGGTGCCTTGCTGATGGCCGACAACGCGCTGCGCCAGGGTGAGGTGGTCAACCCCAAGAACCAGCAGGCGCGAAACGTGGCCGCCTACAACCAGCTGGTCGCCAAGCACCCACGCCTGGAAAGCGTGGTGATCCCGATTCGAGACGGCCTCTCCTTGGCGCGAGTCAAGGACTGACCGGCCGGGAGTCCTCCCCTTCGATCCAGTACGAGCCGTCCGTGGCGTGCTCCTTCTTCCAGATCGGCACCGACTCCTTGAGGCGGTCGATCCCCCACTTGCACGCGGCGATCGCCTCGGCGCGATGCGGGCTCGACACCGAGACCACGACCGAGGGCTCGCCGACCTCCAGGCGCCCGGTTCGGTGCGCCATTGCCACACGGGCCTCCGGCCATCGCTCCGCGATCTCGTCGGCGATCCGCCGCATCTGGGCAGCAGCCATCTCTGCGTAGGCTTCGTACTCGAGGTGGGTCACGGAGCGGCCGCGCGAGCTGTCCCGGACGACGCCGGTGAAGGTGCAGATCGCACCCGCCCCTTTGTGGGCGACGGCCGTCTCCATGCGGCGCGCGTCAAGGGGCCGAGAGGTGAGCTCGAACAGGACGCCGGCCCCGTGCGCGCCTCCGCTCACAGGAGGGATGAACGCGACCTCATCGCCGTCCGCAACCGCAGCGTTCCACTCCACGAACGCCTGGTTGAGAGCGGCACGCACCGCGTTGCGGTCAGCCACAAGGGCCGGGTGGAGCTTCCTAAAGGCCTCGTATACGTCGGACACTGTCGACCCTGTCGGAAGCTCGAAGCTCTCGGCGTCCGTACCGGCCTGCTCGCGCAACCGGGCGAACAGCCGCGCGCGCACCGCAATCGCGACCGCCATCACCTCATCCTAGCTACAGGCGTGCTGCGTAGGCCGAGCTCATCTCGGCCGCGCCGGCGTCCACACTCGACCACCTGCGCAGCGATGCTGTCGGTGTCGCCGGCCGTACCTAGTTGGAGGGGATCCGCTGGGGTCCCCGCGACTCTGTCGTGGGAGGGCTTCCTATGAATACACGGACTTCCTTGCCTGAGTCGAGCGCCCTGTCCACTGTGTGGCGCGTGCCCTTTGAGCTGCCGTCCCAGAACGCGACCAGCACGTCGCATGCATCGATCAGGCGCTGGTTCCGCGCCGCGGACTTCGCAGCGTCGGCGAGCTCGTCGAAGGAGGCCGGGATGACCTGGACCGGGATGCCCTTTGCGCGCGCCGCCTTGGTCGCTGCTGCATCGACACCGCTGGCGCTCCCGGTGATGATCGACGCCCCATGGGGCAGCGCATTGACGTAGTCGCTCACGCGGTCGGGCTCGGAGAAGTGCCTGCTCCCGACGATGGCCACCTTCACGCCGGCACTTCAGGTCGATTCAAGGAGGTCGGTCAGCCGGCCGTCGAAGCGCTCTTGCCGATGGTGTGGATGTTCTCCTCGAACATGCTGCGCAGCTTCCTGGCCTGTCGGTCGTAGTCCGTTGGGTCGGGCCAGCTGCTGCGGGGATCCAGAACTTCCGTAGGCACATCAGGCACGTGGTCCGGTATCTGCAGACCGAACACCGGCTCGACGTGAGCCGGCTGGTTGTGCAGCTTGCCCTGGACCACGGCCCGCACGATCGCGCGGGTGTGAGCTATGGACATGCGCTGGCCAACCCCATATGGCCCACCGACCCATCCGGTGTTCAACATCCAGACCTCGGCATGGTGCCTGTTGACTCGCTCGATCAGCATGTCGGCATATCGCTCAGGCGGCAGGACGAGAAATGGCGACGCGAAACAGGTGCTGAAGATCGGCTCTGGCTCGGTCACCCCCCGCTCGGTGCCTGCCACCTTGGCCGTGTACCCCGAGAGGAAGTAGTGCCTGATCTGTGTCTCGTCGAGGCGAGCCACCGGCGGCAGGACGCCGTACGCGTCAGCCGAGAGGAAGATCACGTTGCTCGGATGCTTGCCGGTTCCTGACAGCACGGCGTTGGGGATCAGGTCGACTGGGTAAGCGGCCCGCGTGTTCTCGGTTCGCTCCTCGGAGTCGTAATCCGGGATGCGCGTTCGCGGGTCGTAGATGACGTTCTCCAGGATGGTGCCAAAGCTCTCAGTCGCCGCGAAGATCTCGGGCTCCGATTCCTTGCGGATTCGGATCGTCTTCGCGTAACAACCGCCCTCGAAGTTGAAGACTCCGGTATCGCTCCAACCGTGCTCGTCGTCACCGATCAGGCGGCGGGACGGGTCGGCGGACAGAGTGGTCTTGCCCGTGCCGCTCAGGCCGAAGAACAGCGCCACGTCGGAGCCGCCGCTGCTTACGTTCGCTGAGCAGTGCATCGGGAAAACGCCCTCAGCCGGCAGCAGGTAGTTGAGGGCCGTAAAGATTGACTTCTTGATCTCGCCTGCGTACCCGGTGCCCCCGATGATCACGATGCGACGCCCGAGGTTGACCAGGATGAAGGTCTCGCTGCGCGTTCCGTCCCGCTTTGGGTCTGCCTTCACCGACGGCACCGACATCACAGTGAAGTCGGGCTCGAAAGTCATGAGCTCGTCTGCAGTCGGCCGGATGAACAGGTTGCGGGCGAACAGGCTGTGCCAGGCGAGCTCGGTCACGACCCTCACGCGCAGGCGGTGCCGCGGATCCGCGCACGCGAAGACGTCCTGGGTGTAGACCTCGTGGCTGTCGCAGAACTCGTCCATGCGCTGCAGCAGCCCGTCGAATTTGGAGGTCGAGATGGGCTGGTTGCCGGGATGCCACCAGATCGCCCCCTCGCTGGTGGGCTCCTTGACGAAGAACTTGTCCTTCGGGGAGCGCCCTGTGTGGTGACCGGTTTCGGCTGTCAGCGCGCCGGAGGACACGATTACGGCCTCGTCGCGCCGGATCGCGTGCTCGTACAGAGCAGCCGGGCTCAGGTTGCGGCGTTCAGGCGCGGGTCTGTCCCTGGCGGGCACTCGTTTGATCATAAGGAACAGACCCCAAACCCCGCCCGCTGTAGCCGAGCCCGATCCGGCCAGGCTATCCGACTTACGCTCTGCTGAACTGCCTCTGGCTTTCTTTTCCGTCACCTACCTGGGCCTTGTCGTGTGGAGGCTGGCCTGAAGCCGGCGCTGCTCTTCGATGGGACATGCGGACCGTGCACGCGGATGGCCAACTGGGTGCGGCGGCACGACAGTCAAGGGCGGCTCGAAGTCATGCCCAACCAGCGGCCGGGGGTACTCGAGCGCTTCGGCGTGACGCGGGCCGAGGCCGACCGCGCGGTCTGGTTGATCGATCTGGGCGGCCGGCGCCGGGAGGGGGCGGCGGCCGTGAGCGGAACCCTGGAATTGCTCGGCGGTGGCTGGCGGCTGGTCGCGCTGGCGTACCGGGCGCGGCCGTCGGCCCGCGTCGTGGACGCCGCCTACGGCTGGGTCGCCCGCAACCGGCACCGCCTGGCCCGCTTCGGCGCCATGCCCGAGTGCGACGGTCCCGGCAACCCCTGCCTCTAGGCGATCCGGGACCGGCGTGTGCTCGCCCGCCGGCGCTGCTTACCGCTCACGTAGTCGACAAGGATGTATTCACCCAGGCGGTCCGGCGACACGAAGAACGCCCTGCCCTTGTTGATGCGGGTCATCTGGTTGATGAACTCGGTCAGGTACGGGCCTCTCTCGAGCATGAAGGTGTTGATGACGATGCGATCCCGGGTGCACCGCCTCACCTCGCGCAGCGTCTGCTGGATGGTTTTGAACGTCGGCGGGTAGGCGAAGTAAGCTCGTCCGTTGTCCTCGAGGTGGGCTGTCGGCTCGCCGTCGGTGACCATGATGATCTGACGGTTCCCGCGGTGCTTCGCGAGCAGTGAGCGGGCGAGCTGGAACCCGTGCTGCATGTTGGTCCCATAGACGTAATCGTTGAGCGCGAGCTGCGGCAGCGTCTGAGGCTTTAGCTCAACCGCGTAGTTGGAGAAACCCACGACATAGAGCGAGTCGCGTGGATACTGGCTGCGAATCAACGAGTCGAGCGCGATGGCCACTTTCTTGGCCGCGAGGAAACATCCGCGCAGGAACATGGATCGGCTCATGTCGATCATGAGCACCGTCGATGCCTGAGTCACGTGCTCGGTGCGATGCACGACGAAGTCTTTGGCGGCCATTTTCACCGGGACCTTCGGCCCCTCGCGCACGAGCGAGTTGAAGAGCGTCTCTTTGAGGTCAAGGAGGAACGGGTCACCGTACTCGTAGTCCTTGAGCTCGTCGGATGCGTCGTTGCCAAGGCCCCCTCGCGAGAGCTGGTGCTGGCCCATGCGCGTCTTCTTGAGCTGGTCGAATATGTCGCGAAGCGCCGACTGCCCGATCCGCCGCATCCCGCGCGGCGTCAGCTCCAGGCGGCGGCCCTTCCGCTCCACGTAGCCCGCCTTTTCGAGCACGTCAGTCAGCTTGCGGAGCTGGTCGATAGCCTGCCTGGCCTCGTCGCCGAGCAACTGCTGTGCAAGCGACCTGTCGACGTCATCCGGCCGGAAGCTGCCGCGCTCGAGCTGCGACTCGAGGCGGTCCATCTGTTGCAGGCGCTCCATGAGGCCCATGGCCTCACCCATGGAGAGCGGATCCTCGCCAAAGAAGGGATAACGCTCGCTCAGCTCCGAGGGCGGCATCATCGCCTGCATGAAGCCAGACAGCCTGGCGAGCTCGAGTCGCAGCGAGTCGTCCTGAAGGAGCGAGTCCATCATCTGGCGGAGCTCTTCGCGCGCCTCCGGGCTCATGCTCTGGAGGAGCGACTGCATCTGCGCCATCTGGCGCTGCAAGTGCTCAAGCAGCTCGTCGAGGCTGTTGATGCCAGGCGGGAACATGTCGCCGTAGCGCTCCATGAATCCGTTGAAGTCCGGCGTCCGTCCTTCCATGCGCTGCTCGAGCATCTTGTTAAGCTCGCGCACCATGTCGCGGACGCGAGACAGGTCCTGGCCCTGCATCTGCTGGATCGAGCCCTTCATGCCCTGGAACATCTGGTCGACCATCTGCTTCTGCAGCCCCTGCATCAGCTCCTCGAACTTCTGGCGGGCCTCATCGTCGACAAACTCGTAATCCCGCAGGCCCTTGACCCGGCCTCCGAGGTCGTCCGGCAGGCGGTCTAGCTGCTCGTTGCGCTGGCCGGCTATCCGCTCCATCAGCTTCTTCGCCTCAGGCGTCGCGGCCTCGTTCAGCCGGCGCTCGATGCCCCTCTTCTCAGTGTCGATGACCTCCTGCACCTTCTCGCGCAGCTGCTCCACCGTGGAGTCAAGGTTGTACCGACCGAGCTCGCGCTCGCGCGCCTCCCGCAGCTGCTTGAGCAGCTGCTCCAGGCCGGGCATGTTCGGCGACCCCCATCGAAGGAGCCGCTGGAGCGCGGCGTTGAGGTCGCCGTAGTTCATCAGGTCGTCGGAGAGCGCGTCGAGCACATCCCCGGCGTCAAGGTCGTCAAGTCGCTGGGTGCCGTCCCAACGCGAGTACCGGAACTTCACGGGATCACGCTAGCAGGCCTCCACCCGCCAAGCGCCTTTTCGATTGCTCGAGCGGCGCTGAGGGCGACGTCATCGCACCAGTTGCGCGCCACGACCTGCACCCCGATCGGCAAGCCCTCCGGCGACGTTCCCGCCCGAACCACCGCGCATGGATTGCCTCCCAGGCTGTAAGGAATCGTGTAGCCGAACTGGTTTTCGAGCCTTGATTTGGCTCCGTACGGCGGCGCCGGCCCGGCCGCGACCGGGCTGAGGATCAGGTCGTACTCCGCCATGAAAGCCAGCAAGCCGCTCCTGAAGCCGTCCCAGCGGAGAAACAGGCGCTCAGTGCTGATGTGCTTACGTCCCCAGTAGCCAAGCGTCACCTCCCGCGCCTCGTCGAGGCCAGGTGGCCGCAATGCGGTGACCTTGCTGCCGGCTTTTTGGAGCGCGTTTGCGGCCGCGCGAACTGCGGCGGCGGTCGCCCTGGTCGGCTTGGTGATGCCGTCGTCCGCGTACCACGCAACCTTGAGGCCCTTTGCGGTCCCAATGCGCTTGGCGAGAGGCATTGGAATCACACCTGAGTCGATGCCGTCCGGCCCACACAAGATGGGCAGGAGGAGCCACAGGTCCTCGACGAATCGCGCCATGGGTCCCACCTGGCTGCGGGGGTCGGTCAGCCCACCGCTGAGTGCATATCCGCCGGTGCTCGGCACTCGCCCGGTCGTAGGCTTCAACGCGGCGATTCCACAGTAGTGGGCGGGCAACCGGATGCTGCCTCCGGAATCGCTACCGATGCCAAAAGGCGATCCGCCGGCCGCGATGATCGCGGCCTCGCCGCTGCTGCTGCCCCCTGGCGATCGCTGAAGGTCATACGGGTTCCGCGTGCCGCCGTGCACGGAGTTCGCGCTGTCGTCCCCGATGCCACCCGGAGGGCAGTTCGTCTTGCCGATCAGTATTGCGCCCGCCGCGCGCATTCGCGCCACAACGGTGGCGTCGTGCGTGGGGACGTTGTTCTTGAGCTTCATCAAGCCCGCCGTCGTTACCACGCCTGCCGCATCGAAGATGTCCTTGACTGTGAACGGGACTCCGTGAAGGGGTCCCAACTTGGCGCCGCGAGTGTTGTGGCGATCGGCGGCGCGAGCTTGAATCAACGCCTTGTGACCTTCGGTTCGCACCACGGCGTTGAGGTGCGGATTCATTGCGCCGATCTGCTCTATGTGTGCGCTCACGACCTCTTCGGACGAGATCCGCCCGGCCCTGATCGCCTTTGCCAACCAAGTGGCCGACGCCCCGATTACATTCGTCCTTCGGCGGCGTCGCTTGGCCACGTCAGACCATGTCTCCGGGTTTGATGTCGAGCACCTCGACACCGGAGCCGACCAGCTCCTGCAGGGCGGCTGGACGGCCGACCAGCGGCGGGAAGGTTCCGAAGTGCATCGGCACGACGGTCTTCACGCCCAGGAGCGATACCGCCTTGGCGGCCCGCTGCGGACCCATCGTGAACAGGTCGCCGATGGGAAGGAAAGCGACGTCGAAGTGATTCAGCTCCGCGATCAGCGACATGTCGCCGAACACGTCAGTGTCGCCGGCGAAATAGACGGTGAAGCCGTTCTCGAATTCGATCACCAGCCCGCAGGCGAGACCCCCGTACAGGATCTGGCTGCCTTCACTGATGCCACACGAGTGCTCGGCATGGACAAGCGTGACTTTGATGCCGTCGACGGCGACAGTGCCGCCGACATTGGCGCCGGTGACGGTCGCGGCGTCAATCCCTTTCGACTGGAGCCAGTGGCCGATCTCGAAGTTGGTGACGATCTTGGGCTTGTGCACCTTGGCGATCTCGAGCGCGTCATGAATGTGGTCGAAATGGCCGTGCGTGATGAGCATCAGGTCGCACTTCTCGATCTTCTTCAGCTTCTCTGGGGCGACGGGACTGTTCATGACCCATGGATCGATGAGGATCTCCTTCCCTTTAGCGCTGTGGACCTTCCAGGTACCATGGCCGAGCCACGTAAAGCTGACCTCAGCGTTCAGCGCCATGCGCGGTCCCTCCTTCCTTGAAACGCGAGGTCGATCCGACCTCAAGACGGAAAAGGCGATTCTCCCACAGGGCCAACACGAAGGCTCCAATTGCTGCGACGGTCCAGAGATTCGGGAAGACGAGGTCGCACGGCTGGCGATAGAAACCGAGCAGGCAGACCCCAAGAACGCAGAGAGTGACGGTTCGCCGCCGCTCGATCGCACGCACAGCCAGCAGCAGGATCAGCGGGAGAAGCGGGAGCCACTGGTAGGGCCAGACCTCGTTCGGAATGAGCGAGCCAAGGGCGAAACCGACTGCCATTCCATACGCTGCATTCCATCCGCTTCGCCAGGCGGCCCATGCAGCGCCGCCAGCGAAGAGCACTGCGCTCACGTAGGAGAGGATCAGCGCCAGGGCGCTCAGGTGCAGCGGCGACGTGACCACGATGACGCCAGATCCGCTCGGCTGGAGAAAAGGCTCGCCGCCGATCGTACGCGTGAACAGGGTGCGCACCGAGTCATACGCACAGTCCGCGTTGTGCGAGGCGAGGGACGGCACAAGTACGTGCTGGTAGTAGAAAACGCCGCCGCCGACACCGAGGGGGATGAAGCTGGCCGCGGTAACCACCACCAGGACGGCGGCGAGCGCTGCTGCATAGCGGACGCGGTGCGCCGGGCGAGTGCCGATAACCATCGCCGCGGGGTAGTACTTCAGGGCGGCTGCGAGCCCGCCGACGGCGCCTGCCAATGAGGGTCGGTGCGATTCCAGCCATATGGAGCCCATGGCGCCGAGCAGGATCACTCCCCCGCGCTGCCCCGCGCTCACGTCCGCGAAAAGCGGTGGAAAGTAGGCGGCGACCAGCCAGAACACCGGCCGTCCGATTGGATGCCTGGTCGCCAGCACTCGATAGAGCAGGACCAGGCCCGCGACGAGGGCGACGAAGTCCAGCACGGTCCACGCCTCGACGGCGACGTTCTTGGGCAGCAGGGCGATAGGCAGCGCAAGCACCGCGACGGGTGGCGGGCTCACGAACGAGTCGAGGCCACCGGGCGGAGCGATGAGATGGGTGCGGGCCAGGTATGCGGCCGCGGTGTCGTACATGTGCGCCGGATTGGTCAGGTATGCGTGCACGCCCTCCCACAGCAGGTCCGCGTCAGGGCGCCTGGGTACGACAGCAGTCAGCACGACAACACGAATCCAGAAAACGGCTGCCAAAGCCCAGTACAGCGCGGGCCGCGAAAGGAGGTCGGCTGCCGCCTGTCGCAGACGAGCGATCAACGCCGCCTACGATATGCGCTATGAAGGCCCGCAAGCCAAGAAGCCTCACCCCCGTCCGGCGCACCACCCCCGCAGTTGAAGGTGTGGAGGCACCGGAACACACACCCGCCACGATTTCCGAGCAGAAGATCAATCAGTACCGCAAGCGCCGGTACCAGGCGCTTCACGCGGAAACCGCGGCCGCCAACAAGCGGCGCGCCACCGGCAGGGCTACGGCACGTGAACGCGTCGAGATGCTTCTTGATGAAGGGTCGTTCGTCGAGCTGGACGTGTTCGCCACCCACCGCGCGTACGGCTTTGGGATGGAGGACCGGCGGATCGCCGGGGACGGCGTGGTCGCCGGGTTCGGCGAGATCGATCGCCGCGCGGTCGCCGTTTACGCGTATGACGCGACAGTTTTCGGTGGCTCGCTGGGCGAGGTCACGGCTGAGAAGATCGTCAAGGTCCAGGAGCTGGCGCTGCGCAACCGGGTCCCGATCATCGGGATCAACGACTCAGGCGGCGCCCGCATCCAGGAAGGTGTGGTCGCGCTGGCCGGCTACGCCGACATCTTTTTCCGCAACGTGCGCTCGTCTGGCGTCATTCCCCAGATCAGCGTGATCGCCGGCCCATGTACTGGAGGCGCGGTCTACTCACCCGCGATCACGGACTTCATATTCATCGTCGCCGGCCAGGGGTACATGTTCATCACGGGTCCCGAGGTGATCAGGGTCGTCACCGGAGAGAAGGTCACATTCGACGAGCTGGGCGGTGGCGACGTCCACAACGCGACCTCGGGTGTGGCGCACTTCTTGCCGGGATCCGAGGAGGAATGCGCCGCCGGGGTTCGCAAGCTGCTGTCATACCTTCCATCCAGCAACGGCGAGCGGCCACCCTACCTGCCGACCACGGACGACCTCGAACGGGCCGACCCCGAGCTTCAGACGATAGTGCCAGAGGCTCCCAACAAGCCGTACGACATGCGCCAGGTGGTCGCCAGAGTGCTGGACGGCCGCGAATTTTTCGAGGTCCAGCCGTTCTTCGCCCCGAACATCATCGTCGGGCTCGGGCGGCTGGGCGGCCACGTCGTAGGCATCGTCGGCAACCAGCCGAAAGTGCTGGCCGGAGCCATCGACATCAACGCCTCGGTCAAGGCGGCTCGATTCATCCGCTTCTGCGATGCATTCGGCATCGCGATAGTTTCCTTCGTGGATGTGCCCGGCTACCTGCCTGGGCGCGACCAGGAGCATGGCGGGATCATCCGGCACGGGGCGAAGCTTCTCTACGCGTACGCCGAGGCGACGGTACCGAAGCTGACGGTCATCACCCGCAAGGATTACGGCGGGGCGTACTGCGTGATGTCGCCCAAGCAGATGGGCGCTGACCTTAACCTGGCGTGGCCCACCGCCGAGATCGCGGTCATGGGACCCGACGCGGCGGTGAACATCATCTACAAGCGGGACCTTTCAGCTGCTCCGGATCCCGCCGCACGGCGCAAGGAGCTCGTCGCCGAGTACACGGCGCGGTTCGCCAATCCATATGTGGCGGCTGAGCGCGGCTACATCGATGACGTCATCGAACCGAGCCAGACGCGGCGCGAGCTGGTCCGCGGCCTGCAGCTCTGTCTCCGCAAGACGGTAGAACGGCCTCCGCGCAAACACGGGAATATTCCCCTTTAAAAGGCGCGGGTGAGGACGTAAGTCCTCCCCCGCGGAACCCCCACCTGTGAGCCGCCACGCCTGGAGGTGTTTGGAAA
Organism: Candidatus Dormiibacterota bacterium; assembly: GCA_030946685.1. GTDB lineage: Bacteria > Chloroflexota > Dormibacteria > Dormibacterales > Dormibacteraceae > Palsa-872. The sequence goes on along the minus strand of JALYYG010000030.1, from coordinate 423 downwards.
TGGATGGCTGGGTGACGGCCGGAGTAAATCCGGCCTAGACACGATGCGTTGTCGCTCTGGGAAAAAGGCGCGGGTGAGGACGTAAGTCCTCCCCCGCGGAACCCCCACCTGTGAGCCACGACGCCTGGTTGTGTTTCGAAATGGTTGGCTGGGTGACGGCCGGAATAATTCCGGCCTAGACACGATGCGTTGTCGCTCTGGTAAAAGGCGCGGGTGAGGACGCAAGTCCTCCCCCCCGGGACCCCCACCTGTTAGCCGCAACGCCTGGAGATGTTTGGAAATGGATGGCTGGGTGGCGGCCGGAGTAAATCCGGCCTAAACGCGATGCATTGTCTGTTTGCGTGAGAGGCGCGGGTGAGGACATAAGTCCTCCCCCGCGGTACCCCCACCTGTCGCCAACCCTGCTACGCCAGCTGATTTCAG
>JALYYG010000083.1 GCA_030946685.1 Candidatus Dormiibacterota bacterium | reverse complement strand
ATCCCGACTCGGAGGCTATTGCCGCCGCGAAAAGGAACGCGCGCAAGGCCGGTGTTCGAAACGTGCGCTTCGCCGCCGGCGCGGCGCAGCGTCTGCCGTATCCAGATGCGACTTTCGACGTGGTGATCCTCTCGTGGACGCTTTGATGAATCGCGCGAAGGGGCATGGTCGATGCCCTAGGCGAGATCCACAGAGTTCTCGCACCCGGCGGGACCCTGGTCGACGCTCGGCCTGATTCGCGCGTTCCGGCGCACGCGGAGCGCCGGAAGCCGCGGGGATTCCAGCGCTTCGGAGTCGTGAAGACCTCCAGCCTAGAGCTCGCGAATGACCGAGCGTCGGATCGCGCGATCGCGCTTGTGGTGCGCGAGGGATTGTTCAAGCGCAGGCGTCGCGGCCGCTTCTGGCATCTCGTGCCGTTCAGCAGCCTCGCCGAGCTCCGCAGCTACCTGTCGGAGCACCTGCGCTTCGTGCATCGCGCGGACTGGGTTGTCGACGCCGCGACGCGCAAGCGCCACTCCAACGACCAGTTCGTCATCCGCCGTGCCGTCCGCTACGAACTCCTCGAAGCGTTGCGCAGCGCGCGAAACGTCAACAAGAAAGGCAACGTCATACAATTGTGATACATTCACCAAATGGAGAAGGCGATTTCGATCAGGCTGGATGAGCAGGCTCAGGAAGCTCTCCGCAAACTCACGGGGTCGGGTCGAAGCCAATCCGATGCCGTCCGTGAGGCAATCGTCGAGCTCGCGCGGCGCGGGCAGCGCGGTGACCTTGTCGCTGAGGCGAGGCGCCTAAGCGTTGACCGCGAGGATCGTACGGAGAAATTTCGGGTGGCCCGTTTGATGGAGTCCCTTCGTGCAGCGAGGTGAGGTCTTTCGACTGCGGGCGCCCCGAGGAACAAGAGGGCATGAACAGGCCGGGCACCGTTACGGCGTGGTCCTTCAGGCCGATGAACTGCTCAGCTTGTCCACGGTGATCATCGCCCCTACCTCAACTCGCGTCCATCCGGCCTCCTTCAGACCCGAGGTTGAAATCGACGGGCAGCTGACTCGGGTCTTGGTCGAGCAGCTCGGGGCAGTCGATCCAACCAGGCTCGGTGAATCCCACGGGCTGCTCGCGTTTGGTGAGCTTCGCGAGGTCGATCGCGCGCTGGCAGTGGTTGTCGGCCTCGGGGCATGACGACCGGCCCCGACATAGCTCCATTCATGGTGGCCATGCGCGTCGTCTAACGAGTTAAGAGACTTGCGCGAAAATTTCGATGTCGCGCTACGATCGAGCCCAATACGGTAGGCCTTAGCCTCCGGTTTGGGACCAGGAGACCGCGAGTTTGAATCTCGCCCGCCCGACCAGCGCGTTTCCGGACGCCGAAGACGGCCGACCGTGATGTCAGGATGTGCCGCTGGAAGACGGCCGACCGTGATGTTCAGGATGTGCCGCCGAAGTCGACATCCTTGGTCTGGACCGTCCCGGCCTTCCGCCCTGGCGCCGTCTGGTATGTCCAGTACAGATTGGTGTGCGCGATGACCTGGGCCGGCGGCGGCGCTCCCCATTCCGTCTGGTCGCTCGTCGTGTGGGCGTCCTTGACAAGGGTCGCGTCATACCCCCTGACAAACGCGCCGTGGAGCGTCGATCGGATGCAAGCATCGGTCTCTGCGCCGACGACTATAAGTCGCCCGATGCCGAGGTCTGACAGCACGGTCTCGAGGATTGTGTCCTCGAAGGAGTCGCCGTAGTTCTTCTCGACGAGCGGTTCCGCGTCGCCCGGAGTCAGCTCGGGGACGATCCGCCAGTCGGCGCTCCCCTTTGTCATGTGCTTGTCGGAGTGCTGGACCCAGACAACGGGGACCCGTTCCCGCCGCGCCTTCTCGACAAGGCTGCCGACGTTGGCGACGACCGCGTCGCGCTCGTGAGCCCCCCCGACGACGCCGTTCTGCACGTCGACGACGAGGAGTGCGGTCTTTGGACGGTTCTTGAGAGTGGTCATAGTCTCCCCTCAGTCACGGTGGGCGCCTGTGTCCACCTACGATAGATGACGAGGCGACCACGAGTTCGAATCTCGCCCGCTGGACCAGCTCCGCATTTGGGAAGCGGCGCGGCTTCCGGCCCCTGTCACCCCGCTGGGGATGACCCCTAGACTGCTGGCCATGCCCGTGTGCCCGAATTGCGGCCACGAAAGCCCAGTTGAGTACAGGTTCTGCCCGCACTGCGGCGCCTCTCTCGCGATTACTCGCGGGGTCGAGGAGCGTAAGTCAGTCACAGTCTTGTTCTGCGACCTAGTGGGGTTTACCACATCCTCGGACCAGGCCGATCCCGAAGACGTCCAGGCCCGCATTCGCCCATATCACTCGAGGCTGCGCGCCGAAATCCAGCGCTTCGGGGGCACGGTCGAGAAGTTCATCGGCGACGCTGTGATGGCTGTGTTCGGCGCGCCTGTCGCGCACGAGGACGACGCTGAGCGAGCCGTGCGGGCGGGTCTTCGGATCATCGAGGCCATCAATGAGTTGAACGAGGAGAGTCCTGGCCTCGACCTTCAAGTCCGGATCGGCATCAACACCGGTGAGGCCGTGGTCGCCCTCCGAGCTCGACCTGACCATGGGGAAGGCATGGTCACCGGAGATGTGGTCAACACTGCCTCGAGGCTGGAGGGAGCGGCTCCCGTCGGCGCCGTCGTTGTTGGCGAGACGACATATCGAACAACCGAGAGCGTCTTCGACTACGAACCGCTAGATCCCATCACAGTCAAGGGCAAGAACCAGCCCATCTCAGTCTGGCGAGCCCTGGCGGCTCGGGCCCGGCTGGGCACTGACCTCGCCAAGGTCCATACCACGCAGCTCGTGGGCAGGGACCTCGAGCTGCGGCTGCTGCAGGACACATTCGAACGCACCGTGCGGGACCGCTCGGTCCAGCTCGTGACGATCGCGGGCGAGCCGGGGGTCGGCAAGAGCCGGCTCGTCGCCGAGCTTTTCCGATTCGTCGATGACTGGCCGGATCTCGTGCGGTGGCGCCAGGGCCGGTGTCTTCCGTACGGAAACGGCGTCACCTTCTGGGCGCTGGGCGAGATCGTGAAGGCGGAGGCGGGGATCCTCGAGTCCGACTCTCCGGAAGCAGCCACCGCCAAGCTGGATGCTGCCCTTCCGGGAGACGCCCCGGACCGTGAGTGGCTGCGCCAGCGGCTGGCGCCGCTGGTCGGCCTGGCGGCGTCGTCGGTGGCCGAAAGGGAGGAGGGGTTCACCGCCTGGAGGAGGTTCTTGGAGCTGATCGCCGAGCGTAATCCAGCGGTCTTCGTATTCGAGGACCTGCACTGGGCGGACGATGCCATTCTGGCGTTTGTCGAGCACCTCGCAGACTGGTCCGAGGGGGTGCCGATGCTGCTGATCGCCACCGCCCGCCCCGAGCTCTACGAGCGGCAGCCGGCCTGGGCGGGCGGCAAACGCAACGCGACTTCGATCAACCTGTCCCCGCTGACCCACACCGAGACGGCCCGCCTCATCTCGGTCCTGCTGGATTCGGCAGTGATCCCGGCCGACGTCCAGTCGCTGATTCTCGAGCGGGCAGGGGGCAACCCCCTCTATGCGGAGGAGTTCGTGCGTCTCCTGCGCGACCGTGGGCTGCTGGTGAAGAGGGGAAGGACTCTGGCTCTGGTCGAGCACGCCGAGGTTCCTCTTCCAGAGGGACTCCAGGCTCTGATCGCTGCCCGCCTCGATACCCTCTCCGCAGAACGTAAGGCCATGTTTCAGGATGCAGCCGTCATCGGCAAGGTGTTCTGGTCGGGCGCGCTGGCGCATATGGGGAGCCTGGGGGAGGCGGTTGTCCTGGAGGCACTGCACGAACTTTCGAGGAAAGAGCTGGTCCGACCGGCCAGGGTTTCTTCGCTGGCCGGTCAGACGGAGTACAGCTTCTGGCACATCTTGATCCGGGACGTTGCTTACTCGCAGATCCCGAGAGCGGACCGGATCGACAAGCATCGGCGGGCCGCGGCCTGGATTGAGTCTGTAGCCGGCGAGCGGATCGAGGACGTGGCTGAAGTCCTTGCCCATCATTACATCGCTGCCCGAGATCTGGCTCTGGCAGCGGGTCATTCCCAGGTGGCGAAGGAGCTCGAGGCTCCCGCGCTCCGGTTCCTCACCCTGGCGGGAGATCGCGCACTTGGCCTTGACACGGCGAAAGCCGAGGCCAACCTGACCCGAGCCCTCGAGCTCGCGCCACGTGGACACCCCGGCCGCCCTGAGGTCCTCGCCCGCTGGGCGGAGGCTGCCCGCCAGGCGGGACGCCACGCCGAAGCCCGGTTGGCCCTGGAGGAGGCGGTGACCGGGTTTCAGGCGCAAGGCGACGTCATCGGTGCGTCACGGACCATGACCACACTGGCGAACGTGCTGTGGCACTTGGGCGACCCCGGCCCGCGCGAGGTGGCCGCTAAAGCGGTGGCGCTCCTCGGATCGGGAAGGCCAGTGGCCGAGCTGGTTGCCGCATACGCCGAAACGGCCCGGCTGGAAGCGCTCTCCGGACAGTACTCCAAGGCCATCGGGTCAGCTGAGCGAACCATGGCTCTGGCGAACGACCTCGATCTCGAAGAGCCCGCCAAGGCCCTCGGCTATCGAGGGTTCGGGCGCTTTGCATTGGGGGACGCCGGCGGCCTGGAGGACGTGCGGAGGGCTCTCGACCTATCCATCGAGCGGGGTCAGGGCCGAGAGGCTGCGGTCTGGTACCTGAATCTGGCCGTGTTCCTGTGGCCAATCGAGGGGCCGGCCCCCAGCCTGGCAATGCTTCGCCAGGGCATGGATTTTGCAGAGCGTCGCCGAATCACGGAGTTCGCCGTGGCCTTGAGGGCCGAGAGCTTGATGTGGCTCACCGATCTGGGCTCCTGGGACGAGGTCGTGGATACTGCGACGAATCTCATCGAGAAGCTGGCGGCTACCGGGGCGCTGGTTTCGCTGTTCGACAGCCGAATGGCGCTGGCCCGTGTGCTCGCCCTGCGGGGTCAAACGAAGGAGGCTCTTCCCCTCGCCGAGTGGGCTCTGGGAGCGGCACGCCGCTCGGTGATGTCCCCCGATCGTTGGGCAAGAGCGCTCACGGTCGCTGCGCTCGTCCGCTTCGCGGCTGGGAAACGACAGCCGGCAAAAGAACTCCTGGCGGAGCTTGCGGAGACGCCGCATGGGCGTGACGTCCCACTGTTCTGCGCATTCCTGTCCGATGCGGTCCGCACTGCCGTTGCCGTGGGGGACAGTGCTCTGGCCGAGCGCCTGGCGAGCGGCTTTGAGGCCATCTATCCGTATGAGGAGAACGCGATGTTCGCCGCCCGTGCCATGGTGGCCGAGACCCAGGGCGAGACGGAGGTTGCAGCCCGCCTGTTCGCGGAGGGTGCTGAGCGTTGGGCGGGTATGGGGGTGGTGCCGGAGCGCGCATTTGCCCTGCTCGGGCAGGGGCGGTGCTTGCTCGCCTTGGGCCGAGCGGCCCAGGCCAACACACCCCTGCGTCAGGCTCGCGAGATCATCGCGAAACTGGGCGCGAAGCCAGCGCTGGCTGAGACCAACACGCTGCTGGTACGGGTCACAGCGCTCAGCTCCTAGCCTGGTCCCCACTTCTCGCAGCCTCGAAATCGGTTGATTTCGATTCGAGTGTCGATCTCGCCGAGGCCCCGCCATGGCCCGAGTAAGATCGAATCGCTTGCAGGGCGTCACCTTCGACCTGATGAGGCACTACGCAGTCGGTGAACTGGGCGAAGTAGCCTGGGCCGGAATCCTGACGGGCGTGGGCGCTCGGGCCAAGAGTACGAGGTCGGAAAGTCCTACCCGGATGAGGAGTTCGCACAGGTGGCGATGAGCGTTGCCCAGAACCTTCGCACTTGCGCCATCGTGTGCGGTGCCTGTCGCGGAGCAGCCGAACACTACGGAGTCGGTGTCGTCATCCTTGACGAGAAGTGCGTGCTTCGCGGAGACCGAACCTGCGTGATTTCAGTTCGAAGGGAGCACGGAGATTCCTGACCGGGTCTGAGCGCTCGAGCAGCTTGGACGTCATTACAGAAGTCCGAAGTTCTGAGATACCGGGCCCGCGCGTCGCGGGCCCGGTTTGTATTTGCGGGTCGGCTATTGCCGCCTGATCCGCAGGCCGAGGGCCCCGATCAAGGTCATGACGATGCCCGCGAGCCCGCCTGCGACCGGCAGTCCGGTGTTGGCGAGTGGCAGTCCGGCGGTCGAAGCGAGCACTCCACCGGTGCCGCCAGTTCCGCCGCCAGTGGTTCCGCCCACGCCTCCGCCGCCACCGCCTCCGCCGCCACCGCTGTGGGTGCAGCCGAGGATGCGCGCGAAGCCAGTGGACAGATTCTCATGGCCGCCGCCCTTGAGGTGTTTGCCGATGTCGAACTGGAAGTAGCCGCACACCTTCATCACCGTGTTGAACGTGACGAGCTGCGGTGCTGCACCTTTGGGCTGGACAGTGAGCTGGCGCTGGAACGGTGTTCCGTACGTCACCTGCGTCGTGTTCGGAGCGTCGCCTGCCTTGAAGGTGATCCCCGGCTTGCCGGGTTGACCGTCAGCGACGTTCTGGCCGTAGTAGGCGGTGACGTGGTGAACGTTGATGTCGACGGTGACCGTGACCACGTGGTTGGTCAGGTTCTCAACCTGGGTCGTGAAGACGGCAGTGACCGGCTGTGAGCTGATGTCGTAAGAAGCCGGGCTCATGATGAACGGCGGACTCATCGGGTCCGAGCCCTTCAGGACTCCAAGGAAATGATTGCTGGCGGCGGCTGGAACGGCCATCCACTGAGCGCCGAACAGGGCCACCAGGCCGGCCATCACCGACCGGTTGAACCACTTTCGCCACACTTTCACGCCGAAGCGCGATGCGGGCGGCGGACGAAGGTTTGAGGATTCACCGAACGTTTGCAAGTGCGTACCCCCCGCTTGGAACGGGACTGCCTGGCTGCCGTCCTGGACACGGGCCCCGCAAAACAGAGCACGGGGATGTGTCGCAGAACGCACCGCTCAGCGCTCTCTTAATCGGCAATCCTTTAAATGGGGAACGCAGAGAGCAGCCGAAGTACCGCCGTCGTTTGATCCAGACATCCCCTGAGTCGGCCCGACCCTCGCCCTACGGTCGCTGACCCAGGCTGTGCTTCGCTCGCGGGCTGGGTGCAGCGGCAACCAATCCACCGTCCTAAGATTCAGGCGCTGGTGGGCAAGGATTGAGCACTCCCGACCTCGTATTCGGGGTCTGCCTCCTCGTGGGGGGCGGCATGCTCCTGCTCACGCTGATCGTCGACGACATCTTCGGGGGCCTGCTCGGGGCAATCCACCTAGGCTTTGATGTGTCGGGTGTGTCGCCGACCCCGATGCTGCTCGGCTTCATCGCGATGTTCGGAGTCGGCGGCCTTTTCGGCTTGCACAGCATTGGCGCCGGCGTGGGCGTGGCGACGCTCACAGGCGTGGTGGCGGGACTGGTCGGCTCAGCTGTCGTCTTTGCCGCCTTCAAGGTCCTGCGCCAGTCGGAGTCGTCCAGCACATTCACCCTCGACGAGATGGTCGGATCCACCGGTCGCGTTTCGGTCGGAATCCCTGCGAACCGATTCGGCACCGTGCTGATCAGCTTCGCCGGCGCCTCCCACAATCTGACCGCCACCGCCGATGCGGAGATCCCGGCCGGACGTGCGGTCAGGGTCGTAGCTGTAGCCGGCACCAATCTCGTTGTCGCCCCCGTCCAGGTAGCCAGCAATGAAGGAGCAAGGTCGGATGCCTAGTTTTGTGACCTCGACACCATTCCTCGCGGTGACCGGCGTGGTCATCCTCGTCCTCCTCATCGCCTTCGTCGCAAGCCGCTACCACGTGGCGAGCGCGAACGAAGCCCTCATCGTCGCGGGCTCGCGCGGGGCCAAGGTGCGCGACGAGCGAGGCCAGGTCATGTCCAGCCCGGGCGATAGGGGCGTCAAGGTCGTCGTCGGTGGCGGCACATTCATTCGCCCGCTGCTCGACCGCGTCGGCAAGCTCAAGCTGACGGCGCGCCAGATCAACGTGCAGCTCGCCGATGCCGTGACAAGCCAGGGCATCAAGGTCCAGGTCCAAGGCGTGGCCACGTTCAAGATCGGACGCGATGTCGAGTCGCTGCGCAATGCGGCCGAGCGTTTCCTCGACGCCAAGCCCGAACAGGTCGACTCAATCGTCAAGAACGTTCTCGAGGGATCGCTTCGATCCATCGTCGGCACTCTGACCATCGAAGAGCTGATCCGCGACCGCCAGAAGCTGCTGCAGCAGGTGCAGGACGCGGCCAAGGGGGACCTCGCGACGAGCGGCCTTCAGATCGACGCCTTCACCATCCAGAGCTTCTCGGACGAGTCCAACTACATCGAGCTGCTCGGCCAGCAGAGCGTTTCCACCGTTACCCGCGACGCGCGCATGGTCAAGGCCACCACCGACCAGGAGGCAGCAGTTCGAGAGGCCGAGTCGCAGCAGGTCAAGATCAATGCAGGACGAGACGTCGCACTGCGCGAGGCTGAGACCAAAACGCAAGTCGCCGCGGCCCAAGCTCGCGCCGACCAGGCGGGTCCGCTGGCGCAGGCCGAGGCGCAGCAGGAGGTCGTCCGCAAGCAGACCGAGCTCGCGCAGCTGGAGGCCGATCGCAAAGAGAAAGAGCTGCTTTCGTCAACTGTGAAGCCGGCCGCGGCCGAAGCGCAGGCGGTCATCGCTCGAGCCGAAGGTGACAAGCGGGCGAAGATTGCGTCCGCCGAGGCCGACGCCGAGACCACGCGCCTTGAAGGTGGCGCCGAGGCCGCGATAGTTCTTACCAAAGGCGAGGCCGAAGCGAAGGCCCTCGCCATGCGCGCCGATGCATACAAGCAGTTCAACGAAGCGGCCATCATCCAGACGGTGCTCAGCGCGCTGCCCGACATCGTCCGTGCCGCCGCTGAGCCAATGGGACACATCGATTCGCTGACGGTGATGAGCGCCGACGGGGCGTCGGACATCGTCAAGAACGCCACTCGCGCAATGATCGAGTCGACCACGGCAATCAAAGGTCTGACCGGGCTGGACGTGCCGAACCTCATCGGCGGTGCGCTCGGGCGAGGTTTCGGCGAGCGGCTGCGCACGGGCGACGGCGATGCCGGCAGCGACGTCGGGAGCGCGGCAGGTCGGATAACTGAGATCGCAGGCGAAGGGCTGGCGACGCTCAAGGCCGCCAGGGCTGAGGCAGCCGAAAGGGCCGCGGCGGCCGCGCAGGAGGCAGAGGCCGGGGAAGCCGCAGCCGTTGAGAAGGCGGCGGAAGAAGTGGCGAAGGCCAAGGCCATCGCGGGAGCGCTGAAGGCCGCCGGGGCTGCAGACAAGCCGGCTGGGGTGGTCCAGAAGGCGGCCGGTGCGGCGCCGCAGCCGTGGGGCACTGTCCCCCAAACGAAGGCCGACGCCATGGAAGGCGTGTCACCGAGCGCAGGCAATGTAGAGCAGTGGGCGAAGTGGCTTGCCGGCCAGCTGGCAGGGGTACCGCAGATCCAGGTGTACGGCGCCCTTACCCTCGCGGACCTGGCCGACAAAGGGCCGGCCCCGGCGAGGGCTGTCTGGCAGACAGCGCAGACGGTGCTTGGGAAGGATTACAGCGCCACCACCGTGAGCGACCTGCTGAAGCGGTTCCACCCATAAAGCGGGAAGCCCGCTTGCGCGAGCTTCCCAAGGCTGGGGTGGGGGCGTGGAGTTGAATTCGGTGGCCGGGTTACCGGCGGACGATATGGTAGCACAGGCATGCGTCGTCCACAAGATATAGACAGGTGGGGATAAATCGATGAAATTACCGCTTCCCCTGGACATGGAGGCGATGCTCTCAGCGCCCGCCGACGGCATCCCGAAGGGTGACGGGTGGGAGTACGAACCCAAGTGGGACGGATTCCGAACGCTGGTCTTTCGAGATGGCGACGAGGTCGCCCTGATCAGCCGAGGCTCGCGGCCTATGACGCGGTACTTTCCAGAGGTGCTGCCTGCGTTTCGGGGTCTCGGCCAGGGTAAATTCGTACTTGACGGCGAGCTGATCGTGGTGGGGGCGAAGGGACTCGATTTCGGCGCCCTGCAGCAGCGCATCCATCCGGCCGATTCGCGAGTCCGCATGCTCAGCGCGGCCACCCCGGCGTGGTTTGTGGCCTTTGACCTGATCGCTGAAGGCGACCTGGATCTTCGCGGGCAGAAGCTGGGTGATCGACGCAAGCGTCTCGAGCGGCTGCTGAAAGGAGTCAAGCCGCCCATCTTCCTCACCCCTTACACACGAGACGCCAAGACGGCGGAGGAATGGTTCGATCGCTTCGAGGGGGCCGGCCTGGATGGCGTCATGGCGAAATCGTGGGATGGCGCCTATGTGCCCGGCAAGCGTCTGTGGGTCAAGATCAAGCACCAACGCACCTGCGACTGCGTGGTCATCGGCTGGCGCAAATCAAACGACGGTCAGTCTCTCGGTTCGCTGCTGCTTGGGCTCTACGACGGCAAAGGGACGCTGCACTATGTCGGCCACACGTCCTCTTTCAGCGCGGCCGAAAGGAAGGAGCTCATCGCCAAGCTCAAACCGCTCGCCACAGAGGCGCCGAAAGAGTGGTCGGACGCCGAAGGGCGAATGCCTGGGGGCCAAAGCCGTTGGTCGCGCGGGAAGGACACGGAACGGATGACGGTCCGGCCGGAGCTCGTGTGCGAGGTCGCTTACGACAAGCTGGAGGCGGGAGAGCGCTTCCGCCATGCGACCCGATTCCTGCGCTGGCGCACCGACAAGCCGCCGCGCAAGTGTGGCTTCGACCAGATCGCCTCAGCGGTTGAGTTTGACGTGCGAGGGATTTTCCGGAGCAAGTAACAGGGGCCTTGACCCCAGTCCACCCGGTCCGTAATACCTCATCGCCGCGTGGCCGAGACCTGTCACGGCCAGCCAGTCGAAGGCTGCGCCGGCAGCGACACCGACCCCAAGCGGCACCACGCGCGCGGCCACTTTCGCAGCGCCGGTGCTCGCCACGCGGGCTAGGATGCGAGTGAGAATCCGGCTTCCACCATGCGTGAGCACCATCACGGGCAGCCGGCGAAAGGCTGCGACCGCCAGACGCTCGCCGCCGGCGACAAGGACGTCTTCGCGAAGCTTCACGGCGCCACTTGTGATCCCGACAACGACTAGGGCTTCGACCACTCGCTCGTCGGAGCTGGCGAGCTCGTGACCGTAGATCATCGCGATGGAGAGGACGAGCTCAATCTCTTGCTCAAGCGCATAGAGCGCCTGGCTGGTGATCGTGCCGATGGCGAGAATCGTGCCCAAACCGGGCACGATTGAGACCGCTCCGCTCATCGCCCCGGTCGCCGCGACCCGCCTTCGTGTGGAACGGATCAGCTTCAGAGCCAGTTGGTCATTGGTGAGGTGCGGATTGGCTTCCCGCAAGACTTGCACCATGCCGCGGATTGCTGGTTCGCGACTGCTGACGGCTCGGGCAAGCGTGTGCACCACCATTCGAAGCTGTGGCGGCATGCGATCGAGGTCCATTCAATCGACAGGGTACAGCGGGCTCGACCGCCCGGTCGCTACTGAGAGGATGTCGCATGTTTCGAGGGGCGATCTGAATAGCTACTTGCGACTCTGTAGCGATAAGGGTTAGGCTCAGCGCATGGCCTCCATGGCGGCCCTCCTCCGACAGTCCTTCGATCCGGGCGAGCGCCGGCGGCTCGGGGCCTTCTTCGGCGGTGTCGGTCTGCTCCACGTCGCAGGCTGGGGCTTGCTGCTCGCCTACAGCGCCCAGCACCCTGCCTTCTTAGCCTTGGGCGGCCTCGCCTATACGTTCGGCCTGCGCCACGCTTTCGATGCCGACCACATATCGGCCATCGACAACACCACCCGCAAGCTCCTGCAAGGTGGCCAGAAGCCCGTAGGCGTCGGCTTCTTCTTCTCCTTAGGGCATTCGACGGTCGTGTTCCTGATCGCAGTTGCGTTGGGCTTGGCGGTCAAGTCGATAGTCCAGGGCGTTGTCGGCGGCAACGGCGAGCTCAAGAACATCGGCGGAGCCGTAGGGACTCTGGTGTCCGGAAGTTTCTTGGTGTTGATCGGCATCTTGAACCTGGTCATCCTGGTGGACATCGTGCGTGTCTATCGAAGGATGCGCAGGGGCGAGTACGACCGCGAAGGCCTGGAGGACGAATTGGTCGCGGGCGGTGTCATGACCAAGCTGTTTGGTCGGTTGTTCCGAGTCATCGAGCAAAGCTGGCAGATGTATCCGATCGGATTCCTGTTCGGTCTCGGCTTCGACACGGCATCGGAGGTTGCGCTTCTTGCTATCTCGGCCGGCGCGGCTGCGCAAGGTCTTCCTTTCACGGCGGTCATATCTTTGCCATTGATCTTTGCCGCTGGTATGTCTTTAATGGACACCGCCGATGGTGCCTTCATGTCTAAGGCCTACTCCTGGGCATTCGCCAGCCCGATCCGCAAGGTTTTCTACAACCTGACGGTAACGTCGCTCTCGGTGTTCGTCGCACTTTTTGTCGGGGTCGTGGAATTGGCCCAAATCATGATTCAGATATTCAAACTGCGCGGTGGGATCTACGACCTGATTGCCAACTTCGATTTCATCGGCAAGGCGGGCTACGTGATCGTTGCGGCGTTTGTTGTCGCGTGGGTAAGTGCTTTTGCGATCTACAAGGTTCGCCGCATCGACGAACGCTGGTCGGCGCTCATCGACGATGTCGCGTAGCTACCCGGTAAGTCCGTAAACGCGAATCGCGTTGCCGCCGAATACCGCCTCCTGGTCTGGCGGCTCGAGGTCGCTCATCGAGTATTTCATGGCCTCGAGCACTTGCCTGTAGGTCGCCGCCATCAAGCACACGGGCCAGTCAGAGCCGAACACGCATCGCTCGGGTCCGAACCAGCCGAGCGCGTGGCGTATGTATGGCACGAGATCGCCTGACGTCCAGCCTGTCCAGGATGCCTCGGTGACCATCCCGGACAGCTTGCACGCAACATTCGCGCAGTCGCTTAAGGGTGCCATGGCGCGTTCCCAATCGGAATCCACGGCCCCGGCGGCGATGCGCGGCTTCGCCAGGTGATCGATGACGAAGCGGACCTCGGGTAAGCGGCGCACCACATCGAAGGCTGCGGGGAGCTCGCGCGTGCGGACGAGGAGGTCGTAGACGAGTCCGGCTTCTCCGACTGCCTGGATCCCGCGCAGGACATCCTTGCGCAGCAGCCACCCCGCATCCGCCTCGTCGTGGACCTGGTGCCTGATGCCGACCAGAAAGCTTCCCCCGGGCGCGGCGCGGAGCTGGGTTAGCGTTGTCGCCAGGGATGGGTCTGTTAGATCGACCCAGCCGACGACGCCGGCCACGAAATCGGTGGCGGCCGCGGTGGCGAGAAGCTCACGCGTCTCGACGAGGCTCGAGATGGTTTGGACCACGACAGTTCGATCGACACCGTTGGCGACGAGGAGCGGCCGTAGGTCCTCGGGCCCGAATCGGCGGCGAATCGTCGCCAGCTCGTCCGACATCCAGGGGTAGTTGTGGCGCGCGGGATCCCAGAAATGTTGATGGCCGTCTACCACCAGCGTCATGGAGTCGGGACGTCTTCCTGCAGGAGGCCGTCTGCCTTGAGCTCCTGCCACATTCCGGGCGGAATTTCGACCTCGAACATCTCGAGGCTCTCGTCGAGCTGCGCCGTCGAGCGACAGCCGACGACCACGGCGGCCACCGCGGGGTGCCCCAACGGGAACTGCACCGCGGCTGCTTTGAGCGGGACGCCGTGGCGGGCACACACCGCGCGCAAGCGTTGGGCACGCTCAAGCAGGGCGGCGGGCGCAGTCCTGTAGTCGTAGTGCGCGCCTGGCTTGGGGTCGGCCAGAATGCCGCTGTTGTACACGCCTCCAGCGATGATTGCGATCCCCCGCTCCAGGCACAACGGCATCAGCTCCTGCATCGCGCCCTGTTCCAGGAGCGTGTACCGGCCCGCTAGGAGGAAGCAGTCGAAGTCTCCCTCACGTGCAAACCGTGTGAGCATCTCAGCCTGGTTCATCCCAGCACCGACCGCGCTGATGATCCCGTCGGCTCGAAGTTGGGCGAGAGCGCGGTACGCGCCGTTCAATGCCACGTCGTAGTGGTTGTCCGGGTCGTGGATGTGCAGGATGTCAATGCGGGAGAGGCGGAGTCGCTCGAGGCTCTCCTCCACCGAGCGCATGACCCCGTCGTACGTGAAGTCGAAGACGGGGTTGACAGCGGGAACACCGCGAAAAGCCTGGCCCGGCTCGGGTGGCGCATCCGCACGCAGGAGCCGGCCGACCTTCGTGGCGAGCGTGAACTCGTCACGAGGCTGCTCGCGGAGCACGCGGCCGAGGCGAAGCTCGCCGAGCCCGTGGCCGTAAAGCGGTGCGGTGTCGAAGAAGCGGATGCCTGCTTCCCAGGCGCGCCCGATCACTCCGAGCGCCTGGTCTTCATCAACCGATTCGAAGAGACCGGCCAGCGGGGCGGTGCCCAATCCAACGCGGCTCACAGATAACGGAGTACGTCCCAGCTTCACGCGTTCGCGCGGGTTCACGAGCGCTCCCCCTCCCCCTGTTCAGTGGGGAGGGTTAGGGCGGGGGGCTTTGCGCAGCTCAACTTTTCAGAGTTCGAAGATCACCGGCATTCGATCGCTGTTCTTGCCGCTGAAGTCTGTCGCGGCTGCCATCATCGGCGCCATCTCGGCCTGCCAGCGCAGGTTGACCGGATCCTTGGCCAACTCGACGATGGCCCGATCGAGGTCATCGCACTCGATGTAATGGAAAAGGTCGAGACCGTCTCGGAAGATCACGTACTTCGTGACCCCGACCCGGCGATTTGCCTCGAGAACGTCGGGCCACACCTTGCGGTGATACTCCTCGTAGCGCGCCTCGGCGCCAGGCTTGAGTCGCGTGTGCAGTCCGACCTTCATCCAGCCATGCTCAGACGGGCGCCTCGGCCGAATCGCCGGCTGCGACCTGAGCGCGCAACCACCGCTCGCCACTCGCGATGTGGGCCGTGGCCGCCGCGCGTGCAAGCTCGGGATCCCCGCTGACGATTGCCTCGTAGATGCGCCGATGCTCGTCACGGGTGACGTCGAGGGCATTGTCGACCCTGCGACCGCGCCACAGCCGGACCCTCATCGTACGAGTGGAAAGGCTCGCGAGCAGCGACGTGAGAACGGCGTTGCCCGTGGCCCGGGCGATCACGGCGTGAAAGGCAACGTCGGCTTCGACCAGGTCCTCGACGCTGTCAGCCTCAGCCATGCTTTCTAGTCTCCGGCGCAGGTCCTCTTTCCCGCTTTCGTCGATCCGGGCGGCGGCCAGGGCTGCCGCCGAGGCCTCCAGGATCCGGCGCACCTCATAGAGCTCGACCGCGGTGTCGCCGAGCAGCAGGTGGCTCACGAAGCCCGTGCTTTCGAGCAACAGATCCGGCTCGAGGCTGCTGACGTAGGTGCCATCGCCCTGGCGCACCTCCAGCACCCGCAGCTGCGACAGAGCTCGCACAGCCTCGCGGAGGGAGTTGCGCGAGAGCCCGAGCTGAGCCGCCAGCTCGCTCTCCCTCGGTAGGCGGGCGCCAGGTCCCCAGCTGCCGGAGACGATCAGCTCACGGATCTTGTCGATCGCACCGTCGGTCACGCTCGGGCCGCGTCGACCCCGGCGGGGGCTGGTGTCAGTCATTTCGTGAGGGGATTGTCCAGCAAACGAGTAGCTCTGCCAAGAGGTAGGACCTTCACGGGCCGTGATGGTCCATGGGCCGTAGCCGTGCGCTTAGACCGTTGACAAACATCGGAGCTTTAGCATATAACTCGGACCCGGGGATGCCGACGAGGATTTTGCGAGCGACGGCGCGGGACATCCGTTTTCCGACCTCGCGCACGCTCGATGGTTCGGACGCCATGAATCCAGACCCCGACTACTCCGCCGCATACGTCGTCCTGGAGACCGACCATCCGGGCGGCCTTGCCGGGCACGGGCTCACGTTCACGATCGGTCGCGGCACGGAGCTCTGCGTGGCGGCGGTGGGGCTGCTGGCGGGGCACGTCGTCGGTCGCGAGCTAGAGGAGATCGCCGCCAACATGGCAGGCTTCTGGCGAGGACTTGTTGCTGACAGCCAGCTCAGGTGGTTGGGGCCTGAAAAAGGCGTAGTTCACCTCGCCACTGCTGCGCTGGTCAATGCGGTGTGGGACCTCTACGCCAAGGTCGAGGGAAAGCCCCTATGGAAACTGCTCGCGGACATGTCTCCCGAGCAGCTCGTTGGGTGCGTCGACTTCCGGTACATCGACGATGCGCTCTCGCCTGACGAGGCCATCGAGATTCTGCGTCTAAACGTGGCCACGCGGCCGGCGCGTGAGATGGAGATGCTGCGCGAAGGTTTCCCCGCATACACGACCTCGGCCGGCTGGATGGGTTACTCGGACGACAAGATCCGGACCCTGGCGGACCGGGCCATGGCCGCCGGATTCACACATCTGAAGCTGAAGGTTGGTGGCGAACCGGAGTCGGACCTGCGCCGTGCGCGCATTCTCCGCGCTGCGATCGGTCCCGACCGCCGACTTATGCTCGATGCGAACCAGGTCTGGGGAGTCGAGCAGGCGATCACAGCCGTTCATGCGCTTGCCGAAGTGAATCCATGGTGGATCGAGGAGCCCACCAGCCCTGACGACGTGCTGGGCCACCGCCGCATCCGCGAGGCGATCCAGCCGATCGGCGTCGCCACAGGCGAGCACGTGCACAACCGGGTGATGTTCAAGCAGCTCCTGCAGGCCGGTGCCATCGACTTCTGCCAGATCGACAGCTGC
The DNA here is from genome assembly GCA_030946685.1 of Candidatus Dormiibacterota bacterium. Taxonomy (GTDB): domain Bacteria; phylum Chloroflexota; class Dormibacteria; order Dormibacterales; family Dormibacteraceae; genus Palsa-872. The sequence goes on along the minus strand of JALYYG010000083.1, from coordinate 4,931 downwards.
CGCTTGGGTGGGGTCAACGAGGTGATAGCGGTACTGCTGCTGGCCGCGAAGTTTGGCGTGCCGGTTTGCCCCCATGCGGGCGGAGTCGGACTTTGCGAATACGTGCAGCACTTGGCGATCTTCGACTACATAGCCGTGAGCGGCTCACTCGACAACCGGACGTGCGAGTTCGTCGACCACCTTCACGAGCATTTCGTCCATCCGGCAAGGGTGACCCGCGGGCGATACTCAGCGCCATCCGCGCCGGGTTACAGCGCGGAGATGAAGCAGGGCTCCCTGGCCATGTATGCGTACCCGACCGGTGCTGCGTGGAAGGACGGAGCCGGGGCCACCGGACATCCGATGGCTGAGGGTACCGAGTTGGGCCCTTGACACCCGCACAGCTTCGACTTAAGGTGCTGGAACCATCAAACATCGGATTACTGCGGCTTCGGCGGAAAAATCGGTGGCAAGACCAAAGAGGAGGAGTCAAGTTGAGAGCGCAGCTCGGTAGCCGGATTCGAGCAACTGGAGCGATCGCTGCGGTTGCCGTTCTCGCGGTGGCGTGCGGGGGCGGAACCACGCCGGGGACCAGCGGCCCTCCGAAGATCGGAGTGGTCCTAACGTACAACCTGCCCGGTTTTTGGGCCAACTATCTCAAGTACCAGAGCACATACGAAACCCAGCTAGGCGTGAAGCTGATCGGGCCGGATGTCGCCAACGTCGAGGCCAAGGGCAATGAGGCCGCGCAGCAGATCCTGGACGTCAAGTCGTTGATCGCCCAGGGTGTGCAGGCGCTCATCGTCAATCCCGCCGATAGCGCAGCTATCGGTCCAGCGCTCGACTATGCCAAGAGCAAGCACATCCCGGTCGTCACGGTGGACGTGGCTCCGAGCCAGGGCAACGTATACATGATCGTGCGCGCCGACAACACCGCGTACGGCAACAAGTCGTGTGAGTACATCGCCAAACACGCCACCGGCCCGGGCACAATCGCAATGATCGAGGGCGACCTGACCTCCTTGAACGCCAGGGATCGCGCGGATGGCTGCACGAAGGTCATCTCGGCGAGCTTCCCGAACTTCACCGTGAAGGCGTACGAGACCAAGGACTGGGGCACTGACCCAGCCGTTTCTGAAGCCACGACTGCGTTGACCGCCATCAAGGACCTCCGAGGCATCTACGTTCACTGGAGCGTTCCCGAGGACGGGATCATCGCGGCGGAGAAGCAGAAGCGCGTATACACTGACGTCGGCGCCGCAAACCATGTCGCCCTCGTCGGCAACGACGGCTCGCCACACGAGTGCGACCTCATCCGCTCCAAGAACCTGGACGCGACCATCGACCAGCCGGCCGACAAGTACGCCTACTACGCGATCTACTACGCCAAGCAGGCGATCGCCGGCACCACGTACAGCGCAGGCCAGACGACGGACCACAACAGCTCGATATTGACTGTGGCCGGCAACCTGGAGGACGGTTTGGCCGCCCCGCTGGTCACCCTCGCCGGTGACGCCGGATCGACCCAGGTCAACTCAACCGACCTGTGGTGCAACAACAAGTAGCCCTAAAGAGGTAAAACAGAACCTCATCACATGGAGGCAAACTCGCCACGGGGAGCTGAACACCAGCCCCCCGTGGGCGAGGCGGACAGCGTCTCCAAGACGTTCGGCGAAACCAGGGCGCTGGTCGATGTGTCGCTGAACGTCGCCGCCGGGGAGTGTCACGGCCTGGTGGGTCGAAACGGCGCCGGCAAGTCGACCCTGGTCACCCTGATGACTGGGCTCAGCCGCCCGGATCGAGGCTCAATTCGCCTGGACGGCCAGCCGGCTCCGAGCCTGGCCGATCGTGGTGCCTGGCTGGACAGGGTCGCTTGCGTCTACCAGCGGTCGATGGTTGTCCCGCCGTTGACGGTGGCTGAGAACGTGTTCCTCAACCGGCCGACCGGCAGCGCACGAAGCCCATTTGTCAACTGGCGCCAGATGCGCCGGCAAGCCCACGACGTGATGCTGGATTGGGGCTTCGACATCGACGTCGATCAGGCTGCCGGAGAGTTGACCGTTGAGCAGCGCCAGGTGGTGGAGATCGCTCGAGCCCTCTCTATCGGCGCCAGGTTCCTGATCCTCGATGAGCCGACTGCTGCGCTCGAGAAGGCGGCTGTTGAGCGGCTCTTTGAGCGCGTTCGCAGAATGCGCGAGGGGGGCATCGGCGTTCTTTATATCTCGCACCATCTGGAAGAGATCTATGACATTTGTGACCGTGTCAGCGTTCTACGAGATGGAGAGCTGGTGCTGAGCGGCCAGGTGTCCGACATCAGCCAGGCTGACCTGGTGGCGGCGATGGTTGGGAGCGCCCCGCCGCGCCGCGCGACCGAGATCGAAGCGGTACGCAAGAGGACCGGTTTGGGCGCGGAGAGGCTGGCGGTATCCAACCTCTCGGTTCGTTCGCGGGCAGGCTCGGTCGATGACGTCAGTCTTACGGTCAGAGCAGGCGAGTGCGTTGGCCTTGTGGGCCTCGAAGGTTCCGGAAGCGTCACTGTTGCCGATGCCGTAATCGGGCTGCTGAAGCCGCAGTCAGGCACGGTGACCGTACACGGTCGCCCAGTGCCACCAGGCAAGGTGGACGCGGCGCTGCGCCGCGGTGTCGGCTATGTCCCCCAGGATCGGCACGCGCGCGGCTTCGCCCCGCAGCTTGGGGTCGGAGAAAATCTGACGCTGACGATCCTGGAGGATGTTTCGCGCGGGATTCTCGGCTTGGTCGATTTCAAGGCGCGCGACAGGATCGCCCAGGAACAGGTTGACAAGCTCCAGATCGTGGCCCGGCGGCTGGAGCAGCCCGTGTCCAGCCTGAGTGGCGGCAATCAGCAGAAGGTGGTGGTGGGTCGAGCGCTCGCCCAGAAACCGTCGGTCCTGGTCGTGGTGAACCCGACGGTAGGCGTCGATGTTGCTTCCAAGGAGGCGCTGCTGGATGCAGTCGGCAGCGCTCGGGACGGGGGGATGGCCGTGCTGCTGGTGTCCGATGACTTCGAGGACCTGCGGATCTGCACGCGATTGTTGATCATGGTGCGGGGCAAGATCGCGCACGAGTTCGGCCAGGCGCCGTGGGACCGCCAGCAGCTGATCTCGGCTGTGGAAGGCCTCGAGCTCAGCCGATCCGGCGCGCGACCATGAGGAACCTGACGACGACTCAGATCGCCGAAGACGCAACTGTGAAGGGTCCAGTGCGACCAATGGGGCGTCGCAACGCGCGCTTCGTCTTACTCAACTGGTTCCGAGAGTTGACCCTGGTCCCAGTCATCGTCCTCGTGATGATCGGAGGTTCGATCGTCAATCCCGTCTTCTTCACGTCGTCCAACCTGATCGACGTCGCTACGGGAGGCGCCGCGCTGGGAATGGTCGTGGTCGCCGAGTCTCTGATCCTGCTCACCGGAAAATTCGACATCTCCCTGCAGGGCACGTTCGGCCTTGCCCCTCTTCTAGGAGCATGGCTGATCGCACCCAAGGCCAGCGATGGCCTCGGAACTCAATGGAACCCGTGGGTGGGTCTGCTCGTCGTCCTGCTGGTTGGCGTTGCCGTCGGCACGTTCAACGGCTTTCTCGTCATCAAGGCCAACTTCAACGCATTCATCTTCACCCTGGCGATGAGCATCCTGCTCACAGGCCTGCAGCTCGGCTGGCTCGGAGGCCACACCGTTTACAGCCTGCCGCAGGTCTACATCTATCTGGGCTCCGAGTCTTGGTTTGATATTCCGGTCGCAGTCTGGATCACCACCGCCGTTTTCGTGGTCGCAGAGCTGTTCCTCCGTTATCACCGCGTGGGCCGCGCCATGTACGCGATAGGTGGCAACCTCGAGGCGGCCCGCGCAGCGGGCATCAAGGTGGACCGGATCCGGATCGGAGTCTTCATGGTCGCCAGCGTGCTGGCTGCCGTCGCAGGGCTGATGCAGGCGGGCCGTGTCACCGCGGTCACCGCGGGCCAGGGCTCAAACCTCATCTTCGGAGTGTTCGCAGCGGCAGTGATCGGCGGGGTTTCCCTCGAGGGTGGCCGGGGGCGGATGATCGGCGCGCTTACCGGTGTGATCCTGCTCTCGCTCGTCACCAACATCCTGACTCTCTCGAACATCAGCTCCACCTGGATCGATGCCGTGGACGGGGCGATCATCCTTCTTGCGCTCGGCGTGGCACGCCTGATCGGAACCGAGCGGGCGTAACGGAAAGATGGGCAGACTCGACGGCAAGGTTTGCCTGATCACTGGCGCCGGGTCTGGCATCGGTCAGGCCACCGCCCGGCTTTTTGCCCGTGAAGGTGCTCGGGTGGTGGTTGCCGACGTCGACGACCGCGGCGCGAAGTCGACGGTCGCAGGCATTAGAAAGGCTGGCGGCGATGCGCTTGCCGAGCACGTCGACGTGACCGACGAGGCTGCGACAGTCGCTTTGGCCGTCAAGGTCGCCAAACGTTTCAAGCGCATCGATGTCCTTTTCAATAACGCCGGCATCAGCGGTGTGGGCGACGTGCTCGAGACACAGCCCGAGCTGTTCGACCGGGTGATGAGCGTGAATGTGCGTGGGGTCTACCTGATGAGCCGAGCGGTCGTCCCGACCATGATCAAGCAGCGATCGGGCTCGATCATCAACATGTCATCGGCCATCGCCGAGATCGGGCTGGCGCGACGGGTATCGTACGCAGCTTCGAAAGGCGCCGTGCTCGCGATGACCCGGTCCATGCAGGTGGACGTTGCGCAGCATGGGATTCGCGTCAATGCCCTCCTGCCCGGGACCATCCTGACCCCGTTCGTCGAGCGCTACATCAAGGAGTCCTACTCCGATCCGGAGGAGGGGTATGCGTCGATTCGCAAACGGCAGCTGGGCAGCGAGCTCGGCAAGCCGGAGGACGTCGCCTTCGCCGCCCTGTACCTGGCCTCAGACGAGTCGCGCTTCGTAATGGCATCGGGC
>JALYYG010000017.1 GCA_030946685.1 Candidatus Dormiibacterota bacterium | reverse complement strand
CAGCCTCAGAAGGTGCCTAAAGAGGGGCGAATAACGGCACGCTGGTGAGAAGCCCGCGATATGCAGTCTGTGGTTCCTGGGCGGGTTCGAGACTCGTCTCCCCCTCTCTGGAACCAATCGTGGTGAGGAGCTCCTCGAAGTAGGGAGCCCCCGGCACACATCCAGCTAAGGGGGACCGCAACGGAAGGGATTACGGCGCTTGCCCGGGTACGGTTCCCCAACGGACGGGTCGCCCTTGAAGCGATCATCCGCCTTCTGGCTGACCAGTTTGCTGTTCCGTGCAACGAGGGTCCAGAAATTTGGCGGCCAGTACTCGCCGAGAGCGAGAAACCGTTTCTCGAGATCGCCCACCATTCGCTGTCTGGTCCTTCTGGGCGAGTGGAACTTAGGTCTCGAACTCGAGCAAGAACCCCGATGGCGGATATGACGCAGGCGGGGCAACAAGCTGCCCCGAGTTAGGCGACGCGAGAATCAGAGGTGGGACTCGTTACACCTTCGGTGACAATCCGCCGTTTGCGTGGGCCGTCAGGGACTGGGCTGGCGTGAGCATTGCCATTCTGGCCTTACTCAGGCGCTCCAGGAACATAAGCCTTATCGCGCTAGTAGCAGCAATGGCGGGCTGCTCGGGCAGCCCTGCAAGCGAAAGCGTCGCAGGTGTTCCGCGAAGCACATCCGTTCAATTTGTTGAGGCAGTCATAGCTCCAGTTCCGGCCGTCACAAACGCGGGTGGTGTGATCACTGTCCGGATTTCTAACACTGGCACCAGCACCGTGATAATCAGTCATTTGGATCCAATTGGCGACAGCGACCTCCAAGTGACCTACATGGGGTTTTCGACATGCGCCCGAGGTTGTATGGGTGCTGGGGAATGGAGTGATGCAGCTGCGACCCAGGTGCGGGCAGGCCTCGATGGAAGGTACCCCATCAGACTGAAGGGCAAAGACCACAGCCTGAGCCTGGTTTTCCGGTTGGAGACGCCGACCGCGGCCGCGACTCGCGCCCTCGCCACCAAATGCTTGAAGTTTGGGGGTGCCGTGGCAACTCTCGAAGATGGCGCGCGAGTCTTCCTGACAACACCAAATTCAACCCCCGTCGGCGGTCTTCGCTGGACGGCCGCGCCTGAGGGATACGTAGACTGCCCGCGTTAGGCGGAGGTCAGCACAACGTCCCTAAAGTGGGGCGAATAACGGTATACGGTTGAGATGCCCACGATATGGTTCCTGGGCGGGTTCGAGACTCGTCTCCCGCTCCATCGTGCAGTAACTGCTCGAAGTACGCGACCCAGGCGGTGCGTGGCCGAATCGCGCTGATCCGGCCATCCGTCACCTGGATCTCGCTCACGATCGATGCCGCCAGCCGTGCCCGTTCTTCCGGGTTGGCGTCGCGCCAGGCCGCCAGGAGGTCCGTCAGCCGTCTTGAGGCCTGACGGATGGTCTGTGGCTCGTGTGGACGGCCCTTGAGCCTGGCCAGGTCGTCGCGAATCGCCCCTGTCTCCGCCTGCCACTCCTGCTCGGTCATCTGGCCGGCGCGGAAGACCAGGCCGGTCCGCCGGAGCCGGTCCTCCAGGGTCTTGATGCGGCGTCGGTCGTCCAGCTCGCTGGCCGGAATGCGTCGTTGGCGTAGGCCCCGCTCGAGCAGCTCTCTGGCCGCACGCTCCAGCCGTTCATCGGGCCGACAGGTTTCCAACCAGGCGGCGAAGGCGTCCTCCAGCTCTTGCGCGCGGACTGGCTTTTGATTGCACGAGTGGTACCGGGCCTGGTTGCTGCAGACGTACCACCGCCGCTCCCGGTGTCGCCATACGGTGCGCCGTCCACGCATGGTCGTGCCGCAGCTGCAATGGAGCACACCGACCAGCGGGTGCGGCGAGTGGCGGTAGCGTGGCCGCGGCGCTGCCCCGGGTATGAAGCGCTGCCGCTGACGGATCGCCTGGACGCGGGTCCACACATCGGCCGCTACGATTGCGGGCTGCTCGCCGGGCCTCATGGAGCCATCTGGAAGGCGAATCAGGCCGGCATAGGTCGGCCTGGCCAGGACTTCCTTCAGCACATCGCCAGACCAGAGGGAGGCTGCCGGGGAACCGTTCCCACCACGTCTGGAAATCGTCTTGACCCCGCGGTCATTTAGCGAGAGGGCGAGCGTCTTGTAGCTGTAACTGCCACTCGCATACATGTCGAAGACGAGCCGGATCGTGGCGGCGATTGGTTCGTCGATCACGATTCTGCCGTCCGAACTGCGCTCGTAACCGGCTGGCAAGGTGCCGAGGAGTTTGCCCCGGGTGCGCTTGAACGCGAGCGCATCGGCCACGCGCTGCGAGGTCTGCCGCCGTTCCAGCTGGGCGACTCCGGCCACGATGCCGAGGATGAACTCCCCGAAGGGACTGGTTGTGTCGTAAAGGGGATCCGTCGCGGATACGAACCCCACGCCAGACTGCTTGAGCGTCTTTAGGGTTTGGTACAGGTCGGGGACGTCGCGCGAGAGCCGCGAGATCGAATAGCAGGCTACGACGCCGACGTCTCCCCGTTGTGCCCGCTCGATCAACTGGGTGAACCCAGGTCGCCTGGTGTTCTTGCCTGAGTAGTCCAGATCCTCAAAGACTTCGACCTGGCAATCGTTCAGCGCCGGCAGCGCCTTGCACTTCTCAAGTTGGGTTTCCGGCGACACCTTTCGTCCCTCGTCCTGGGCGGCGTATTTCGAGACCCGGACATAGACGAGCGCGACTTTCTTTGGATCGTCACGCGATGAAGGCGACGTAACTGCACGACTCATTTCAGGACAGCATCATCCTGTGTCGCGCGAGCGACGTCAAGGTTTGGCTTCGCCTTCGGCAGGATCCGCTCACGGCGACAGAGTTCGATCTCCACGAGCACGTGAAGCGTCGCCACAATTTCCTCCGGTAGGTCGGACAGGGTGACGGCAAGATTGGGCTTCCTGGCTCTGCTGGGCGCCTCCTTGACCGTGCTGGCAGGGAGGGGGCCGGAGTTTGGCCCCCTCTTCACCAGTCCGCCTCCGCTGGAGGCGGCGGCCATCGACTGGGCCTTGTACGCTCACCTGGCGTCAGACCTGCCCTCCAGCAAGTCTTCGCTCCCACCAACCCGGTTTACCGATGCAATTCGCGACTGAGGAACCGTGCCCCGGCTGACTGGCGAGTCCGTCCAAGGAAACGCGGCTGGCGGGCGCAAGCCACGCCTCGGATCGGCGCGACCGCATTCCTCTGGCGTCGTCCTCACGGGGCGGCGGGCGCCGCTCCACCTTCCGCCAAATCGGGCCTCGAGGACCCGCGAGCTCGAGGTGCTTAAGCGTGGTGGTCCAGAAGATGCAGCGGACTTCGTCGCGAGGCAGGTCTTCGGCGATGCTCTGGTGGTAAGTGAGTTCCTTGGCGGAGGACGGGAACACGAAGAGGACGTGCGCATAGTTGGCCCCATGTCTTCGTACGAAGTAGCGGATGTAGTTCACTGACTTTCGGTGGAGGCGGTCGACCGATTCCGTCCCTCGATCCCATTCGAGAAAGAACGTGATCTCTCGGTCTCCGAGTAGGTAGCGGCCCCAACCGTCCGGGGCCGGCGCATGCCTGGGGCCGGCATCCTCACGCAGCAGGCGCCGGCAACGCTCCTCGCCGACCCAGTGGTACAGGCCCTCGTGGCCAATTGGCCGGCTGGCGACGGCCAGCGCGACGAAGAAGGCGTTGGCTCCCAGGTCGTGCCCGATGTTGAAGCAATGATCGCGGCAGTCCTGGCTGAGGCGCACCAGCGGTCGCGGCTCCCGCCCAAGGCAGGCCGCTAGCACGCGCGCTCCCCGCGGCGATAGCAGCAAGAGCGAGTGCAGTCGGGTCCAACCGGGAGGCTCGATCATGGGCCAGCGGTAGATCAACCCGAGATCTCTGAGCCATTTGATCCGTCGCTGCGACACCCGTCGACTGGGGAAGAAGAGCTGTTCGACTTGATCGCGATCGAGGTAGCGGTAGTTGGAACGGCGATGAGGATCGCAATATCGCGAGTGGTGAGAGTTCGAACGAGTTGAGTGATCTCTTGCTGGCTCATGCGGCGGCTGGCGTTGCTGGGGTAATCGCGAATAAGGAATGGACGACTGAATGAATAAGGAGTCCGTCCCGGTATCGAACGCGGGCTTCGTGAGATCAGGTGGGCGGTCGCCTCATGATGCGTACGGCCGGGGCGACCGCCTGAAACGACCGGGCCCACGCAGCTTGCCCAAGCTGGACGTTGCCCAAAACGCCTTCAGCGAGGCCCGGTCCACCCGACCACTGCCGCGGCCCCTGCTGGCAACCGAAGAGCCCTGATGACTCAGGCTGAGGTCATCATCCTTTACCCTTATAAATGCCTGAAATTATGTCCTTGTAGTACTTGAACCTGCGCAAGGCGCTGCCAACATGCGGTCCGCCCGTTGCCATATGCCCCTTATAGTGTGAGCAATTTATGTCCGCGATTGCATTGAGTCTGTCCGCACCTCGACTCTGGGCCCCCTTGCGGGATTCGAGCCGGCCATGACGAAGCGCGGCACGCCCAAGACCGCGAGCAAGCCCATCAAGCTATCGGACGCCGCCCACCGGCTCGGGTGTCATGTCGAGACGCTGCGGCTACGAATTCGCTCCGGCCAGCTGAAGGCGACCCGAGGGCCGCACGGCGCTTACTACGTGAGCCGCAAGGACCTGGCTTCTTTACCGAGATTCGGCCAGCGTTTTCCTCGTGGTCCTGCGCCACGGCCAACGCGCGACGAGGTGGAGGCTTCCTGGGATCAGATGGAGCAGTACCTAGAGAAACCGCGTTTGGGACTCGCCCGGGAGCTCAAACTATTCCGCCAGATCCGAGCCGAGCCCGCGAGTAATCGGAAGCTTTATCACATCATCGCCGTGAACCGATTGGGGAGGGCAGGAATGAGCTTTCGCGCGATCACCGGCGAACTTGGTATCTCAACTCGACACGTGCGACGGCTGTCTGAGCGGAGGCCGTTGGACGCGTTGCGCCGTGACCTGCAGACCATCAGGAGCCACCGTCAGGCTCTGTTAGAGGCTCGCCGTCTGGTGGATACGCTACGCGCAGGTCTGGAGGCCGAGGGCTTCCGCTATCATCGCCTGCCACTGCCCTTCACAGGCCGACGGAGGTTCTGGAGGGGACGATGGATCAATCCCGATGAGCCGCAGCCTGCGCACAAGGCCAAGCGACTGACGCAGGACGAGCGGCGGGCCCTTCGACGAAGCGTTTTGACCGATGAACAGATCGACGCGATCTCCATGGTTGGCATGGGAGCGGACGAGGTTCATCAGCTCATGCTGCGGGGGATCGGTCCCCGAGCTAGCTCTCGCACGTAATTGAGCACACTCGGCCACCGAATAGGCCTTTGATGCGATCCGCTGCGCGACTTCCCGCGTCCTTCACTCGCCCCGAAGGCCGAAGGCAGGATCTCAACTCGACAAGTGCACTTGCTGGCTCAGCGGAGACCCCTCGACGCGTTTCCCGAGAACCTCCAGACCATTGAAGCCATCGCCAAGTACTCCTCGAGGCTCCGTTTTGTGGATAAGCTGCGGGCACGGGCCGGGCTGCAGGCTCAGGGCTTCCGTTACCACCGTCTGCCGCTGGCTGCGGCTGGCCGGCGCAGGCTCTGGAGGTTCCGACCGATCAACCCAGACGAACCGCAGCCTGCATGCAGAACTCAAGCGCCTGACGTCGGATGAACGCCTTGCGCTGCGACGAAGTAGCTTAAGCGAGGACCAGATCGAAGCTATGTCGTTGGTCGGCATTGGAGCTGATGAAGTCAACGAGCTCATGCTCCGAGGGCTTGGGTCGCGAGCCAGGGCCCGCACCTATCTTCTCGGGCTCGAATGCGGCGCGGATTGTCTCAGGTGTACTAGAAGCGGACCGCTACATACGCTGCGGCCTTCAACGGAAAGGGAGATTCCGTTCACCAGCTGAACTCCGGATAATCCAGAAGGGAAAAATTGATTGACAGGTCGGCGCCGTTGATGTAGAAGGAGCGTGCGCGTGCGACGCCGACTCGCATTCGCCCGGGGGCCCTGTCGGTTTGGGGGGTTCGCGAATTGCAAGCACTTGCCCGCCGTCGTCTCGCGCCCGTATTGCTCGGTGTTCAGCAACGGCGGCGCACACTGATCCTCCTCCTCGGCCTTGGCCTTTTGCTGCCCTCCGTCACGCGCGAGCCACTGGCCGTGAGCGCTAGTTCCACCTATGGCACGACGGTGCTGGGCGATTCACCGGCGGCCTATTGGCGGCTCGGAGAAGGCGCGGGAACGGTAATGAGCGATGCGAGTCCGAATGGCAGCAACGGAACCTACTCCGGGGCGATGACGCAGTCGCAAGTGGGCGCGATCGTGGGCGACAGCAATACGGCCACCCAGTTCACTGGCGGCCACGCCGTCGCGCCCAGTACATCGTCGCTAAGCATCACGGGCGCACTCTCCATTGAGGCGTGGATCAAATGGGCGGCAGCGCCGACTGGTGTCCAGATCATTGTGGAGAAGGGCGACGGGGCGACGCTCACGAATACCGCCTACGCGCTGGGCTACATTCCGTCCCTCGGCTTCGGCTTGTATGTCTATATCGGCAATAACTATTACTCGGTGGTCGTCTCCAATCCACCGCCAGCTGGCCAGTGGTCCCACGTTGTGGGGACGCGGACAGCAAGCGGATCCCTGTCGCTCTACGAAAACGGGTCCCTGGTAGCGACCAGCAGCGATTCGGGCGGCAGTCTCAATACCGTCAGCACCAGCGTCGGCGTCGCGGGCACCGCCGGCACTGCTGTGTATCCATTCAACGGCACGCTGGACGAGGTGGCGATCTATCCCAGCGCCTTGACCAGTGCGAAGGTAACCAATCATTGGTCGGCGGCCGGGCCTCCGGCGACCGCCTCCCCCTACAGCACGGTAGTCAGCGGCGATGGTCCCAGTGCCTACTGGCGGCTGGGGGAACGAACCGGTTCGACCATGATCGATTCGACGGCGAATGGCAATAGTGGCACGTACTCCCCGGGCTACAGTCTCGGGCAACCCAGTGCCCTGAAAGGGGACACGGCAGATTCGGCGGTTCTCTTCAACGGCTCCGGGTACGGGCAAGCCCCATCCAGCACCTCGTTGCGACTGACCGGGGCGCTCTCGATCGAGGCCTGGGTCAAATGGACGGCGCCGCCGAGCAACAACGGCTCGTCCGACACGCAAATCATCTTCGAGAAGGGCAACGGGCTGAGCCCCGTCACCGGGAATTCCTACGAGTTGGACTGGGGAGCAACGGGCGGGGGAAATGGGCTCGGTATCTACACCTACATTGGCACCAATTGGTACTCGGCGGCGGTGCCGACAGTGCCGTCCGCGAACATCTGGTATTACCTGGTGGGAACGCGCACTGCGGGTGGGGTGCTGACCTTCTACGTGAATGGGGCGCCGGCTGCGACCGGCGCCGATTCGGGGGCGCCGCTCAACGACGTCTCGGCCGGGGAAGGGGTCGGCGCAAGCGGCGGCAGTGGTTCGGCGCTATATCCCTTCAACGGCTCCATCGAGGAGGTTGCCGTCTATCCGGTCGCGCTTACCCAAGAGCAAATCGCGCGGCATTACCAGGCTTCGGGCCCAACCCCAACCCCCACCGAGACACTCGGCAAGCCAATCGATAGCAAGCCCACAACCTGCCACTCTTCTGACCCATGCAACACCGCGACCGGCAACTTTTCTGAGTCCTTTACCGATCTGTCGATTGCGGGTCGGGGCGTGCCGCTGGTCTTCAACCGGACGTACAACTCGCTGTCGGCCGGCCAGAACGGGCCCTTGGGGTATGGCTGGACGGAGGGCTACAACGCGTGGCTGAGCTTCGACGGATCGGGCAACGCCCTCGTCCACGAAGAGAACGGGTCGACCATCTCCTTTGCTCCGAACGGGAGCGGCGGCTATCAAGGCCCGACCCGGGTGCTGGCGACGCTGGTGAAGAATGGCGATGGCAGCTACACCCTCAATCGGCGTGATCAGACGCACCTGACGTTCAACAGCGGCGGCCAGCTGATTAAGGAGACGGACCGCAATAGTTACGCCACCACACTCACCTACTCCGGTGGCAACCCGGTCACGGTGACCGATCCCGCCAGCCGCACCCTCAGTCTGGGATGGTCCGGCGGCCGCGTCACGAGCGTGACCGACCCGAATGTCACTCCCTCGCGCAGCGTGCAGTACCAGTACAACGATGGGGCCGGCAACCTGACCGACGTCATCGATGTCAACGGCGGCCACTGGCAGTACAGCTACGACGGCAGCCATCGGATGACGGTGATGAAGGACCCGAAGTGCTACGCGACGACTGGCTGCCCGGGGGTTCAGAACTCCTATGACAGCAATGGCCGGGTGCAGTGGCAGAAGGACCAGCTCAACCGCCAAACGACCTTCAGCTACGGAACAAACCAGACGACCGTGACCGATCCGAAGGGCAACATCACGGTGTTCAAGTATCAGAGCAATGAGCTGATCGCGCGCATCGATGGCTACGGGACGGGCTCGGCCGCGACCACCTATTACACCTACGACCTGAACACGCTGGGCGTCGCGTCAATCACCGATCCAAACGGACACGTCTCCACGAATAGCTATGACGCCAGCGGCAACGTGTTGACCCACACCGACGCGCTTGGGCGAACCACGACCTACACCTACGACCAGATGAATGATCTGCTCACGGTTACTGATCCACTGGGTGTGAAAACGACGAATGTCTACAACGGGAACGGCAATCTGACGAGCACCTCCCGTCCCCTCACCGGCACGAGCCAGACGCAAACAACAACTGACAACTACGCGGATACCAACCACCCGGGTGACGTGACGTCGATGGTTGATCCGGACAACAAGACCTGGACGTACGGCTATGACGGCTATGGAAACCGCAACAGTGTCACCGATCCACTCGGCGACAAGTCAACCTCCGTCCTCAATGCCGACAGCTGGATGACCTCGTCGGTGAGTCCCAAGGGCAATGTCACGGGCTGCGGCTGCGCCAGCCAGTACACGAGCACCTACGCCTACAACGCCTTTGGGCAGCTGACCACACAGACCGATCCGCTCGGTCACGGCACGACCCGTCACTACGACGCCGACCAGAACATGGATACATTCACCGACGGCGATGGCAACCTGACCACCTATGTATATGACGTCGCCAACGAGCAGACTCAGATCAAGCGCGCCGACACTCCCCAGACGACGCTGACCACGGATTACAACCCGGACGGCACCGTGCTCGATCAGAAAGACGGCAAAAACAGCGCCGTCCTCACCTTTGCTTACGATGCCGTGCGCCGAGTCGTCTCTAGCACCGATGCCCTCGGCAACGTGACGTCATTCACCTATGACGGCGCCGGCAATCGGCTCACCAAGCAAGATCCAGGAGGCAACTGTGCCGCGACGCCGAAGACCGGCTGCACGACGGTCACCTATGACGCAGCCAACCAGTTGAAGACGATTACCTACAGCGACGGGCTGACACCCAACGTCACAGGCATTACTTATGACGGTGATGGCCAGCGGACCGGGATGACAGACGGAACTGGCGCCTCAGCATGGGTATGGGACAGCCTGCATCGCCTGAGCAGTTACACGAACGGCAACGGCGCCCAGGTGCAGTACGTCTACAACCTGCGGAATCTGCCGACGACCGTGACATATCCGGGCAGCCTTAATGTGACCCGCGCTTATGACAACGCCGGCCGGTCGACCTCGGTGCAGGACTGGCTCAGCAACACAACGAGTTTCGGCTACGATCCGAACTCCAACCTGGTTACGGAGACGCTACCGAGTGGCACGGGCGTGGTCGACACCCTCACCTTCGATGCCGCCAACCGACTGATGGCGATTTCCGATGTGAAAGGCGGCAGCACCACCATGCTCTCGGCCACATACACACGTGACAACGCCAATCAGCTGACCTCGGACTCGTCGGCGCCCTCCGCCACGGGCTCATACCACTATACGGCCCTGAACCAGGTCTGCTATGCCGGTTCGTCATCAATGAATGGCTGCTCCTCACCGCCGACCGGTTCGACACCGTATGCGTACGATGCGGCCGACAACCTGACCCAGAGCGGGAGCAACCAACAGACCAGTAACAGTGCCGACGAGCTCTGCTGGACGGCAACAACCTCGGGATCCTGCACATCGCCTCCATCGGGAGCCACGACCTACACATTCGATACGCGCGGGAACCGGACCACGGTCACGCCGCCGTCGGGAGGCGCCACGACCTTGAACTACGATCAGGCCAACCGGCTTACGGCTTATGGGACCAACGCAACCTACGCCTACAACGGAGACGGCCTCCGGATGAGCAAAACGGTGGGCGGCAGCACGAGTCAGTTCGTCTGGGATGGCGCAGCACGTTTCCCCGTGCTACTGAAAGATGCCTCGACCGCATACGTTTATGGTTTTGGAGGGCTTCCCCTGGAACAGGTCAACGGGTCGACCGTTCTGTGGCTACACCAGGACCAGCTGGGCAGCACACGAATGGTCTCAGACAGTAGCGGCGCCAGTCAGGCGACGTATACCTACGGCCCATACGGAAATGTGACAGCGAGTTCGGGGACAATCACGAACCCGATGCGATTTGCCAGCCAGTATCAGGACAGTGAGTCGGGTCTCTACTACCTGCGGTTGCGTTACTACGACTTCGGCACCGGTCAGTTCATCTCACAGGACCCTATCGGTTCAGTGACAAGGCAGCAATACAACTACGGTCTCGATAACCCCTTGAACATGACAGACCCGACGGGTCTAGGCACGAATCCGCTGAAAGGCTTGTTCGACGTCCTCGAGGTGGTTCCCTATGCCGCCTATTACGTGTCCTACCGCACCGAAAGTACAATCGAACAGGTTGAGGCGAAGAGTCGCTGGGTTACTCCTCTAGTTTCCGCTCTCGATCCCGCTCTACCCTTCACGCAGCTGACGCTTCAAAACGTGGAGCATCAGGGCCTGTCAGGTGACGCGCAGCTTGACGTGTTCGAGAACATTCCGCCCAACGCCGCCAATGCCGGCGATGAGCACAAGCCAATACACACATTGCCACTCGGCCAAGGTCCCATTACCTACGGCCCTGGCATTGCTCCCAACGGTGACACCGACCTAACGCCCTGCCATAGCTATCCATGGGGTGGGAGCCCAAGATGAGTCGGATGGCTTCTTTGCGTCGGCCCGTTGTCCTGGCTACGATTGCAGGGGCCGCGGCGATCATGCTCGTCGGTGCCTCTGCTCTGATCCTCCACCTTGAGTCAGTGTATGGACCGTTCGAGCCGCAAGCGCCCGGCCAGCATGCCACGATCATTAATGACACCCCGGAGACAGTAACCGTGAACGCTTATGGAGAGGGCACGGTCAAGCTGGGCCCTCAAGAACGCACTGTGATCGTTAACCCGAATTACGGAAATCGCACGCAAATTGTCACGGTTCAAGGCGGACAAGGAAAGGAATGCCTGACGGTAAACTACGACCCACAGCTGCAGACATCCGCTTATATTTCGCACGCGAGTGTCTGCTAGCCCAGACAAATTGCGCAGCGCCGCTGCAGTGGATTGTGCGCGGCTTGCTCCCCGAACCAAACTGATTGGCGTCAGCCAGAAGGAGGTCCATAGTCATCCGTCATGGTTGCTTTTATCTGCCTGCTGGTGGCATTCGGCCTTTTGCCACCGTTGAGGCTCGGAGCACGCCAAGTTCTACTCGCCGTCTCCGTCGCGACATTATGCATTGCCAGCTTGTTTGCGATTAACGCACTGAATGCTTATCGCCAGCAACCGGTAGCCATCAACGGTCCAGTTCTTAGTTTTCAGGGTCGCGACATTGTGCTTTGTGGGTTTGAGATCCACCACCACCTCCGTGTGTCCGACCAGGAGCTCCGCCAAGCTCAGGGTTGGGTGAAGCCTGGAGCCGAGGTGTTGCTCTATGTGACAGCATCCGGCGATGCAGCGTATATCGGTCCCGCCCAAGAGCATTTCGTGTGCGCGACGTCAGGCCTGGGGCAGTAGCGCAGCGGGCCACTTCAATCGGGATCGTGGGGCCACAATCACTCTAACCTTGGCCTAAATACTTGCGATGGCGCGGTCCGACGGCCCGCGGAAATAGGTCCGGTATTAGGTCGCCTTCGATCGGATGCGGGCGCGTTTCAGCGTCCCGGCGTGCTGTTCGCGTTGGACGATGCAAGATTGGACGCGGCCGCCTATCTCTAAAGGGTGAGGTCGGCGTCGATCCTCCTACCCTCAAAAAGCCTGTCTCCGGTTGTTTTTCGGCGCACCTACTTCTAAAGAGCCGGTTTTCCGGACCCGTTTTCATTCATCGATGCCGGGTGGCAGACGACAAATGTTTCGAGCTCAACGACCCTCTACTCCTTAAAAAGCCGGTTTTCGACCGCGTTTTGTTACATCTTCGGAAGAGACGGGCGGTCGACGGACGCTCAGCCGACGGTCGGCGGACAGTTACCGACTGGCCATGCGCCACCTAATCGGTCCTAGCTGGGCCGCGCTCAAGGCGACGTGCTTGCGGTGTTCGAGCCCCTGCCCGGCAGGGCGGTGCCGGGAACTGAATTTCTTGCCCGTTACACCCCTGTGGCTGACCATCGCTTCAAACTCGCTGAACTGAGCGCCAGAAATTGGGCCGGTGGAAGCCCAAGACCAGGACTCCAATGAGGAGCTCAGTCTACAGCTTAGCCGTCTGGGCAAACCGATTACTCGCGACCGCGGTTGCCTTTGGAATTCTTGGGGTCATAGGTGTTGGTGTTGGTAACGTTGGGGTTCGTTCCGAAACGTTCACGATCGTAGGATTGGTGCTTCTTGCAGTTGGGTCCTTAAGCATGTCTGCCTCGTTCGGCGTGCGAGCGTGGGCGGTTAAGCCCAGTAGAGCAGAGGAGCGCCGCTACTTGCTGGCATCGTTGGCCTTGCTGATCCCACCCCTGCTCGTGGGTTTGCGGCTTCTCTTAAGGGTAATGCTATCTCCTGTCTTATTCATACCCATGCTTGTCTTGCTATTTGCGGTATTCGTCGGGTTCCTCTATTGGCCTGGCTCGCAGAAGAAAGCTTGGTCATCCAGAGAGAGGTGATACTGCGCAGCTAGAGGTCGGTTTGTGAGTGCCTCGACGCGAGGAGAACGAACACTGCTTGGCGCATCCCGGCCGCGGAAATCCAAGCGAGGGGATATAACAGTGACCTCAAGATTCCGCAAGTCACCCGACTTGGAGCAACTCACACCCTTGATCTAAGAAACGATCCTAACTCCACGAAGAGTTCGAGACTCGTCTCCCGCTCTCTGGAACCAATCGTGGTGAGGAGCTCCTCGAAGTAGGGAGCCCACCCGGGACGAGGGCGGATCCCGGCGATCCGCCGGTCTCGGACCTGAATTTCCGAAAGGATGCTGGCGA
>JALYYG010000005.1 GCA_030946685.1 Candidatus Dormiibacterota bacterium | reverse complement strand
CCCTCCACCTGTTCGTCGGTGATTCTGTACGCGTGGCTGGTCAGGGTCCCGACGAACTCAAGGAGCAAGCGCTGCGCCGGCGTGACATTCGCGGCGTTGAGGTCGCCGTCGCGGAGCGCCGCCGCGGTCTGCGAGTACTGTTCCCCCTGCAACTGCAGGAACCAGGTATGGCTGCTCAGTCAGTAATGGCAGCGATTCAGCGCCGACACGTAAGACGCGATCATCTCGTGCTCAGCCCGGCTTAGGGCTCCATCGGTGAAATGCAGCCGGCTGGCTTGATCGATGGCCTTTAAGAATTCAGGCCGGTTGCTCATCGTTCGCAGAATGTCGGGGACCTTTCCACTCATCGAGGTCTTCCGGAGGCGCGCATAAATCTCGGCGATCTCCCCAGTCGCTTCTTCGTCCGTTACCCATGCGATGCGAGCCATGTCAGTCCCTCCTGAAGCGTAGCCAGCCGTTCGTTGAATCGGCGCCTGGTGCCGCTGGCTATGGTATTTGTAGTCGCAAGAGGGTGGCGCGTCAACTGGCGGGGGCTTAGGAGGCTGGGCGGATGATCGAGACCATCAAGGTGAAACGGATCGTTCCGACGGAGAAGCAGTACGCCTGGACCTTCGGCGGGGCGGCGCCGCTCGACCGGATCAAGCCAGGTGATGTCATCGACGTCTATACCGAGGACTGCTTCGCCGGGCATATCCGCTCGGGCACGGACCTGTTCAGCAAGGTTTGCGAGTTTCCCTTTCTTAATCCGCAGACGGGCCCCTTCTACGTCGAGGGAGCCGAGGCTGGCGATACCCTGGCGATCCACCTGATCGATGTCCAGCCGGCACGCGACTGGGCCGTCAGCGTCAATGTCCCGCTCTTCGGGGCCCTGACCGGCACCCACTACACGCAGACCCTCCAGGACCCGCTGCCTGAGAAGACCTGGATGTATGAGGTTGAGCAGGCCACGAAGAGCGTCCGCTTCCAAGCGCTCGACTCCGATTATGGGACGAGCTTTCCACTGGAGCCCTTCCACGGCACGATCGGCGTGGCCCCAGCGGCCTTGGAAGTTCGGAGCGCCCTGGTCCCCGAGGCATTCGGCGGCAACATGGACACCCCCGAGGCAAGGGCCGGAGCAACCATCTATCTGGGGGTGAATGTCGAGGGCGCGCTGTTCTCCCTCGGTGACGGGCATTACACGATGGGCGAGGGGGAGACGTGCGGGGTCGCGGTCGAGGGCGCCATGAACACGGTGCTCACCGTCGAGGTGCTCAAGGGCGTTGTCTCTGAGTGGCCGCGGCTGGAGAACGACGAGGCCATCATGGTCGCCGGGTCGTACCGTCCGCTCGAGGACGCCTTCCGCATCGCCCATACCCAGATCATCAACTGGATCGCGAAGGACACTGGGCTCTCCATCATGGACACCTATCAGCTCGTTTCCCAGGCGGCGCGTTCCCGGATCGCGAACGTCTGCGACGCCAACTACACGATCGTCGCCAAGGTGCCAAAGCAGTTCCTGCCGAAGGACATCCCCTGGATGAACGGCGTCCACCAGAAGATGCGGGCCCGCGCCAAGGCAGTCATGGCCAGCCGGCCGGCGAAATAGGAGGGGAACCATGCTGGGCGATTATCCGATCGATGTGGTGTTGGTCGCGACGGACCTCCATGCGGCGAAGGACTTCTACGCCAACAAGGTCGGGCTGAAGATCGTCGCTGACAGCCCTGGGGCTGTGACCTTTAAGTGTGGAAGCGACTCCAACCTCGTGGTCAGCAAGAGCACGATCGGGACCAAGGACGAGCAGACCCAGGCGGCGTTTCGGGTGAAGGACATCGACGCCGAGGTGGCGGAGCTGCGCAAGCGTGGCGTGAAGATCGAGGAGTACAACACGCCGGAGCTGAAGACAGTCAACGGCATCGCCGATATCGGGTTTGCCCGCATGGCCTGGTTCATCGACCCGGGCAAGAACTGCGTGGGCTTTATGCAGTTCAAATAGACAGGGCGCGCCAGGACCAGGGCCCCCCGGCTGCCCGACGGCGGGCCCGCTGGGAGGCCCGGCCCCTTCCCAACCGCCCATTCGGGGTGCATGCTTAGGGCAGGAAGCTCGAGGGAGGTGGTGAGCGGGGCCCAAGGCAGTTCCATGCGGTCACGCCGGCGTTGATTCGTATTCCAATACGGTCCAAGAGGTGATTGGATATGGCAGCCATCGCGGCTACTGCTGACGAGCGAAAACAGCTCCGCCGAGCCGTCGTCGCCAGCACCGTCGGAACGTCGATCGAGTGGTACGACTTCTTTCTCTATTCGACGGCCACCGGCCTCGTTTTCGCAAAGCTCTTCTTTCCCAAGTCCGAACCACTGGTCGCCACCCTCAACGTCTTCCTGATTTACGCCGTCGGCTTCATCGCCCGGCCGATCGGGGCGGCGATCTTCGGCCACTACGGCGACCGGATCGGGCGCAAGGCGACCCTGATCGCCACCTTGCTCCTTATGGGCCTGGCGACCTTCGCCATCGGCTTCGTGCCCACCTATGCCTCGATCGGCCTCTGGGGCGCCGTCCTGCTGGTAGTCCTCCGCTTCGTCCAGGGGGTTGGCGTCGGCGGGGAATGGGGCGGCTCGGTGCTGCTCTCGATGGAGTGGGGTCACGGCGGCGGCCGCCGCGGGTTTATCGCCAGCTGGCCGCAGTTCGGCGTCCCGGCGGGGCTTTTTCTCGCCAACGGCGCCCTGCTCATCATGAGCAACATCGCCGGCCCGAAAGGCTTCGCGAACTGGGGCTGGCGGGTGCCGTTCTACGCCAGCATCGTCCTGGTCGCCGTCGGTCTGTATGTCCGGCTACAGGTGCTCGAGACGCCGCTCTTCCAGAAGCTGCTCGAGACCAGGCGGATCGAACCGGCTCCGGTCTCCCAGGTCAT
>JALYYG010000283.1 GCA_030946685.1 Candidatus Dormiibacterota bacterium | reverse complement strand
TGCGTCCAGGTGCCGATCTACAACGAGCGCTACGTCGCCGAACGGGTCCTTGACGCCGTTTGCGCCCTGGACTGGCCACGCGACCGGTTCGAGGTCCAGGTGCTCGACGACTCAGACGACGATACTGTCTCGATCATCGCGCGGCGGGCGGCCCATTGGCGCCGCAGGGGAGTAGCCGTCACGCAGGTGAGGCGCGACTCACGCGACGGTTTCAAAGCAGGTGCGCTGGCGCACGGCATGACGCTCACGAGCTCGCCGTTCATCGCCATTTTCGACG
This sequence comes from Candidatus Dormiibacterota bacterium, assembly GCA_030946685.1. Taxonomy (GTDB): domain Bacteria; phylum Chloroflexota; class Dormibacteria; order Dormibacterales; family Dormibacteraceae; genus Palsa-872. Next base: position 3,258 of record JALYYG010000283.1, on the reverse strand, counting down.
CCGACTTCGTGCCGGCCCGGGATTTCCTGATGCGCATGATGGGCGTTTTCGAGGATCCGAGCATCGGCTTCGCGCAGGCACGCTGGGGACACCTCGACGAAGGCTACTCGTGGTTCACACGCCTTCAGGCACTTGCGATCGACTTCCACTTCCTGGTCGAGCAGGCGGTCAGGTGCGCCGACGGCTACTTCACCAACTTCACCGGCACGGCGGGAGTCTGGCGCCGGACAGCGATCGAGGACTCGGGCGGCTGGAGTGCAGCGACGCTGACCGAGGACCTGGACCTGAGCTACCGCGCACAGCTGAGGGGCTGGCGGGCGGCATACCTGCAGGAGCTCGTCGTGCCCGAGGAATTGCCGGTGTCCGTCGACGCGTACCGCCGTCAGCAGTCCCGCTGGGCGACCGGCAGCTTTCAGTCTGCATTCATCCTGTTGATCCCGGTCCTCCGAAGCAGAACTCGCGCGGCCGCCAAGCTGCAGGCCGCCGTGCACCTGCTCTCTTACGGGGTCGGACCCGTGATGCTCGTCCAGCTGGCGTGTTATCCACTGTTGCTGCTAGGCCTCGGACGGCACGCTCTTCCGTGGCCGCTTGCGTATGCGTCGGCGGTCGCGGTTGCGGTCGGCATTGCACCGTGGATCGGTTTCATGGTCGCCCAGACCCGTCGCGGTCGGCCGTGGTGGTCAGGCGCGCCGTCGCTGCTATGCCAGCTGGTCGGCGCCGGTATGTCCCTGACGGTCTTGATGGCGCTCATGCGTGCAACTCGTCGTGGGGGCACGTTCGTGCGAACGCCTAAGCACCAGATCGTGGAGCGCGGACAGGAGTGGCGGGATCAGGCTTACGTCCACGTGGGTGACCCGCGGGCGATGGGCGAGGCCCTGCTTGGATTCGGAACGCTCACGATCGTGCCTTTTGCGACAGCACAGGGACAATGGCTGGTGGCGATCTACTCGGGGCTGTTCGCACTCGGATTCCTGACCCTGGCCGGACTGAGCGCGATCGACTTTCTTGAGGTGCTGACCCTGCGCAGCCTCGGACGCCGAGCGCTGGCACGGCTGCGAGCAGCGGCCCCCGCCATCGGTCTCATGACCCTTTGCGGGCTTCTTCTGGTCCTGGCCGCCCAGATGGCGGAGCCGTTCGAGGACGGCTACGGCCACTGGTTGATCGCCGCCAACCTGGCTTCGACCGGGCAGCTGAAAGACCCATTATTCGGGATGCAGGACACGTGGCTGCCCGGCTACCACCTGCTGGCGGCGGCGGTGCTCGACATCTTCGGCCTCCGGTCGCTGATAGCCCTGAAGGTGCTGGGCGCATTGATCGGACTGGTAACCCTCGCTTGCGTCTATGCCCTCGCGCCCAACGGGCGCCAGGGGCGCCTGGCTGTGGCCATGCTCGCGCTCAACCCCGTCTTCCTGTTCACATCCGGCTCCACTGTCGTCGAGCCGCTGCTGACGGCGCTTCTAACAGGGACGGCCTTGGCTGCAGTGCGTGGGCGGCTGAAGCTAGCCGCCATCTTGGCAGTGATCGCGTGCCTCACCGCTACCAAAGCCTGGATCTGGATTTTCGGTATCGCAGGCTTTGCCCTCCTTGAGGTTTTGCGTTCGCACTTCTCTCGTGAGCGCAGATCGATGCCCGCTGTCGCGTGGGCCGTGCCGGCAATTGCAGTTCTGGTCTTCATGCAGCTCGGCTTCGCGCCGGCCAGCCATTCCGTGGCCCGCGGTTCGGTCGAGGTTGTCTCCGCGACCGCCCGCGGCAGCCTTCCTGATGCGGCGATGGGGCGTCTCCTCGAGCTGACCGGCAACTTCGGGCTCGCCGCCCTGCCGCTTTTTGCGCTGGGCCTGGTCGGACTGGTGACGCTGCTTCGCAAAGCCGGCTCGCCGTCGGAACGGGCCACTCTCCGCTTCCTCCACGTACCTGCGCTGGTCTACCTGGCCGCTGTGTTCGGGTTGGTGGCGATCGGCGCCTACAGCGGCAGCCATCGCTACCTGTACCCGGCTCTGCCCGCGCTGGCACTTCTCGCGGCAGGCGCCCTGGATCGCCACATTGCAGTGCTTCGGTTGGCCTCGGTTGCCGCGTCTGGACTTCTCGTCGTCGCGTTCCTGCCCGTGTTCACCGGCTTCGCATCGAACAACGCCGGGCTGGTGGCGGCAGGCAAGGCGGCCGGCGGCAGCCCTGGCGTGCTGGTCACCGATTCGCCCGTGGCGGCCTTTTACAGCGGCAAGCCGCCAATCGATATCGCCGGCTCCCAGAACCTTCCGGCCGACCGCACCCAGGCAATCGCGTGGATGCGCGCGAATGGAGTGACTGAGCTGGTCCTCGAGGGCATCAGCTACTACCGCGCGACAACAGTTTTTTCGGACCTCGCGGCGGGGATTGCCAGCCCTCCCTTCGAGTCCCTCGGCGACCAGCCCCAATACCAGGTCCCGAGCGGCAAGCCGGTCTACGCATATCGGCTCGGCGCCGCGCTTGCCACCCAGTCGATCTACCCCGGGGTGAGCGCAGTCATGTCACCCATGCCGGCGCAGGGCAAGACTGCAGCCCTCGCCAAGGGTCTGGCCCTAAACGTCGCGAGCGCCGGAGTAGCCGGCGAGGGCATGGGGTTCGGCGCGCCCATCGTTCACTACTCTGACGGTTGGGTCTACTCCAGGACGGTCACGACTATCGACCTCTCAACACGCTCCACGGCGATCTGGAAGCGGACATTCGCGCTTGACGAGATCGGCGGCGACGTGGCCCACCGCTATACGTTCGTATCGATCCCGTCGCGGGGCAGCATCGAGGTCACGTACACGGTCGACCCAAGCGGCGTCTCGATCGCGGTGCGCGTCCTCGACCTCGCTCCGGGCTATACGGAGGTCGGAATCCTCAACGAGCAGTCCGCCGCATTCAATGACTTCGCCTCAAACGGGAGCCCAACCCTGATCGACGGGAAGTTTGGCAACTGGGTGCGAGTCGTAGGGAGTTGGGCACGTCTGCAATCGGCAAGCCTGCGAGTGCAGTGGTCGGTGCCCGCGATCCAGGGCGCCCAGCTGCAGGGCGGTCGCGAGCTCGTCCTGCCGAACTTCGACTGGTCGGGCCTCGACTACATCTTCCCGGCGCCGTTCACCGGCGCGAGCTACCACATCAACGTGCAGGAAGCGAGGTGATTCAGTTGGACAAAGCCGATGTTGTTCTTGTGTATCCACAGCGAGCGCCGGCGCAGGGAAGGCACTGGATCATGCCCTCGCTTGGCCTCATGTACCTCAGCGCTTCGCTTCGCCG
>JALYYG010000238.1 GCA_030946685.1 Candidatus Dormiibacterota bacterium | reverse complement strand
AACAGGCCCGTTAAGCGCCAGGAGACAGAAGTCATCGAGGTCGTCCGCCAGCTTCGAAACACCGCGCGCGCCGTCGCCATTCCAGCACGGAGTATATCTTATTGCGAATCGTTCGCAATAGCGAATTCGTCACGTTTCCGTAACTCCCGAAGCCGGACTTAGGTTGGGCCCGCCAAGGGGAGTGACGGATGTCGCTGCGCCGCATGCCCACTATCACGCGTCTGATGGGCGCACCTTCACGGCTGACGCCGTTGCGGGTGCAGAACTCATACCTCGGAGGTAGACAAATGCGCAAGTTGATCGTCGTCGTGCTCGCGGCTACGGCCGCCGCGCTGTCGGCATGTGGGCCATCGGCGTCGGCAAGCGGCCCTGCCAGCTCGCCAGCCCCCTCCACGTCAGTGACCACGCAGCAAATCGCTGCGCTCGCCAAGCAAGTCTTTCCAAAGAGCGCACAGTACGGCTGGTACGGGGTGTGCGGTCTCGATGGGAACGTGACGGCATGCCCCTACACCGACCGGCTGAAGGCCCGACTGACGGAGCTGCGCCAGACGCTCGCCCGCGCCCAGAATCCGTCGGCAACGCGCGAGATCACCGCCGAGATCATGAGCCCGGACACCGGCATCGCCCACGTCAAGCTGTTCGCGGGTCGCGCCACGCTGGACCTGTGGGTCGTGCATCGCGGGCAGGCGCTCCTGGTCGATGACGAGATCTGCGCCGGCCGGAAGGAGACGAGCATCTACGCGACGTTTGTGACATGCGATGCGGCCGCGTAGCCGCATCGCCCTCGTTCTGCTGCTCGGCGGCCTGGTCGCCGGTGGTGCCGCGTCGGCCGGCTTGCTCGCACCTGCAGCTGCCCTGGAAGCAGGCGCGTTTCATGTGATCGCGACCTACTCACCGTTGAAATTCGTCCCTCCCAAGGCCGAAGGCCAGCACCTTCGGCTGGGCGTCAGGCCCCGCTGACGTGCAGAAGGCGGCCGATCCCGTAACCGGCCGCGGCGGAGACCATGCCGATGATCGTCATCTGCAGGCCGCTGACGCGCCAGTCGCCGACGAGCGTGAGCGCCTTGTAGGCACCGACGGCAAATAGCACGACGGCGCAGAGCGGGACGGCCATGATTGTGGCGGCGGTCACCGAAATCCCGAACAGCGGCACGAAGAGGAACGGGATCAAGGGGATCACAGAGCCGATCAGCGTTGAGAAGCCGGTGACGAGCGCACGGCCGACCGCGTTCGTACCGGCGACCGGCGTCAGATGCAGCTCATCGCGCATCATCACGTCCACCCAGACCTTCTTGTCGCTGGTGATCTCTTTGACAACCCGCTCGAGCACCTCGCCGTGCAGGCCCTTGTCGCGAAAGATCTGGCGCACCTCCTCGGTCTCGACGTCGGGCAACTCCTCGACTTCTTGTTGCTCTTTAGCCAGCATCGCCCGGTAGTAATCTCGCTCCGCGAGAGTGGCCGTGTACACGACGCCCCCCATGGCGATCGACTCGGAAAAGGTCGCGGCCAGCGCCGCCGCGAGGATGATCCGCAGCTGCGCGGTGGCGGCAGCCACGCCGAGCACGAGCCCCAGGACGTTGACCAGGCCGTCCTGGCCGCCGAGGATGATGTCGCGAAGCGCCCGGCCAATCCCGCCTTTCTCGACGTCAGGCTCGTGCAGCGGTTGCGCGTGACGGGCGGGCTCCGGGTCAGCCATCGGCCCCTATCTTCGCAGTTGGACGGCTATCGGGTCCGCGCCGCCTTGGCCTGGCAGCGCGCGCAACGGCCGTGCACGACGAGATCGGCATTGCTCACCACGAACTCGTGCTCGTCGGTAATGTGGTGCAGCACCGGCACCATGTGATCGCCCTCGATGTGCAACGTCGAGCCGCACTGGTCGCAGACCAGGTGGTAGTGATCGGTCCCCTCCTCGGCGAGCTCGTAGTAGGCGCGGTCTCGAATCCGGGTCTCCTTGACCAGGCCGAGCTCTTCCAGCACCTCGAGGCAGCGATAGATGGTCGCCAGGTTGAAGCGAGGATATTGCCGTCGAATCTGGGCGAGGATGTCCTCGGCGCTGAGGTGTTTCTTACTCTGCCGCAGAGTGTCCCAAACCAGCTGGCGCTGCATCGTCAGCCGGTATCCCGAGGTGTGAAGCGCCTCGGTCGCCGACGGTCGGGATCTCATCGCCCCATTGTGGCAGGGCTTTCGACCTCGACCACCGGTCGGTCACCAGCTGTGGCACGTTTGTCATCGAGGCGGAAGAAGATCACCCAGATCGCCGCGAAGTAGATCAGGTTACCCAGCCCGAACATCACCAGCCCCGCGAACAGCTGGTCCTCGAGTGGCGAGAGCGGCATCACACGTGGCGCCGCCGCGTAGAACGGGTAGATCACGACCGGCGAGAGGATGAAGGCCAGCCCAAGGATCGTCGGCGGCACTCCGGCGAAACCGAGGTAGGCGATCTTCCCCATCACGCTCATGCTGCCGGCGCGCCCCTCCGGAACGAGCAGCGGCCACCAGAACAGCACGCCGACCGCCAGGAAGGTGAGGTGTTCCAGGACGTGGACCGGCTCATTGCGCAGCGTGGCTTCATAGAGAAGCGGGAGGTGCCAGACCGCGAGCACCAGGTTGAAGACGATGCTGGCGGCCAGCGGCGAAATGCGGAGGCGCTGAAAGGCCCGCCACTCTTCTGGCAGGCCGAGCAAGAGGAGCGGCGGCACGATCATGGCCAGCAAAACGTGTTGCAGCATGTGGAAGCTGAACAGGTATCGGTCGCCGCCAACGTCGATGGGC
>JALYYG010000220.1 GCA_030946685.1 Candidatus Dormiibacterota bacterium | reverse complement strand
TCGGCCTCTGCCCGCTCGTCCCACGGCTCGGAGCCAGACGCGATCCGCATCGACCGCTCGTGGCCTTTGCCCGCGAGCAGAACACAATCCCCCTCTCGTGCGATCTCCATGGCGCGTCGAATCGCGGCGCGCCGGTCGATCACGACCTCGTAATCGCGGCCCGGAGCCTTGCCCTCCGCCCCGGACTGCACCTCTCGCGCGATCTCGACTGGATCCTCGCTGAGCGGGTCGTCGGTGGTGATGATGAAGAAGTCGGCGAATTCAGCCGCCGCGCGGCCCATCCCGGGCCGATCGTGATTGGAACGCGCCGTGGAGCCAAAGACGGCGATCAGTCGACCCGGCGTGAACGGTCTCAGTTCTGCGAGCGCACTCGCGAGGGCGCCCGATGAATGGGCAAAGTCGATGAAGACTCGGAAGTCCTGGCCCAGGTCGACGGGTTCGAGCCGGCCACGCACGCCTTCGAAGCCGGCGAGCCCTGTGCCGATCGCTTCGAGCTGCACACCCAGCGCCAGGCAGACCCCGGCTGCGCACAGGGCGTTGTAGATGTTGAAGCGCGCGGGCACCACCAGCGTCACCTCTGTCTCGCCGATCGGCGTCCTCATGCGAAAGTGCGAGCCCGAGCCGCTGACACTCAGGTCCAGTGGATGCAGGTCCGCGGCGGTGGTGAGGCCATACGACCACCGCCGCGAGATTGACCGGCGGGACAGCTTGTCGTAGCTCGCATCGTCGCGGTTGAGGACTGCTGTCTTCTCGATGCCCTTGTCGGCGGCGGCCGCGGTGAGGTCGATGAGCCGGGCCTTCGCCTCGAGGTAATCATCCCAGCTGGCGTGGTAGTCGAGATGGTCGTGACCGACATTGGTGATTGCCGCGACGTCGAAATCACAGGCTCGCACACGCTCCTGCACGAGTGCGTGAGAGGTGGTCTCGATGACGGCGCAAGCAACGCCGGCCTCGACCATGCGCTGCAGCCACGCTTGCACCTGCGGCGCTTCGGTGGTGGTCTGGCCGCTCAGGTTGTCGGTCTCGGTGCCGCTGACGGTAAACGCGATGGTGCTCATCGCCCCCGCCTGCATCCCGCTGGCCTGCAGCACGTGCTCCGCCATGTGCGTGGTCGTTGTCTTTCCGTCGGTACCTGTGATACCGGCCACCCTGAGGCGCCGTGCCGGCCGGCCGTAGAACTCCGCGGCCACCTCCGCCAGACCGATGCGGGTCGAGGGCAGATACAGCACCGGTGTGCCTGCGGGCGTGGGGCCCGGACGCTCGAGAGCCACAGCCACCGCGCCGCTGGCCACTGCATCGGCGGCGAAGGCATGGCCGTCCTCGCGGAGCCCGGTGACCGCGACGAAGAGATCGCCAGGCTTCACGCGGCGCGAGTCGTAGGCGACGCCGGTCACCTCCGCGTCGCCGCTGCCGTCGAGGCGCGCGCCGGGGACGCCCCTGGCGATATCCGCGAGCTTCATCCTGGCGCAGCATAATCGGCGCGTGATCGCAGACATCGGCGGGCGCCGCTTCGAGTGGGGCAGCCGAACTTACGTGATGGGAATCGTCAACGTCACGCCGGACTCGTTCAGCGGCGACGGCCTGGGCGCGGACCGGGAGGGAGCCGTCGAGCAGGGCATCCGGATGGTGAAGGAGGGTGCGGACCTTCTCGACGTAGGTGGCGAGTCCACACGTCCTGGCCACGTGCCGGTCAGCGTTGCCGAACAGATCTTGCGGACCGAGGCCGTGGTCCGAATCCTCGCGCGCGAATCGGGCGCGCCTGTATCGATCGACACGTACAAGCTGGAGGTGGCCGAAGCCGCGGTGGCTGCCGGCGCCACAATGCTGAACGACGTTTGGGGCTTGACACGTTCGCCGGCGCTTGCGGACCTGGCCGCAAGCCGCGGTTGTGCCCTTGTCGTCATGCACAACCAGGACGGCACCGACTACGCAGGCGACGTCATGGACGAGATCAAGAGATTCCTGAAAGAGTCCGCCCGGCTCGCGGTGGCGGCCGGGGTGCCGCGCGAGCGCGTGCTCGTCGACCCCGGGATTGGCTTCGGCAAGACCGCAGAGCACAACTGGGTCGTGATGCGCCGCCTCGAGGAGCTCAAGGAGCTCGGGCAGCCGATCCTGATCGCCACCTCGCGGAAGTCGTTCATCGGCAAGTTGCTCGACCGGCCGGTCACGGAGCGCGCAGAGGGGACCGCCGCCACGGTCACGGCCGCCGTGCTGCGCGGGGCGGATGTTGTCCGCGTGCACGACGTCGAAGCCATGACGCGGGTGGTGCGCGTCTCTGATCATATGCGGTGACACGGTGACGGTGGCGTATCTGGGCCTCGGCTCGAACCTCGGCCGCCGGGCCCGCAACCTCAGTGCCGCGCGCCGGCGCCTGCGTCAAAAGGGAGTGCGCATCATGCGTCAAAGTCGCGTCATAGAAACCGAGCCATGGGGGGATGCGGACCAGCCACGTTTCCTCAATCAGGTCGTGGAAGTGGAGTGGATGGGAACGGCGCGCAGGCTCCTGACGGTTGCCAAGGCGGTCGAGCGCGAGGGCGGCCGGATGCCGACGAGAAGATGGGGACCGCGTGTCATTGATGTGGATCTGCTGATCTTCGGCGACGAGCGGATCTCAGCCGACGACCTCGAGGTGCCTCACCCCGGGATCTCGCGACCGTTCGTTCTCGAATCGCTTCGCGAGCTGGGTGTCGCTGGCCGCGCGTTGCTGAGCAGTAGCCGATCCGTGGTAAGGGACTGAGTGGAGCCCTAGGCCGGATTCAGTCCGGCCGTCACCTAAGCGTGCCTTCCAGACACCTACAGGCGTGGTGGCTCACAGGTGGGGGTTCCGCGGGGGAGGACTTACGTCCGCGCCCTTTCAGCCGGGGCGTGCGTTGGTGAAGCGGTAGCCGATTCCCGGTACCGCCAGGATGTAGTACGGCCTCGAAGGCTGG
>JALYYG010000219.1 GCA_030946685.1 Candidatus Dormiibacterota bacterium | reverse complement strand
GCCTAACCATGAAACCGCCGTCGCCTCGAGACGCGATTACTCCCGCCGAGGGATCTGCTGCACCGACCAGGTGTTGCCGTCGGGGTCGCTGAAGTAGATAAACGTTCCCCAGGGATGCACCTCGACCTCGCTTGTCTCGACTCCGCGGTCGGCCAGCTCCAGTCGTACTGCCTCGACGTCATCCACAACAACCTGAAGCCCTTTTTGGGAGCCCGGCGCCATCTCCGTGATCCCAGTTCCCATCACGATTGAGCATGCGGATCCAGGGGGTGTGAGCTGCACGAACCGCAGCTTGTCGCTGACCTGATAGTCGTGGTCGGCGTGAAAGCCGACTTTGTCGACGTAGAACGTCTTGGCGCGGTCTACATCGGTCACTGGAACGGCAACCAGCTCCAGCTTCATATTCAAGGACCCAGTGTACTGCCGAGTCTCCTTAAGCCCTACTGACTGTACTGAAGGCGGATGTTGGAGTTAAGCCGGGCTCAGGTCCGGCGGCCCACCATCAACATTTAGGAATCTCGTCCATTCCCTTTAACCTCGAGCGCCCATAGTCGGCTCGATGCGGTGGGTGCGGCTTGTCGAGGGCAGGCTGATTGCGCTCGCCGTCCTTTTGTCCTGGGTGGACTCGACGTTCGTGATGCATTAGCCACCAGGGGGGCCCGTCAGCCCAGATAGTGGCCAGGCACGATCCAGCCGCCTCGAAATGAGCGCCCGCTCATTTCATCGACATTCAAGGCAAGCCAATGCAGTTTGCTGCCTGGCGCGGCCGGTTCAACCGGTAGGCTGCGAAGACGACGGCTGCGTTCGTCGGTCGCGTCAGTGATGTCTTCGAGAACTCCGACTACCATGACGCTCCAGGCCATCACCGTGCCTGGGTCATAGTCGTCGATCTCGAAACAGGCGGCGAAGCCTGGGCCATGCTGGAGCTTGGCCCCTGGCTCAGTGCGGAAGACCACCGTGTCCTCGGCGGCTGCATAGTTGAGGGGAAAGATCCGCGGCCGACCTTCGACGACAATCGCGAGCCGGCCAAGATTGTGGCTGCGCAAGAGCGCCCAGCACTCCTCGTTGGAGAGGGTGAGTACGTTCGCCGAGGCTGTGGTGAGGCCGGCTCGACCGATCATGGGACGACCAGTCTCCCCTCCTTCAGCCATCACCTTGCCGAGTGTGGCGTCTGGGTCACGATCGTGTGTCACATCAACTCCTTACTAACTCAGCTGGCACCGGCCGGGGCGCGACGCCCCAGCCGGTGTGGACTAAGCCGAGGCCTTGACCGCGGTCTTTGCCGTGGTCTCGGCGGACACCGCAGTCCCCTTGAGAACGACCTTGAGCGCGTGGGTCTTAGCCGCGTCGCCAAACACGTCATAGGCCTCCATCGCCTCATCCATTGAGAAGCGATGGGTGGCCAGCACTGTGGGGTCGAGCCTGCCGCCCGCGATCAGCGATAGGAGCTGTGGAATGGTGCGCGTGTCCACCAGCCCCGTCGTGATGGTGACGTCCTTGATCCAGAGCGTCTCCAGGTGAAGGGTTGCGGGCTTGCCATGCACGCCCACATTGGCGAGCGTCCCGCCGGCGCGGATAAGCTCCGCAGCCAGCTCAAATGTTGCCGGGATTCCGACCGCCTCGACAGCCACATCGGCGCCAAGACCGCCCGTCAGCTCGAGGACCCGCTTGATTGCATCCTCGCGGCCGTTGTTAATAGTGGTGTCTGCGCCGAACTCCTTCGCCTTCGCCAGCCGGCCGTCGTCGAGGTCGATCACGACGATCCGAGCGGGGGTGTAGAGCTTCGCGGTCATGACCGCCGCCAGGCCGATCGGGCCTGCTCCGACGATGGCCACGGTGTCGCCAGGCCTCACGCGGCCATTCAGGACGCCAACCTCGAATGAGGTCGGAAGGATGTCGGACAGGAAGAGGACCTGCTCATCGGTCAGGCCTGACGGAATCTTGTAGAGCGAGTTGTCTGCGAACGGGACCCTCGCGTACTCCGCCTGGAGCCCGTTGATCAAATGCCCGAATATCCAGCCACCACCACCTGTGCACTGGCCGTAGCGGGCCTCCTTGCAGAATCGGCAGCTGCCGCACGACGTTATGCACGAAACCAGAACGTGGTCACCGATCTGAAAGTTGGTGACGGCTGCGCCGGTTTCGACAATGGTGCCGACCGCCTCATGACCGAGGATGGTGCCTGCCTTCACCGCTGGCACATCGCCCTTGAGGATATGCAGGTCGGTGCCGCATATGGTGGCAGTGTCGATCTTGACGATGGCGTCGGTCGGCGCCTGGATGGTCGGGTTGGGGACGGTGTCCCAAGAGCGCTGTCCGGGACCGTGGTATACGAGTGCTTTCATGGTCGTTTCCTTTTCGTGAACTGACTACGGACTGGGCCGGCGACACATCGCCGATCTACAGCCTGTTCCTGGCGGCCGCTTCACTCGAGGGCCGAAAGACCTGTGAGTTTCAGGACATAAGACTCAGACCAGCCTCAGGACCGTGCTTGATTAGATGGCCCTGAAGTCGCGCTGACGCGACGACGCTGCCACCGGAGCAGCTGCAGAGTCGTCCCACTGGTAAGTCAGCTTGTCGACAACGCCTACGACGCCGTCCAGCTCGCTTGTCAGACGTGTCAATATCTCGGCATCGCTCTTTCGGTCCACGTCACCCGAGAGGGTCACTATGTTCCACCGAACGTCGACTGCAA
>JALYYG010000205.1 GCA_030946685.1 Candidatus Dormiibacterota bacterium | reverse complement strand
GCCAAATCCCTCCCGCTCCGCTTAACGTCCGTGATTCGCCTGGGCGGTCATCTGTGTAGAAGCGGCCCACCACCGATTGCGTTTGTTCGACCAAGGGGCGCTGCACACCGAACGGCAGGACTTGACCTTAGCCCTACCGATTCAGCAAGGAAACAGAGAGTAGGGCGGCGCCGCACGAACGTGGCACCTGGTCATAAGAGGCGTTTTCGGCCGCGCCGAAGGCCAGGACGATCGCCCTCAACGGTGGGTCGGTGGGCACATTGCGCCTCGGCGAATGACAGAAATACCACTCCCGCTCATCTCAAAGCCTCGGATGCTGTAGTGCACTGAATTCCGCACAAAGGGGTCAGTGATTACGTGGGAGGGAGTGGTATGAGACTGCCTATTGGGGTGGGAGGGCGACGTCTAGCCAGGACACTGGCCGTTCTGGTCGCGGTTTTGGGTGCGATGACGACAGCGGTGGCGCCCGCGAATGCCAGCGCGTTCCTCGGCATCCTGAGCGCGGGCAAGCCGGCCTCTCCGCCGTTCGTGTTCAGTCCCAACTTCATGACCATTGGGCCGAGCGGGGCGAACATCACGTTTACCATCAGCGTCAAGAACCTGATCTCCCAACCGCAGACGGTGACGCTTAACTTCAACGTCCACCACATCCTCACGTACTACGGCTTGAACGTCGCAGACGGGCAGCCGGGTAAGCCCGGGATCACGTTCAAACCCGGCGACGCGCCCCACACCACGCAGCAGCTGGTGGGTACGCCCCAGCTGGTCACCGCGAGTTTCCCGCCCGCAGCAGCAGGGCCGAAAACCCTCACCTTCCAGCAGACGGTCAACACGTCCGGCTACTTCCAGGTGGACGTCGGCCAGCACAAGACCGCCACCCAGCCGCAGGCAAACCTGTCCTCGGGTTTTACCCGTGTGCTGAATCACACAATCGCCCAGCCGTCGATCAGCACGACGCCGAACCCCAAGTCCGCGACGGTGGGCGCCACACTGAAGGACACCGCGATGCTGAACGGCGGCCAAGGCCCGACGGGGACCATCACCTTTACGCTCTACGACCCGAAGCACGCTGTCGCTTACACCGAGACCGTCCACGTGACCGCCGGCAACGGCAATTACTCGACATCGACGGGCCACGTCGCCGGCACCGCCGGGACCTGGCACTGGATGACCGAGTACAGCGGTGACGCCAACAATATGCCGGTCGCCAGCAGCGCCCCTGGCGAATCGGTGACCGTCATCCCGACTGGTGGATCTGGTGCAGTTCTCGCTGACACCGGCTTGACTCCACCCGCCGAGGTACTGGCTCTGCTCCTGGTTGGGCTCGGTGCCCTTGCGATCATGATGTCGGTCGCCTGGAGGCGCCGCCTGTCCTGATGACACACAATCTGCGCGCCGCGGGGGGGTTTAATTCCCTCCTCGCGGTCGGCCGGGGACGTCGGGGCCCGGCAACGGTCCTGATGGCTCTCGGCTCGATGGCTCTAGTGACCGGCGCGGCGATCCTTGTCACCAGCCTTGGCCCGTACTTCACTAATCCCTCCGGCGCGGCGGCGCTTGCGCCGCTGCAGGCGCTGGCCGTTCCCATCATCGATCCGTCGGTCGTAAGGGCTCCGACGATGCTGGCCGCCTTGCTACCGCCCGCGCCCGCCAAGGTGACCGCCGCGCCGAACCAGACGCCGGTCGACGGCGTCTGGTTCGAGATCTCGGTCCCTGCGGTCGGCTATCGCGCGGTCGTTCGACAGGGCGTCGGCTTGAACGTCCTGGATCGTGGACCCGGACACTACCCCAGCACCCCGTGGCCGGGGCAACCCGGAAACGTAGGAGTGGCGGGACATAACTCCTTTTGGCTCAGCTTCAGCCATCTGAAGCCAGGCGACCGCGTGCAGATCCAGACGCAGCACGGCCTCTACGTGTATGAGATCACCGGTTCCAAGGTCGTCAGCCCAACCGACCGCACGGTGCTCGCCGCGACCGGCGACCACCGACTCACGCTGACCACGTGCTACCCCCTTTGGGCTGGGGCGTTCGCGACAAAGCGGCTAGTCTTCACCGCGCGCCAGATAGGCGGAGTCGCCTAGCCGGCGGTCGGACTAAGGCCAGGGTTGGTTTTTCCGATGGCGTACCACTCAAGGAGAGACCAAATGGGGGAGCCAGGTCCCTCTCAGGCGAGGCGCATCTCCGGGCCTGGGTTTGTGTCGCGCGGAATCCCTCCCGATCTGCCAATTTGAACAGCTGGCCGCCGGCGTTCCCCGGGGTGTCAAACTGCGTCACTCCTTCAGCGGCCGACCCCGCGGCTGCGGCATATCAGATCAACCTTCAGCGACCCACTCCATCGCCTCAGAGACTGTGGTGAAGGTATGTGTAAGGAACGCTGTCATCCCGACTTGACCGAGTATCTGCTCCGTCGCAATCTTGCCCAGCCCGCGCTG
>JALYYG010000204.1 GCA_030946685.1 Candidatus Dormiibacterota bacterium | reverse complement strand
ACGCGACCTGGCAGGACTTCTGCTCGACACGAAATACGCAGAGCCAGACCTTCGGATCCCCTGGCGGCCCGGTGACGATCACCGGCTTCTGTCCGGATGCCCAGCGGCAATTCGATATCCAGCTGAGTCGGTCCCGGGACGGAGGCCTGACCTGGACCCAGGCCACCGAGGAGGTCAACCCGAGCAACGGGAAAGATCACTACTTCCCAGCCATCGACGTCGTCTCGAGCGGAACTCAGGGTGAGCAAGACAGCGCGCGCGCACGGGCCAACCGGGCAACTGGCGAAGGTGACGATGGCAATGGCGCCAGCGATCATGTCGCCGTCAGCTACTACCGCACCGACCAGGTGCCGAACGAAAGCACCCTGGCCGACCCGTTCAATCCAAACCGCGTTGTGTTCGCTCCGGGCCAGCCGGGCGTGCAGCAGGAGAACTCGGACTATGCCCTTTCCGGGGGACGGGGCCTCCTGACGCCCTATGCCGAGCGCGTCGTCTCACCACGGTTCCCGCCGCCGGACGGCATCCAGGCCGGTTTCAACGGCGACTACAGCGGGCTCGTCGTCACCGGAGGCGAATCCGGGAATCAAAATGGCGAGGATCAGGGTGGACAGGCCATAGCCCATCCCATCTGGTCCGACACGCGGAATGCCGTTCCAACCCAGTTCAATGACCCGACCCCGCAGGGGGTTAACCGCGACGAGGATGTGTTTACGACCGCCGTACCCGTCCCTGACGGACACGGCGAGCAAACAGGCGACTGAGTCAGTGTTGGCGGGAGAGGGCGCCGTCGCCCTCTCCCCGGGAACCACCGGGAGACAAGCAGCAAATGCTGCGGAGGAATAGATGAAGCATCGATACTTGCGACTTCTCAGCGCTCTTCCACTCGCTGGGATGTTGCTATGGCAACCGGCGGCGTCCACGCTGCCCGTCCAGGCTGGCATGTACGCAAAGATGACGGCGCTCCAGAAACGAGTTCTCTCTAGCGTTGGCACGCTGGCCCTGGCGGGAACGCTGAACCCGCGGACCCAGCCTGGGGTTGATGCCGGCGCCTCGGAAGAAAGTCCGACGGCCGGGCCGACGAGTTACTCCGGCAGCAATGGTCAGGGAGGTCGGCCTTCCAATTACTTCCCGTCCAATAGCCAGGGCTGCCCATCGGGGTCCTCGGAAGAAGCGAGTGGGAATAACGAGGGCGACGGCGGCAACGGCCACGCCAAAGGCAATATCAAGGTCAACCCCGATTGTCAGAACCTGACCGACCCTGACCTGCAGGGTCGCGCCCAGGCCCAGAACGAAACCGCAATCGCGGCGGACCCCAACAATCCGAACCATCTCGTCGCCTTCTACAACAACTACCAGCGCGGCGACGGCGGCTGCATCGGCGCCTATAGCCTCGATGGAGGCCGCACCTGGGGGTACTCGATCATCCCCCACTCCTTCACCCGTGGCGGTGCGTTTGGCGCGGCGCGCCAGTACTGGCAGGCCGGCGGCGACCCATCGGTGGCGTGGGATACCAAGGGCAACGCCTACATGACCTGCCAGGTTTTTGAACGCGGCCCTGGCACCACACCAGACAAGGACGCATCAAGTGCGATTTACGTGTACCGTTCGACCAAGAATGCCGGAGCGTCATGGAACTTCCCGGGCCACCCCGTCATCGAAACCGCCGACCCGAACGGTACCAACCCGGTAACCGGCACCGGGGCGCCAAACGGCAAACCCTTCCAGGACAAGCCGTACATGACCGTTGACAACCATGTCGGGAGCCCCTTCCAGGACCGCGTGTACGTCGCCTACACGGAGTTCACCGCCTCGGGCACGGGGATCATCTACTCGTCGTTCTCGAATGACTACGGCCAGACCTTCAGCAACCGGGTGGCGGTGGTCACGACATCCAACCTCTGCCCCGTCTCGGTTGGAGATCCGGGGACGTGCGACTTCCAAAGCTTTGCCAACCCGTTCACCGGACCCGATGGGGCGTACTACATCGTCTTCTCCAACTTCAACAACGCGGTGAGAGGCGCCGACAACCGCAACCAGGTGCTGCTGGTCAGGTCCACCGATGGGGGCCAGACCTTCGGTCCCCCGGTCAAGGTGTCCGACTACTACGATCTACCCGATTGCTTCGCCTACCAGCACAAGGATG
>JALYYG010000195.1 GCA_030946685.1 Candidatus Dormiibacterota bacterium | reverse complement strand
GGATCTTAAGAAGCAGCTCGACGGCGCTGCCTCGGTCGCAGCCGCCGACCCATTCGGCTTCGGTTTCCCGTGGGACCAGTTCGACACCACGACTCACGGAGCCGGTCTAGCCGCCACCGCGGCGATGTACGACTCGCTCACCGGGACAAAGACCTACACGACCTACGGGCAGCGCTGGCTCGCCAACATCCTGGGCGCCAACGCCTGGGGAACGAGCCTCATCGTGGGCGCCGGAAAGGTCTTTCCCTTCTGCATGCAGCACCAGGTCACCGACCTGGTCGGATCCCTGGACGGCTCGCCTCCGATACTCGCCGGCGCCGCGGTCGAAGGGCCGAACTCGTTTGCCGCCACCGGGACTGTCGGTGGCATGATCGCCTGCCCACCCGACGGAACCGACAGGTTTGCCCAGTTCAATGGCAATACCGCGGACTACCGGGACAATGTTGAGTCGTGGTCCACTGTCGAGCCGGCCATCGATCTCACCGCGTCGTCGCCACTCGCATTCGCCTGGCAGATCCGAAACAGCTGACTGAGAGGACCGCCCCCTCTAGAGCTTGCCGCGGTCGAGCACGGCGACCAGGTCACGCGAAGAAAGTAGTCCGATCGGGGCTCCGTGATCATCCACGACGGGGAGGTGCCGGATGCCAAGGGCCATCATCTTGACCGCCACCACTGAGACATCCTCATCGGCCGACACAGTCGCCGGGTCCGCGGACATGAATACGTCCGCGCGAGCTTTCTTCGGATCGACGCCGTCAGCGATCGCACGCACCAGGTCCCGCTCGGTCAGAATCCCGAGCAGTCGATCATCGGCCATGACGGCCACCGAGTCGCAGTCGTCCAGGCGCATGCGTCTGGCCACGTCGGCGAGATTTGCGTCTGGTTCGACGGAGAGCAGGCGTCCTGGCGGCAGGTCTCTCACTTTCATGTTGCGCTGCCTCCTGTTGGGCCCGGAGGGCTCTGCACCTCAAACCACCTCATACCGGACCGGGACCATCGTCTGCGAGCTCTTGGGGGGCCGGTTGTAGCTGCGTTTCTGTCGCGGCGGAAGCTTGATTCCCTCGTGCGCGACCTCTTCGTACGGGATCAGCGTGAGGAAGTGGGTGATCAGATTAAGATGCGCCGCCCGCTTGTTGTCAGTCTCGACGACGTGCCAGGGCGCTTCCTTGATGTCGCTGTACGCAAACATCTGGTCCTTCGCCTCGGAGTAGTCGACCCATCTCGCTCGGGCTTGCAAATCCATCGGGCTCAACTTCCAGCGTTTGCTCGGGTCATTGATCCGTGCCAGGAAGCGCCGCTCCTGCTCGGCGTCGCTGACCGAGAGCCAATACTTGATCAAGATGATCCCAGAGCGAACCAGCATCCGCTCGAATTGCGGACATGTGCGCATGAACTCGTCGTACTCCTCGTCCGTGCAGAAGCCCATGACGCGTTCGACGCCGGCCCGGTTGTACCAGCTGCGGTCGAACAGGACCATTTCGCCGGCCGAGGGCAGGTGGGTCACGTAGCGCTGGAAATACCACTGTGTGCGTTCCTTCTCGGTTGGGGCGGGTAGAGCCACGACCCGGCAGTAGCGCGGGTTCAGCAGCGCGGTGATCCGCTTGATGATGCCTCCCTTGCCGGCCGTATCCCGTCCCTCGAAGATGGCAACCACGCGAAGGTTTCGGTGTCGAATCCACTCCTCGAGCTGAACGAGCTCGACCTGGAGCCGTCTCAGCTCCTTGTCGTACTCCTTCTTGGCGAGCGTCGTCAACCGCGGCGTCCGCTCGGCGGTCTTCGTCGGCCGGTGTTTCTTGGCGCTCATTTTCCGGGCCTTCGTAGGCTACTCCGGAGCGGTCGCGGCGAAAAGGGGGTCCTACGCGACCCTCTGCATCGCCGCGATCTGCCAGAAGACTCCGGGCAGGTCGATGGCCGGCTTGAGGCCGTGCTCCTTCGCCGTGGCCAGGATCTGGGCCATCGGATGCACGAAGACGCGGAACTCGCGGCGGGTGACTGCCATCCCGACGTTGGCCATCCACACGATGCCGCGCGTCCACCACCGCTCTTTCGGAAAGCTCATGACCAGGAGGCCTCGAGCATGGTCGGCGGCCGCGCCCGCGAGGCGCGGGAGGTCCGGATAGCAGCAGATCACCCGGTTCATGACGACGATGTCCGCGGCTTCGATGTCGGCGCCCGCATTGACGAAGTCCATCACCCTGCGCTCGACGCGATCCTCGAATCCGGCCTCGCGGAGCAGCTCGGCGGCGCTCGCCTCATAGGTTGGCGTCAGCTCCACGCTGATTGCCCGTGCCAGGCCCGCTTTCAACAGCTCGATCTGGATGGCGCCGACCCCGCCGCCAACCTCGAGCAGGGTCAGGCCGGCCACTCCGCGCTCTTTCAACAGCTCGACGATGCGACGGGACGTGGCGTCGAGGCCTTTGCGGCGATAGCTGCGCGCCTCAGCTCGCGCGTTGCGCTCGCTGAAGATCTGCCGGTAACCCTTCGGCGTGCAGCAGTCGCTCACACGCAGAGTATGCCCGAGCAAACTGTGGGCGCCGGCGAATGCGCACGGCTAGGATGACAGCGCTGACAACCCGGCTCGCGATACCCGTGATTTCGGAGGTTCG
>JALYYG010000172.1 GCA_030946685.1 Candidatus Dormiibacterota bacterium | reverse complement strand
CCTCTGGAGTGGGCTGGGAGGCGACATAGCCTATGTTCGCGCCAGGTTCAACCACCAAGCCGGCCAACTCGCCGGTGATGTAGCGACCCTCCTCAATGGTTGCGTTGTAGTAACTCATATTGGGTGGATCTTTTAGCCCTGGGACACCCGCGGCGTTGTAAAACGCGATCTCCGGATGACGCGATGCGACCGCCCTCGTCGGCTCCGCGAAACCAGCCGAGGTCGTGTAGACAACGTTTGCGCCTTGCTGCACCATGCTCTCGATCAGGTCTTCGACGGCTTGCTTGTTGTCGTCGGGCACGCCGTCCATTCGGAGCGACAGGTCGGCCCCGGGTAGCTCTTGCTGAGCCGCCAGCAAACCCTGCTCGTGCGCCCAGCTCCAGCCCTTCTCGGTAGTCGGGCTCCCGTAGACCTGCGCTACCTTGCAGGTGCTTGATGCGGCCGCGGCTGATGGAGCAGTGGGTGCGGTCGTGGGTGAAGGCAATGCAACCTTGGGTGCGGGCAGTGCTGTCGGCGGCGAGCAGGCGGCCATCAACCCAGTCAGGCAGGCCAGAACCGTGAGATTTGCGCATCGAAGCAAACGGGTCAGGCGCCAGAACGCTATTGGCTGCTCGAGACGATGCATACATTTCCCCACGAACGATTGCGGGAGAGGCTATTCAACACGCCTTGGATCACCGCGAACAACCATCCCCTCACAGCTGTTCCCCATCAAGCCGTGCCCCGCCGCTACCTTGCACTTGATGGCGCGAACCTTGACACTGGTGGCGAATTAGGGTCCAGTGACGCGTGCCTCTTCCGGTCGAGTGGTCGCCGGGAGTAGGGTGGCTTCGATCTCACTGAGAAGAGAGGCTGCGATGTCCTTGCACCCTGAGCCGATCGGGCCCGTGCCCGAGGAGACCGCCCGCGTGGCCCAGGCCGCTTTTCCGCTCGGGAATCTGTATCTGCGGCTTCACGATGCATTTGGCAGCATTTACCAAGACGAGGCCTTTACGGCGCTGTTCCCGACGCGCGGGCAGCCTGCTGAAGCGCCGTGGCGGCTAGCGTTGGTCACCTTGTTCCAGTTCGCAGAAGGCCTGTCTGATCGTCAGGCGGCGGATGCTGTCCGCGGTCGCATCGACTGGAAGTACATGCTGGGGCTGGAGCTCAGTGATCCGGGCTTTGATCACACCGTACTAAGCGAGTTTCGCACCCGTTTGGTCACTGGCCACGCCGAACTGGAGCTGCTAGACGCGCTCTTGCGCCGAGCGCAGATACTGGGTCTGTTCCGCCAGCGGGGCCGACAACGCA
The DNA here is from genome assembly GCA_030946685.1 of Candidatus Dormiibacterota bacterium. Taxonomy (GTDB): domain Bacteria; phylum Chloroflexota; class Dormibacteria; order Dormibacterales; family Dormibacteraceae; genus Palsa-872. The sequence goes on along the minus strand of JALYYG010000172.1, from coordinate 3,015 downwards.
CGGATTCGACCCACGTGCTGGCGGCTGTCCGCGTGCTCAATCGACTGGAGCGGGTTGGCGAGACGTTACGAGCGGCGCTCAATAGCTTGGCGGTGGTCGCCCCAGACTGGCTTCGGAGTCTGGCTCCAGCGGTGTGGTACGAGCGCTACGGCAGCCGTATTGAGAACTTCGACCTACCCAAGACGGAGAAGGCCCGTCGAGAGTTGGCCGCGAGTATCGCCGCCGACGGGCTGCTCCTGCTGCAGGCGGTCGAGGCGGCCGTGGACCAGCCTTGGCTGCAGCACGTTCCGGCAGTTCAGGTGCTGCGGGAGGTCTGGACCCAGCAGTACGTCGCCGAAGCGGGGAGCCTGCGTTGGCGCGAGGTCAAAGAGATCCCTACGCCTGCACAGATGATCAGTTCACCATACGATCCCGATGCGCGCTACAGCTCCAAGCGAAGCGTCGATTGGGTCGGCTACAAGGTCCACTTCACCGAGACCTGCGATTCCGACATGCCGCACTTGATCACCAATGTCGAGACGACGCCAGCGGCCGTCCCTGACGACGCGATGCTTGCTGTCGTGCACGCCTCCCTGGCCAGAGGTGATCGTCTGCCGGCTGAGCACCTTGTCGACAAGGGTTACACCGACTCGCGCGTGCTGGTGGACAGCCGGCAAACCTACGGCGTCACCGTCATTGGGCCGGTCGCCGACGACCCGAGTTGGCAAGCCCGTTCGGGGGCCGGACTAACCAAGGCCGAGTTCCTGGTCGACTGGGAGCGGCGGGTGGTCACCTGCCCAGCCGGCAAGGAGACGATCTCCTGGTTACCGCACACCTATCCGAAAACCGGCATGACCTGGGAGGCGCGGTTCGCTCGCAAGGATTGCACACCTTGCCCTCTACGATCACGCTGCACGAAGGCCAAGCTCGAGCCCCGCATTATCGGACTCCAATCGCGCGAACACTACCAAGCGCTGCAGGCCGCCCGGCGTTGGCAGACGACCGAGGCTTTCCATCAGCAGTACGCCACTCGGGCTGGAATCGAGGGTACCCATGAACAAGCGGTCAGACGCAGCGGCCTGCGTCGCTCGCGCTACATAGGCTTGGCGAAGACTCGCCTCCAGCACGTCGCCACCGCTGCCGCCCTCAATTTCATACGACTCAGCGAGTGGTCCGCTGGGACACCGTTAGCCAGGACCCGCTGCTCAAGGTTTGCGGCTCTTCAGTGATGGTCGAATTCGCCACCGGTATCAAGGTTCGCGCCACCAGGTGCAAAGTAGCGGCTGGTGCAGCTATACGGGGAACCTGGGTATGACCTCGTCATGGGTGAACCCGACTTCGGTCCCTGACTAGGCGGCTAGGTTCAAAATTGCGGCGTTGAGCATGGCGCAACGGAGGTGCAGGATGGCGCGGGCACCCAAGTCGCTCCAGCGCATGCCGGCACGTTTCATTCGCTGCTGGACGAGATGTTTGGCGGCCGACTCGACGGCACCCGAACCGATCGGCCAGCCCTGCTCGCGGTAGGTTGGGTAGCGCATCCGCTCGGCGTTGGTACGGAAGTAGCCGCATTCGGTGGCCAGCACTTTTCGGGCCTCCTCCGTTGTGCCCTCGAGCGTCGCCAGCAAGGCCAGCAGGTCTGCTGGGCCGCGCTCCCAGATCAGGTCCTTGGCTCGCTCGACCCAGGCAGCTGTCTCAGTCGAGCCGACTCCATACATCGCATTGCCGGTGGTCCACAGATGCTGGCAGCAGTGATACCAGTCCAGGATTTCGACGCGCTCGCTGCCAAAGATGGTGGCCACGTGCTCCCAGATCCACTTGGCTCCATCGCCAATGACCACAACGCGGCGCAACACGGCTTCCTGTCCGCCACCGTCTGTGCCCAGCCCACGCCAGCCGCTGACGTCCAGTGCTCCGCGTCGGGCCGCCTCGGTGCCCAGGCGGGGCGCAAAGCTGGTCGCTGTCTCGCGCGCCGCGACATAGCTTGAGTTGACCAGTTGGCCAGCCTGCCAATCACCCGCCAGGCCCAGCTTGATCTCGTGCCATTCCCCCTTGATCAGCGTGCCATCGAGATGGTGATCCCGATAACGCGCCATCACCCCATCGGTCTCCACCACCAGGGTTTCGACGACTGGCGCATAGCCTGGCGGCGGCTCCTGCGTGGCCTGCACCTGCGCCATGGCCGCCCGTTGTTCGCCTTCCAGTTCGGTGCCGGCCGCTTCGGCGTGGGTACGCAGTGTCTCAGTGCCCACGTAGACGCCGGACAACGTCTCGAGCAACTGAGCTGCTTCGGCGAAGATGGTCAGCCCGCCGACCAGTGCTTCCCAGTGCTGGAGGCCGCCACTGGTGCGCTGTTTTGCACCAACACCCAAAGCCGCTTGGAGTGGCAGCCGGCTGTGCCCACACCCGCGGCACGTCAGGCGGACGCGCGGAATGTGGACGGTCCCGCAACGGCTGTTCATAGTGCGTGGCTTTCGCCGACGTTGCACCGCATTCAGTGAGTGAACGCCGCACTTGGGGCACGCCGGTGTCCGCGGACCCGCAGCGCTCGCCAACTGGCCCAACCACGTCGCCAGCAGTGCCCGACCAGTTTCCAGAACGCGCTCTTCGCGCGCGTCGAAGTCGGCCAGTGGCTGATCTTGAGCGAAGGTGCACAGGCCATTGACCGCGTCAGTCGCGGATGCGAGCATCTGCTCGCGGAGGGCGATGTCCAACAGGTCCTCCGTCCGGACCGCCGTGCTTCTGACGCGGCGGTCCTTTCGTGTGATGCCCGCCAGCCTACCCGGCCGCCGGCCGATCCCGGAAGCCCAGGGACCAATTCCGGGTTCACCCGCTACACATCGCCTTCTTGACACCCTGTAAGGTCGATGCTAGCCTCGGCTCGACCGTGTGGGGGGTTGGCGCGTTGGGAGGGCTGCGATGAGCTCAAGCTTTGATCGGAGCGAAGCGGACGCAGTTCGCCGCGCATGTCTAGCGAATCGGCCGCGGCAAACTGCATAAGCAATCGAGAGGACTCGCAAGGCGCACCATCCCGTGAGG
>JALYYG010000168.1 GCA_030946685.1 Candidatus Dormiibacterota bacterium | reverse complement strand
CGGCCAGCCTATCCCATCTTCATCTCAGAACAAGAGCAACTCCACCATTACTTGCTCGACAGTCTTCTATTGCTGCGCGCACCCGAAGCGCTTGATGCGATCAAGCCGTACTTCAGCCTGACAGAGGAAGCCGTGAAGGAGGCGCTTAGCCGCTGGGCAAATGCCCTCCGGAAGTATGGATCGGATCCGTTGAACGGGGACTTCTCCGTCTTCGACGAAATGGAGGCGATCGTCCGTGCTCGTGTCCGTGACCATCCAGAGCAGATCACGGTTTGGGTACCCGAGGAGACTAGCGCAGACGCTGAAAACAAGGAACGTGAGCGATTGAGGGCGATCCACCCCCAGATACCCGTCATCTTGCGTCGATACCCTCGAAGGAAACGCGAGGGATCTGGGAGCTGAAGTTTACGAACCGCGCCTTTTAGAGAGAGATGTCGATGGTGCGGCCCATCCGGCCGGCAATTGGCGGGCGCTGCGGACGGTGTATTCGGAAGTCGGCTTCGTAGTTGAGCGGGCCGCCTGTCAAGAGAAGGCTGCGATCGTCCACAATGAGCCGGAACTGCAACTGCCGGTGATCATCCCTTAGGTCGAAATCCTTTGTCCCGACGGGACCGGGATAGACGTCGAAGCTCAGCGGGTCCCCGGCTCGCTCGTTCGCGTACTGCAGCTCCGGGCCCATGGGGATGACCGCACCCGCCCGAACAAACAGCGGTAGGGTCTCCAGCCCGGCATCGTAGCGGACCCAGCGGGAACCCTCATACCGGCGGTCGGTCCAGTAGTCGTACCAGGCACCAGCCGGTAGATAGATGTCGCGCGCGCCCCGCGGCTTGAACATGGGCGCCACAAGCAGGTCTGGTCCCAGTAGGTATTCGTCGTCGAGATGCCAGGTCGTCCGGTCTGAGGGATGGTCATACACCAGTGGGCGCGCTAGCGGCACGCCCTCTGCCGCGCGACGCGCCGCCGCATATAAATAAGGAAGCAGCCGGTAGCGCAACTGGGCGTAGCGGCGAAAGATCGATAGGGCGGGCTCGCCATAGGCCCAGGGCTCGCGCGGCGCCGTGTGGCCATGGGCCCGCGCGTGGGAAAACAGCAGTCCCATCTGTGACCAGCGCACATAGAGTTCCGGGCTCGGCGGATCAGTCAGCGTCGGAATCCCAAAGAAACCGCCCATGTCGAAGCTGGCGAAGGCCGCCCCCGACAGGATCCAGCTCAAGGCGCCACGCAAGCTGGCCGCCATGTCGTCGAAGGTGCAACCGGGGTCGCCGCCCCAGTGCACGGGGTATCGCTGCGATCCCGCATAACCCGCACGGCCCCAGATGAGGCCGTAACCGTGGACCTCTTTGGTAGCCTCGAAGACGGCCCGCTGGTACAGGAGCGGATAGAGGTTATGCAGTTGCTCGGCCGGCGTGCCGTCATGGGGCGCGGCGTCGTCGGGCATGTCCTCGGCAAAGTCGGTCTTGATCACAGCGACGCCCATCTCCAGCAGCCGCCGATTTTTCGCCTTGAACCACTCGACGGCATCTGGATTGGTGAAATCGACCGCAGCGCTCGGCTTGGCAAAGCCATGGACAAGGGCTGGCCCGCTGCCGTCCTTGGCCATCAGTAAGAAACCCCTTTGCTCCCCCTCGGCTCGCATCGCGGAATCGAGCGGCACGTACGGGCTCTCCCAGAGGCTGAGGCGAAATCCGAGCGCCTTCAGCTCGGCGATCATCCCTTTCGGATCGGGGAAGGCCGACTCGTCCCACTCCAGGTCGCCGTGATGTCCCTCGTGGTAGCGCATCCAGTACGGGTCGATATGAATGACATCGCAGGGGATGCGCTCCTGTCGCATCCGCCGGGCGACCTCCATCACCTCGTCGCGGTTACGATAACCCCAGCGACTGATCCAGAAGCCGAACGACCAATCCGGCGGCACGGCCGGGGCACCGGTCAGCCGATGGTAGGCCTGCATCATCGGTGCAATCCCATCGCCAAGAATCAAATAGGCGCGTAGATGATCGGCGCGGGCAATAGCCTGCCAGCCGGCGACCGACGACTGGCCGAGGTCGTAGTAAATGGGACCGGTCATGTCGAAGAAGACGCCATAGCCTGCAGAGCTCAACAACAGCGGCACGTTCTTGTAGGCCCTGTCGCTACGAACGCCGAAGGCATCGACCGTCCAGGAGGCGAATGCTTGGCCGCGACGGTTGAGCGCACCGAAGTGCTCGCCCAGGCCGAAAAGCGCTTCGTCAGGTTTGAGGCCGGCCGTCAACCAGCGCAAGCCGCGGGCGTGGCCGGTTGGAAAGTGGTGATAGCCCGTTCGGATATCGCGGTCAAACGGCTCTTCCGCGAACCGCTCTGTCCCCGACGCGTCCTTCAGCCGTAGACGGTACGGCTCCCGATCGATCTCGAGGGAGACGGCGCCGGTGGACACAGACCACCCGATTGCGCTTTCCTGCAGCGACCACTCCGTACCGCTGGGCGCGTCTGGAACTAAGAGCCGCGACGGGCGGCCCGCCCCGGCACCGATGTGCAGTCGCATGATGTTGGCGGCCACCGGCCGGATCTCGACTGGCACGAGCGCCCCGCGATCGTCCTCGGTGGCGAGCTCAAGGCGATCCCGCCGCCGGCTCGCGGTCCGGACCAGCCGGATCGCATGAGGGTCCCGCGGGAGGAAATCGGAGGATGGGCGCGCGGGCCGGGCGGCTACCAGCCTCGCTGGATCCACTCGTCCAGGTGAGGCCGCTCGTGGCCGATAGTGGTGGGCTTGCCGTGGCCCGGCAGGACCCGGGTCTCGTCGGGGAGCGTGAACAGTTTCCCGCGGATGCTCTCGATGATTGTCGGAAAGCTGGCATACGGATTTTTCGTGTTGCCGGGACCGCCGGGAAACAGTGTGTCGCCCGAAAACAGATGCTCACCACTGAGCAAACAGATACTGCCCGGTGTGTGACCTGGCGTGTGAAGGGCCACAACCTCGTACTCCCCGAAGCGGAACCGTTCACCATCGCGAACGCGGTGATCGGCCTTGATGGGCATCATCGATTCATCGGCCTCGTGACAGGTGAAGCGGGCGTGGGTCTGGTCGCGCACCGGTTTCAGAGCCTGCACATGATCGCCGTGCCCATGCGTGGTGAGGATGTGACTGACCTGAAGGCCGTCGAGCTCTTTGATAATGCGCGGCGCGTCGTTAGCCGCGTCGATCAAGAGAGCTTCCCTGGTTTTCGGATCGCTCAGCAGGTAAACGTTGTTGTCGTAGGGCCCCACGGAGAAACTCGTGAGCTTGTACACGGCAATTCAGTCTACCCACCGGCGCTTCCTAGAATTGATCCTGTGCCCAAGGAGCGACGCATCGGCATGCACATGCGCACGGGCCGTGGCCTCGACAAGGCGATAGAGACGATCAGAGCGCTGGAGCTCAGGTCCGTGCAGATCTTCACCGACAACCCGAGCGCCT
>JALYYG010000157.1 GCA_030946685.1 Candidatus Dormiibacterota bacterium | reverse complement strand
GCACCTGGCAGTCGCGACCAGCTGGTGGCGGATCCGGTCCTACCGCGCTGGTGGTGCGGGTCGTCTACAAGTTCACCCCCATCACGCCGTTGATCGCGCAGTTCGGCGCTGCCGGATCGTTCTACCTCGTCGAAGAAACCTACGGCCTCGAGCTCTACTAAGATGTGGGCCTTATGGGCCAGTCGAGTGTCGGTGAGGTTGCGCAAGTCGTCCTGGCGAAGATCAAGGACCAGAGGCGCCCTGGCTACATTCGCACCTCGGAACGCTTCCGATACCCGCAGCGGCCCGCCAAGATGCCGCAACGTCGCGGCGAAAGTGACAAGGATTACGCCGCTCGCATCGATGCGGCCCGCGAGGAGGCCTACGAGCGCGCCCGCCGCCGCCTCCGACGCTCGTAGGCTCCGGCCAACCGCGAATGCCACTCGAGATGCGATCCTCGTGCGAGAAGTGTGGCGCCGCGCTGCCGATGAATGCCGCTGCGCGCATCTGCAGCCACGAGTGCACCTTCTGTCCCGGCTGCGCCGACGCCATGAATAATGTCTGCCCCAACTGCGGCGGTGAGCTGGTGGCGCGCCCGAAACGTAAGTAGGCTACGGCGTGGTCGGCACGATGAAACCGCTCGTGTTTGCCGATAAGGCGAGCTTCGCGATCTGGGAGCCATCGGTGCGAAGGACCCGCAGCTGATCGCCATTCTCGAGAAGGTAGGTCGCCTGCCCATTGGCCGAAACCCAGACCGATTTGAGCGAGACCTCAGGTAACCACCGCCCCTTCACCGCCAGATCCGGCAAATGAATGAGGGTCACGCCGCCCGGCGCTTGGAATGCGCCAACCGCGTAGAGCCACGTGCCATCGGGGGATACGGCCACGGTTCGCGGGATGCCGCCGGCGTAGGCATCGGTGACCAGCAGCGAGGCGAGCCACGCCAGCGGGTTGGTGTCGGCCGTGGCGACCTTCGTCGACTTGATCGTCTGGTGCACGAGGTCGACCGCGTGTAGTGCGCCCGTCCCACCTTCGTGCAGGTAAAGCGTATTGCCGTCAGGCGAGAAGACCGGCGACACCCAGAACGGGTTGTTCTGGCCGACGGCGACCTCGTGGGTCACCGTCATGGTATCCAGGTCGAACCAGGTGACCCGGCCATCCGAGGGGCAGAAGGCGACGAGGGTGCGGCCGTCGGCAAGCACCCGGAAGGGCAGCCCACCGGCGGAATTCCCCCCGCCGACGACTAGGCCGTCGCACGCCAGCGTGTGCCCGGTCGTTCGCTGTTCGGCCCGAAGGGTCGCGCCGTCGAAGGCGAACTTTGCGATGGTCGCGCCCACTACATAGACGTGTTCGGCATGCGCGCCGACGATGAGTCCAACGCCATAGGCTGGCGAGCCAACGTTGATCGATGCGACGGACCGGCTGGCCGATAGGTCAACCAGTTGCAGCGTCGAGGGCGAGCTGCCGACCACGGCCAGGAAGCGTCCGTCCGCGCTCAGCATTGGTTCCGCAAAGCTGACCGGTTGCAGGCGAATCGTCTGCTCCTTGTGCCCATCCACCGCGCTGTAGACGTCGACGCCGCCATCGACCAGGGCATACAGGTGGGACCCGTCGGGCGAGCGAAGCTCGTCCCGCGCTTTAATCTGGCCCACCACGTGGCCGGTCGGGTCGATCCCAGTGACAATGTCGCCCGTGTACATGCCACCGCTGGATTGCTGGCTCGCGATCCACGCGATGCCGGCGCCCGGTCCCGCAACTATGGGCGCGGTTGGCGCGGTGGTCACCGTGACCGGCGTCACGCGAGCACGATGCGTAGAAAAGACGACGACACCAACAATCAGGATGCCGAGCACGGCCGCCACCTGTCCGATGGCCAGCAGAGGTCGGCGACGCGACGCCGACCGGACCCGATGCACCGTCCGTGGCGCGAGGTCCGGCGTGGAGCCGGCGATCGGATCCAGCGCCTGGTGGATTTCGGTTCGCAGCGCATCTTCCGGGTTCATGCCTGGGCCTCCGTGATCGGAAAATCCGCTCGCAGTTCGCGAATGCCGCGATACAGCCGTCCACGCACTGCGGCAAACGACGCGCCGGCGATGCTCGCGATCTCCTCGAGCGGGAGATCGAGATAGAAATAGAGCACGACAACAAGGCGCTGCTCAGGATGCAGCCGCTTCAATGCATTCCGCAGGTCGACCCCGCGGGCCGCTTCCTCGTCGGGCGCCTCAGCGCCGGGTCGATCGGCGTCGATCTTCAGCACACCCCACCACCGGCTGCGTCGCGTCGTGCGGCATTCGTTGGCGACGATGCCGAGAAACCACGGTCGCATCTCGGTGCCTTCTCGAAGCTGGCGGATCTTTTGCCACGCCTTCACTGCCGCCTCCTGGACCGCGTCTTCCGCGAGCT
>JALYYG010000123.1 GCA_030946685.1 Candidatus Dormiibacterota bacterium | reverse complement strand
AGCTCGCTTTCCGCTGGCTCGACGTCCGGACCGAGCTTCATACGCTGGAGAGCCGGGTCGTCGATGTCGCGTTCCGGTCCCAACGGCTCTATTTTCGTCTGTCGGCGCTCACACCATGACTTGGTCCGACGGTGTCAGTCGACCGGCGGCAGCTGCCGGACCAGGCTGGGCACGTTGAGTTTAGGCATCGGGACCCTGGGGTTCATGGCTCGCAGGGTTTCCAGCAATACGCGCGACACTGCCCAATCGCGGAACGCCTTGTCATCCGCCGGGACGATGTACCAAGGGGCGACCGGCGTCGAGCAGCGCGTCAGGAGCATGTTGAATGCCTCCTGGTATTCATCCCAATGACCCCTTTCCTTTATGTCATTGGGGCTGAACTTCCATCGTTTTTCGGGTGTGTTTAGGCGAGCAAGCAAGCGCTGACGCTGTTCCTCGTTTGAGATATGGAGGCAGATTTTCACGGGGATCACGTTTGATCTGACAAGGCCGGCCTCGAATCGGTTTATCTGCCCATACCGACTCTCGATCACTTCGAGAGAGGCGAGCTTCTTAACCTTGGCGACGAGCACATCCTCGTAGTACGAGCGATTGAAAATGGTGATGTGGCCCGGCTCCGGCAGTTCCTTCTTGAACCGCCAGAGGAAATGGTGGCGAAGTTCGGTCGCAGTTGGTGCCATGAAAGGACGGACGTGCACACCTTGAGGATTCATCGTCGTCATCACGTGGCGGACCGTTCCGTCCTTGCCGCTGGTGTCCAATCCCTGGAGAACAATCAGGATCGCCTGTTTCTTCTCCGCGAAGAGGCGCTCTTGGAGGTCCAGCAACTCTGGCCCGTATTTCTCGTGGGCGCTCGCCAACTTCTTGCGTTTGACTCCTAGGTGATCGCCCGGGTCAACGTCCGCGAGGCTCACCTGGCTGTTCCAGGCGCGAGCCTTGAGCATGTCCCTGACTGATCTCTTTGCCATTCAGCCTCAAGGGTAGTTGGTCCGCTCCGGACAGGCCCTGGTGCAACGTCCTGTTCGCTACCGCTAGATGCTGCCAGGTCACCAGTAAGCGCAGGGGTGCGCACGTGACCGTGCGAGTCTACGGGCACGCAGTGGACGCGAACGACATCGATAGTGTGAGGACGATCTGAAGCTTCTGTACTTACCGGTGCAGTGCCGCCCAAAGATGCGGCCAGAGAAGGACACCCACCACGATCGCGCCACCAATCTCGGTGACCGCTGTGGCGCCGGCGGCCACGTCCTTGATCCTCCCGATTTTCGGATCGCGCAGGGGCTGAACAACGTCGCAAAGCATCTCGATCGCGGTGTTGATTGTCTCGACGGCCAGCAGAAGTGTTCCCAAGAGCACCAGGAGGGCGATCTCAGCACCTGTGAGTCGCAGCAGGACCCCGCCCGCCGCGAGCGCAATCACGACCACGATGCCGAGGCGCAGGGAAGGGGTGCGCGGCGCGACCCACATCAAGCCCGAGAAGGCGTGGAACCCGCTCTTCAGAACGTTCCACGACCCTGAGCGATGAGGTGCCTTGGCGCGCTTCGTGACTCGACCGCTCACCGCCTCGATCCTATGCGATCGGGCTCGATAAGCGGGAGCTGCACTAAATCCGCCTGACTAGAGCACGATCGCCCGTCGGCAACAGCAGCAGCAAACTTTGCCCTCTCAGAAGGCCTCACTGTGACCTGTGTTGCTGACACTATTACGCCCGAGCGCGTAAAAGAAGTAAATGGCGCGGATCATCCAAATGCAGCGCCGCCGGACGAAAAGCGACGCTGCCGGTCGGGCTGGCGATTCGACTCAAGCAATACGTGCTGAGCATGACCGGTTCGAGGCCACGATCACACAAGCTCTCTACATGGTCCGGCTCTATGCCGAGATCCTGGCCATGGACGAGACGGTTATCAGGCGCATTCGTCAGCTTGTTGCCACACAATCAGACGGCGGCGACCGCGAGGACAGCCTGAACAACCTGCGGCTTGTCCTCGTCCAGTTAGAGAAGGTCGGCCAGCGCATCGCCTATTGGAATGCCCGGCTGCGCTCCCTGCTCAAGGGGCAATTATCGAGGACGGCATCGCGGCAGGCCTCCGAGGTCTGACAGTTGCAACTGAAGGCGTGACGGGGCGGGCTCACTTAAAGACGCGAGCACGACTCGATCCACTTGCGACCGGCTCATGTCTCCTAGCCGGACAAATTCGCCCGGCATGGATCAGGTGATTTCATCGCCAACGGCGCCGCTCGAGGGGCGCCGTCTCTTCTCAGAGGCGTTTGGAACCTTCCTACTCGTGCTCGTTGCCGTGGGCATCGACGTCGTCGGCACTGTTACCGGTGCACCGCCATCGCGAGCGGCTGTGGCCACCGCACCGGCTCTCATGGTCATGGCGGTGATCCTCTTCATGGGCCGGGTCAGCGGCGCCCATCTCAACCCGGTCGTGACCA
>JALYYG010000078.1 GCA_030946685.1 Candidatus Dormiibacterota bacterium | reverse complement strand
TGGCGCCAAACGGCTCGGCCACAGTCCACGTCCAGAGGTCTGGGCCCTTTGAGGTGGGTTCCTACACCCTGGACGTTAACCTGGTCAAAGAGACCCAATTCTGGTTTGATACGCAGACGCCGAATCTACCCGTTGCCCTAACGGTCCAGGTTAAGGTCGCGTGCGGAGCCTACTGCACCATCGTCACGAACACCAATCCGGCCAACTACTGGCGGCTGAACGACCACCAGGGCGGAGCGGGCCCCTATCGGGACCTCATGGGAGTCGCCGATCAGGGAGGAGTCCAGGGCAACGTCTCCGACGGTAAGGCAGCCGCAGATCCGGATCCCACGGCCGCGTCAATTCACGTCACGCCGCCCTTCCTGCAAGAGCCAAACAACAACAGCCTGAACTATCCAATGGCAGCGACGATTCCAGGGGGTCCCGCGACGATTACGGCGCTAGGCGGATGGGTCAAGCAGGACAATGATCAAGTAGGGCACGGCTCCTGTTTCATCGAGGGCTCGCCCGTGAACGGCAACGGTTGGCTCTGCCGAGACGCGGCATCGGGAGCCCTGTCATACACGTTGTTTGTCGTCTGCAACCAACACGGGCACTCATTCGTCGCCACGGGTGGGGCGGCGTTAGATGATGGCCTGTGGCACTACGTGCTGGGGCGCTATCAGGACGGCGCGAACGCCGAGTCTGAGCTGTGGATCGACGGCTCGCTCGTCGGCACAGCCGCAAAGCCAAGTACCGGGGAGTGCAACGGCACCGAGCCGTTGAATCCGATTCGGGGCATCGCCATCGGACAGAACTTTCACGGATTCCTCTCGGAAGTCGCCTACTGGCAGACGCCGCTGGCGACCTCAGCGATCGGTCCCTTGTCGCGGGCACCGGTTGGTGGACCGTACACGGCCGCTCAGTCAGCGGGCGGTGGGCAGAATCTATGCCTGCCGTGTCTCGGCATGTCGATGCTACACGGCAACCTCACCCGGTTTCCGATCGACACGGGTACCGGTAACTTCTGGCACGTCTTCACCGATTTTTCGATCGTGGGGCGGAGCTATCCGCTCGCCTTTGTTCGCACTTACAACTCGCAATCGGCTGGTACGAACGGCCCACTGGGCTACGGCTGGCAGTTCAACCAGGCGATGGCGCTCACTCAGAATGGCACATCCGTCACCATCACGCAGGAGAACGGTAGCCAAGCGAGCTTCACCTTGTCGGGCAGCACATGGAGCCCCTCGGCGCCACGCTTCATCGCGAACCTCACGCACAACGGTGACGGTACGTGGACTTTTGTCCGCGGTGGGCGCGATACCTATACCTTCAATGCGTCCGGCCAGTTAACTGCCGAAACTGATGTCAACGGCTACACAACGACGCTGACTTACTCCGGCGGCAACCTCAGCTCGGTGACGGATGTAGCTGGCCGAACACTGACCATAGGCTGGACCGGCAGCACCATTACCGGGGTCACAGACACCAACGTCACGCCCACGCGCATTGTGCAGTTCCAGTACAACGACGGCGCTGGAAACCTGACGGACGTGATCGACGTCAATGGCGGGCATTGGCAGTTCGGGTACGACAGCAACCACCGGATGACGGTGATGAAGGACCCGAAGTGCTTTACGACCGCGGGCTGTCCCGGCGTGCAGAACTCGTACGACGGCAACGGTCGAGTGCAATGGCAGAAGGACCCGTTGAACCGACAGACATCTTTTGCTTACGGCGCTGGCCAAACGACTACCACTGACCCGAAGGGCAATCGGCAGGTCGATTACTACACCCAGGGGCTTCGCGTTGCTGTAACCAAGGGCTATGGGACGGCGGAGGCGGCTACATGGCAGTACTGGTATGACACGAACACGTTGGCCGTGATCAGGGTTACGGATCCGAATGGGAACTCAACGAGCTATACCGTCGACGTCAGCGGGAACCCGCTGACGATCACCGATGCACTCGGCCGTCAAGCCACGAACACATACAACGCGCTCAATGAGGTCCTGACGAGCAAAGATCCAAATAGTGTGACGACCACGAATACGTACGACAGTCGTGGCAACCTGATCAGCGTCTCCCGGCCGCTTATGGGTACCAGCCAGACGGAGACCACGACCTACAACTACGCCGACGCAAGCCACGCAGGTGATCTCACCTCCATGGTTGACGCGGATGGCAAGACCTGGACCTACGGCTACGACGCCTACGGCGAGCGGGCCAGGGTCTCGGACCCGCTGGGGAATAAGACGACCTACGTGTACAACGCGGACGGCTGGATGACGTCCTCGGCGAGTCCGAAGGGGAACGTGACGGGGTGCGGGTGCCAGAGTACCTATACGACGACATACGCCCATGACAATTTCGGGAACCTGACCACGGTCACCGACCCGCTGGGTCACCAATCGGTCCGGCACTACGACGCTGACCAAAACCAGGACTCTTTCGTGGATGCTGATACGAACAGGACGAACTACGTCTACGACCTGGCCAACCAACAGACCCAAGTGCAACGCGCCGATTCGACGACATTGACCACCGACTATAACGCGGACGGCACGGTGCTGGATCAGAAAGATGGCAAGGACACCGCCATCCTCACCTATGGCTACGACGCCCTGGCCCGCGTCAACTCGCTCACCGACGCGCTCGCCAATGTCACGTCCTACAGCTATGACGGCGCCGGCAACCGGCTAACGCAGCAGGACCCCGGTGGCAACTGCGGTGCGACGCCGAGGGTCGCCTGTACGACGTTCACGTACGACGCGGCCAACCAGCTGAAGGCAATCACCTATACGGACGGTGTCACGCCAAATGTCACGAACCTCATCTACGACAGTGACGGCCAGCGCACGGGGATGACCGACGGTACAGGGACCTCCGCGTGGGTGTGGGACAGCCTCCATCGACTCTCGAGCTACACCAACGGGGCGGGCGCCCAGGTGCAGTACGCCTACAACCTGCGCAGCCTGCCGACGACGATAACCTATCCTGGATCGCAGAACGTCACCCGGGGCTACGACGACGCCGGGCGGCTGACCTCCGTCCAAGACTGGCTGAGCAATACGACGACGTTCGGGTACGACGTCAACTCCAACCTGACGACCGAAACCTTACCCGCAGCCAGCGGCGTGGTGGACACCTTCAGCTTCGATGCGGCGGATCGACTCGTCGGGATCTCGGACGTCAAGGGCGGCATCCTGCCGCTGTTCTCGGCAAACTACACCCGCGATAACGCGAATCAACTGACCTCCGACTCCTCGGCGCCGGCCACTTCGAACGCCTATCGCTACAACCTGATTAACCAGCTGTGTTATGCGGGCGCTTCAAATTCAACGGCTTGCTCGCTGCCACCTCCGGGTGCGAC
>JALYYG010000055.1 GCA_030946685.1 Candidatus Dormiibacterota bacterium | reverse complement strand
CGTCAACTGGGGAGCAGGCTCCAGCTAACAAGCCGGGATCAAAAGTCCTACAGACAGCCCGGCATGCGCGGTCTACGCTGCGGCATTGTGACCCGCGATTCGATCGACTACGCAGCTCGTGCGCTGCATCTGAACAGAGGCGACGAGCGCGCGGCAGTCGAACTGCTCGTGCAGTGGTGCCATTCCCGGTCGGACGTACTCGAAGCCTTTATTCCTCTCGACGAGCTGCAGAAGCGCGTCAAGCGAGCCGTGCGCGAGATCAAACGAGAGCAGCGCCGTCTAGTCGACGCTTAGCCTGACAGCCGGTCCGGCCAGGTCTATGCTGGCCGGGGAGGTAAGGGTCGCGGTGCTCGAAGGGAGGGGGTAGATCCCGCCCGCCACACCTTGCGCCTCACTAAGCCGGCCTTCGGCGTGAAATGCGTCGGAGGCCGGTTGTGTGCTCAGGCTGCATCTTCACAGCGCGGCTAGGACACCCAGAACGTCTGTTCAGACCTGGAGTGAGGTTCAGACGGCGGAGCTGCTGCAAGGAAGGCCAGACGCCGCCGTTTCACTAACTGGACTCCCGCTTCGGTGTGGGGAACGGCCTCTGTCCCGCAATACAGCCGTTACTCCCTGCCCCACCTGGCCCTCGGCCCAACCGCCGGGGGTCAGGCCTTTTTTCCGTGTTCGGTGTCTATATGCAGTGTGTCCGATCGCCGTGTGCCGGCGAGCACAGCTTGATTAACTATTTCGAAGCTCATCAGTATTCACCTTGGATCGAACCGATATACCGCTCCGTTGAGATCCACAACGTACAGCTCGCCCGCCTCATCCTCGCCGAAGGACGAGATGTGGAAGGCCGTATCCACCAGTGGCGAGAGGTACCACTTGCCGCCAAGCCTCACCAGGGACCAGATCTTTCCTGTGCAGTAGTCGCCGAGGACATAGAAACCGTTCAACGCCGGGATCCGCGAGCCTCGATACACGTAGCCACCCGTGATGGAGCACAGCCCGCCCACGTGTGAGTACGAGGCGACAGGTTTCGTATCGCCGCTCATGCGTACGCCGCCGCGATAGATGTGAGCGCCCTCCCAAACGGGCCACCCGTAGTTCACTCCGCCCTTGCCCGGGGCCTGCTGGAAATCGATCTCCTCCCACGCGCTCTGGCCGACGTCGGCAATGTACAGGTCGCCTGTGGCACGGTCGAAGCTGAACCGCCACGGGTTTCGCAGCCCATAGGACCAGATCTCGCGTCGAGCCCCACCGCCCAGGTTCGGATTGTCGGCCGGCACCGTGTAGGAGCCAGTGGCCCCGACCTGGATTCGCAGCATCTTTCCGAGCAGAGTGGTCAGGCTCTGCCCATTGCCCTGCGGCGCATGGCCCGCCCCCACGTCCCCGGCGCTGCCTCCGTCGCCCATCCCGACGTAGAGCATCCCGTCAGGGCCGAACCTGACCAGGCCGCCGTTGTGATTGGACTGCGGCTGGTGGATGGTCATCAGGGTCTCCACCGAGGCGGCATCGGCAACGTCCCCACTCGGCGGCGTGACCCTGTACCGGGCGATGATCGTGTCGCCGACGTCCGCAGCCCGAGACGAGGCACGCGTGTAGTCAACGATGAAAACACCGTTGACCGCGAAGTCTGGGTGGAAGGCCACGCTCAGCAGCCCGCGCTCGCCCCCAGCCGAGACGCGCGCGCGGACGTCGAGGAATGGCGTAGTCAGGAGCCGGCCGTCCTTCAGGATGAGGATGCGCCCGGCCTGCTCAACGACGAAAAGCCGCCCAGACCCGTCAGGTGCGTAAGTGACGAACACGGGGCTCTGAAGGCCACCAACGACCCTGGTGAGCTTGAACGCGCTGCTGGCAACACTCGTGGTGGTTGGTGTCAGTGGCGAGGGCGTCGGGGTCTCCATTGGCGTGGGGCTTGGGGTTGCCTTCGGGGTCGGCCTCGTCCCGGTAGGACTACCGTGAGCCACACATCCAACCCCCAAAAGAAGCATTGCAAGCAACGCAGCGCAGAGTCGCATCGGGGGTAAGGGTGGCCGAAGCGCGTCGGGCTGGTTGGAACTGAAGTGTCCGACCCCTACCATGATTGGCATGAAAGCCTGGGTCGTGCGCGAGTTGGGCGGTCCTGAGGTCATGCACTTCGAGGAGGTCGAACCCGGCGAACCTGCAGATGGCATGGTGCGCATCGCGGTTCGCGCCGCCGCCATCAACTTCCCCGACGCCCTGATGGTCGCCGGGAACTACCAGGTCAGGCCCGCGCTCCCCTTCGTGCCGGGCGTGGAGGTCAGCGGCGAGGTC
>JALYYG010000024.1 GCA_030946685.1 Candidatus Dormiibacterota bacterium | reverse complement strand
CGGCGCCGCAACCTCGGGAACGTGCGGCACCAGCTCAAGCAGCAGTGCTTCATCGTCGGCTGCAACGTCGCCCACCTCGCCGGGTGGTATCGCCCGGACCGGGATTCCGTTGGGCTCCGTCGAGATCGGTAACGCAGGGGTTAGCCCGTTGATAGTCGTTCCGACACCCAGCCTAAATCCCTCGACGATGGGAAGCGGCATTCCGTGTTCGACAACCGGATTTTCCCCTTCTTCATCTTCCACGTCTTCGACTGGTTGCTGACGGCAAACTTGGAGAATGCCCATGCGACGAAAAATCGTCATCCTCACTGTCTTGCTGATGTTCGTCCTAGCCGGCGGTGGCGCTTTCGCCTTCTTGCATGGATCGGCCTCCAAAAACTCTGCGGCGCCGCCTGCGTCGCCGGAACGGTCGCTCAGCACGATGTGCCGATCTATCTGACCGGCGTCGGCACCGTCATCGCCTACAACACGGTCATCATTCGCAGCCAGATCCAGGGACAGATCGTCAGCATCGACTTCACCGAAGGGCAGGCCGTGCATACCGGCGACCTGCTCGCGCAGATCGACCCGCGTCCCTACCAGGCCCAGATCGACCAGATGACCGCCACGCGCGATCGCGATCAGGCGCAGCTTGTGAACGCCCAGGCCAATCTCGATCGCTACATGCCCCTGGAGAGCAAAGGATACGCCACACCGCAGCTGGTTGACACCCAGAAGGCGCAAGTAGCGCAGCTGCAGAATGCCGTCAAAGCGGACGAGGCGCTCATCGAAGCGGCGAAGGTGCAACTCAGCTTCACGCGCCTGACGTCGCCGATCGACGGAGTGGTCGGGATTCGTCAGATCGACATAGGCAATATCATCAGCCCGTCAAATACGAACGGCCTCGTCGTCGTCACGCAGCTCGATCCGATTTCGCTGATCTTCACTTTCCCGGAGACGGATCTGCCGCAAATCCAGCAGCAACAGCAAAAAACAAAGATGCCGCTCGCGGTCCTTGCTTACAGCCAGGACAATACGATCAAGCTGGATGAAGGCGCGCTCGGCCTCGTCAACAACGAGATCTTGCAGACGACCGGCTCGATCCAGCTCAAGGCGAATTTTCCCAACAAGGCGCATCGGCTCTGGCCGGGCGAGCTTGTCAATGCGCGGCTGCTCCTCGATACGCGGCATAACGGCCTGACCGTTCCGGCATCGGTCGTGCAGCAGGGTCCGAAAGGAGCCTACGCGTACGTCATCGATCCCAACAACGACGTCGCGATCAGGCCGGTTACCGTCGCGCAGATCAGCGACGGACAAGCTCTCATCAACTCCGGCCTCAAGGCCAACGAGCAGGTCGTGGTCGACGGACAGTACAATTTGCAATCCGGCACGCATGTCACGATCCTGCACGGCCAGGCGGCCGAGCAAGCCGCGGCGCAAAGCGCGCTGCAGGCGCCGATCCCATGAACATTTCCGCGCCATTTATCCAACGGCCAATCGCGACCGCCCTGCTGATGGTGGGACTGTTGGTCGGTGGTCTGGTCGCCTATCCGCTATTGCCGGTGGCGGCGCTGCCGAACGTCAACTATCCGACCCTTACCATCACGGCGCAGCTGCCGGGTGCCGACCCGCAGACCATGGCATCCACGGTGGCATCGCCACTCGAGCTGCAGTTCGGTGAGATCCCGGGCCTCACCCAAATGACATCGGCGAGCGCGCTCGGCTATGTCCAGGTCACCCTGCAGTTCGAATTGAGCCGCCAAATCGATGGGGCGGTCAGCGACACGCTGTCGGCGATCAATGCCGCGGCCGCGTACCTGCCGAAGGACCTGCCGTATCCGCCGCTCATCCGCAAGGTCAACCCGGCTGACACGCCGATCCTGGTGCTCGGCGTAACCTCGGACAGCCTGCCGCTGACCACTGTGGACGCCTATGCGGAAAATATCTTGCTGCAGAAGATCTCGCAAATATCCGGGGTCGGCCTCGTGGGTATCGGAGGCGAGCAGCAGCCGGCCATCCGCGTACAGGTCGATCCGGAGGCGCTGGCCGGTCGCGGCATCAACCTCGAGGACGTGCGCACGGTGCTCGGCCAGGCGAATGTCGATCTCCCGAAAGGCACACTCAACAGCCCGCGCCAGACGTACACGCTCAACACCAACGATCAGCTGTTCAAGCCCGACGAATATGCCAATCTGGTCATCGCCTATCGCAACGGAGCACCGGTCCGCGTACGCGATGTCGGCCGCGCCATCAGTGCGGGAGAGAACGAGCTGATTGTCGGCTGGTTCAACCAGAAGCGGGCAATCATCCTGGCGATCCAGCGTCAGCCCGGCGCCAACGTCATCGAGACGGTGGGCCGGATCAAGGCGATGATGCCGGTGCTCGAGGCCTCGATCCCGGCCGCCGTCAAGGTAAATGTCATTTCCGATCGCACCCAGACCATCCGCGCATCGGTCGCCGACGTGCAGTTCACGTTACTGCTCACGGTCGCGCTGGTGGTGACGGTGATCTTCCTTTTCCTGCGTAATTTCTGGGCGACCATTACCCCGGCGGTCACCGTGCCTCTGTCGCTGATCGGTACCTTCGCGGTGCTCTACGAGCTCGGCTACAGCCTCGACAACCTCTCGCTGATGGCCTTGTCGATCGCGGTCGGCTTCGTGGTCGACGACGCCGTCGTCGAGATCGAGAACATCGTGCGGCATATGGAGGAGGGCCTCTCGCCGTACGAGGCGGCGATGAAGGGGTCCGGCGAGATCGGCTTCACCGTCATGTCGATCACGTTCTCGCTCATCGCCGTGTTCATTCCGCTGTTCCTGATGAGCGGCTATGTCGGATTGCTGTTCCGCGAGTTCGCGATCACGGTGAGCGTGGCTCTCGTTCTTTCGTTGCTGATCTCGCGGACGCTCACGCCGATGATGTGCGCATACGTGCTCAAGCCGGAGCGCAAGGAGCACGGATGGCTCTACCGGTTATCCGAACGCGGCTTCGATGGCCTGATCCACATCTATGAGGCAGGCCTGAAAGTCGTCCTGCGGCATCGCTTCATCACGCTCATGGTGATGCTCGCCACCGTCGCGCTGACCGGGTATCTCTACGTGATCATTCCCAAGGGCTTCTTTCCCCAGCAGGACACCGGATTGATCATCGGTCTGTCCGAGGCGGCGCAGGATATTTCTTTCCAGGCCATGGCCGAGCGCCAGCAAATTATGCAAGATGCCATAATGCGGGATCCGGCCGTCGCGACAGTAGGTTCGGCGGTGGGTGCCGGCGGCGGCAACTACACGCTCAACGACGGCCGCGTCTACATCCAGCTCAAGCCTAACAACCAACGTGACCCGATCGACCAGGTGATCGCGCGGCTGCGGACCAACCTCGCCAAAATCCAGGGCATCACGCTCTATATGCAGGCCGCTCAGGATGTCACGATCGGCGCGCGGCTGAACAAGACCCAGTTTCAGTACACCATGAACGACGCCGACCCTGGCGAGCTCAACCATTGGGCGGCGCTCTTCCTCAACAAGATCAAGGCGGTCCCCGGCATCACCGACGTCACCACCGATCAGCTCAATGCCGGGCCGATGCTCGACATCACCATCAAGCGCGAAGTCGCGTCGAGCTACAGCATCCTGCCCTACACGATCGACAACACGCTCGACGACGCCTTCGGCCAGCGCATCGTCTCGACCATGTATACCCTCCTGCAGCAATACCATGTCATCCTGGAGGTTGACCCCAAGTTCCAGTACGGGCCAGAAGCGCTCAACGGCATCTATGTCAAATCATCGAGCGGGCAGCAGGTGCCGTTATCCACGCTTGTCGATTCGGTAGTGAAGGTCGCGCCGCTCTTGGTCAACCATCAGGGCCAGTTCCCGTCGGTGACGATCTCGTTCAATCTCGCGCCGGGCACCGCGATCGGCCAGGCGGTAAGCGGCATTCAGCAGGTCGAAAAAGAGCTGCACCCGCCGCTCTCGCTCCAGACCAGCTTTCAGGGTAACGCCCAGGCATTCGGAGCGTCGTTGTCGAGCACGCCGATCCTCATAGCCGCGTCGCTCTTCGTCATCTACCTCATCCTCGGCGTGCTCTACGAGAGTCTGATCCACCCGATCACCATCATCTCGACCCTGCCGTCGGCTGGCCTCGGCGCGCTGCTGCTGCTGATGGCGGTTCACTTCGATCTGAGCGTGATCGCGATCGTCGGCATCATACTGCTCATCGGCATCGTCAAGAAGAACGGCATCATGCTGGTCGATTTTGCCCAGCAGGTCGAACATGAGAAGGGATTGTCGGCCGAGGAATCGATCTATCAGGCCTGCCTGCTGCGCTTTCGGCCGATCCTGATGACCACGATGGCGGCCCTGCTCGGCGGCGTGCCGATGATGCTGGGTAGCGGGGTAGGCTCGGAGATTCGCCAGCCGCTCGGTTACGCCATCGTCGGCGGCCTCGCTCTGTCGCAGATTCTGACGCTCTACACGACGCCGGTCATCTATATCTACCTCGACCGGCTGCAGTCCCGGATCTTCCGGCAAAGGAGGAAGCAAGCGGCCTCCGGCCACGCCGAGCCACTGCCCGCCGAATGAGGGCCCGAAACCTGGAATGCAGTTCTCACTGCATGGATGCACATGTGTAATACTTCTAAATATGAGGACACTCCCAAAGGCGCGTCCGACAACACAATCTGAGCAAATGCCAGCGGCCTATCCCATACAACTCCCGTCCTGGGTCAAGGTTGGGGCATCGACAACCGATGGAGATTTGGCCAATGGATGAGTTTTCCCGTCGCAGCATTCTCAGTGTCAGCGCAGCCGGAGTGGTTGTCGCCGCGTCCGCTGCGCATGCAGCCTCGTTCGGCAATCCCGACCTCCCGCCCGAAGGCGCGATGAACGTCACCAATAAGCACGCGCTCACCGACCCCGGGCCGCAGGACCCGGCGCTCGCCAATAACATGCCGTCCTTCCTTAGTCCGCCAGCTACTGACGTCAACGGGATGCCGCAGTTCTGGTCCTCCTTCAACCTTGCTCCCAAGCGCATTCAGGATGGCGGTTGGGCCCGCCAGATTACTCGGGATGATTTCGCGATCTCGACTACGATCGCGGGCGTGAACATGCGCCTCGGGGCGGGCGGCGTTCGCGAACTCCATTGGCACCAGCAGGCGGAATGGGCGGTGATGACTTACGGCAACTGCCGCGTCACGATCATAGACCAGGAGGGGCGCCCAGCGGTTGCGGACGTGAAGGAGGGCGATCTGTGGTACTTTCCTGCGGGCCTGCCGCATTCGCTGCAAGGGCTCCGCCCGGATGGCTGTGAATTCGTCATCGCCTTCGACAATGGCGAATCCTCCGAATTCAACACCTTGCTGGTGACGGACTGGTTGGCGCATACTCCACCCGAGGTGCTGGCCAGGAATTTCGGCGTGCCCGCCGAGGCTTTTAAGAATATTCCACTCCAGAACCGCTGGATCTTTCAGGGCAAGGAGCCGCCGCCGCTCTCCAATGTGGAGAACGCGATCGCGGCCGTCGCCGGCAAGCTCTCCTTTCCCTTCGTGTTCAATCTCGCTGGCATGCCGCCGACCCGAACCACCAAGGGCGGGACGGTACAGATCGCCGACAGCACGAATTTCCGCGTTGCGAAGACGGTGGCGGCGGCTCTCCTCACGATCAAGCCACGCGGGATGAGGGAGATGCACTGGCACCCGAACGCTGACGAGTGGCAGTATTATATCAAGGGCACGGGGCGGATGACGGTGTTCAATGCCGGGCCTGCTGCGATCACCGCCGATTTCCACGCGGGCGATATCGGCTACGTGAGGAAGGCTCTCGGCCACTACATCGAGAATACCGGAAAAACCGATCTCGTCGTCATGGAAGTCTTCAAGGCAGACCGGTTCGAGGAGATTTCGCTTTCCGATTGGCTTGCTCATAGCCCACCCGAGATGGTCGCGGAAACGCTCAATCTTGATCCCGTCGTGATCGCACAATTTCCGAAGAATCGCCCAGATATCATGCCGGTCTAGCTGCGGAACCTCGACAGATTGTCCTTGGTGAGCCCGAGAAGACTGATGGGTAGTTTTGCGTTGAGATTAGCGGCGGTTTCACCGAAATCTTCGGCGTTTGTCGAAGCAATCTATGCGTTTTTTTAACAAGGAGTCAGGCTATGAGGTCGCTTGCCGCAAGCATCGCGTAGGCGGAGCCTCCGCGCAGGTGTCCGCGCCAATTAGGAGGTTATAATTCGCCCCCACGATATGAGACATCGATTAATCCATCAGGCGCGGAAGGGCGCTCGGCTAGTCGGGCAAGCCTGCGGTTCTTAATCATCAAACGGCATGATCTTCGACTAGTTCCGTTCGCACCCGCAGACCCGGCCAAAGCGCATCAAGATCGATCGATAGCTGCGGCCACGCTCCCAACATATTCTGCACGCCGCCATAAACATCGTACACAGCCTGGATGTTGAGAAGAGAATCACGGTGAGAGCCGTCGATCAATATGTAAGCACATCCGTCCACAAGCCGCCAAAACCAGCCAATTCGAATATTTGCCCAATACGAAAACTTGACTCTCGACCCTGCCGTCGGCCGGCCTCGGCGCGCTGCTGCTGCTGATGGCGG
>JALYYG010000022.1 GCA_030946685.1 Candidatus Dormiibacterota bacterium | reverse complement strand
CCCTCTCAAAGGAGCTTCGCGAGCACGTGGTCTCCAAGATCGGCTCGATCGCCCGGCCGAAGACGATCATGTTCACGCCGGAGCTGCCGAAGACGCGCTCCGGGAAGATCATGCGGCGGCTCTTGCGGGACATCGCCAACGGCCAGCCCCTCGGCGACACCACCACGCTCGCAGATGCGAGCGTCGTCGAGACCATCCGTGGTTCGCAGGGGAAAGAGGACTAGTTCCGCCCCGCGGTAACTGCCGCCCGATCACTCCTTGACGGCCCGCCGAACTAGGCCCTAAATACGCCCATTCGGGGCGCTGTGCGCCTCCCGGAGGTGGTGGACAGGAACAGGGGTGGACGGGTCCCACCAAGCGCGCGATTACGAAGGAGGGGCAACTTGTCAACAATGGCGGCACCGCGGGCCGGAGGGTGGCGAACGACGTACGGGCTTCCGTTCGTCATCGGCGCCTCGTCCGCGGGCACGATCATCGAGTGGTACGACTTCTATCTCTACGCGACGCTCACGCCGTTCCTCGCTCCGATCTTCTTCCCGAGCGACAACCCGACCGCGTCATTGCTCGCGGCGTTCGCGACGTATGCGGCGGGGTTCCTCGTTCGGCCGTTCGGCGCGGTCGTGTTCGGCCGCATCGGTGACGTCGTCGGGCGCAAGTACGCGTTCCTGATGACGATCTCGATCATGGGTGTCGCGACGGTCATGGTCGGCCTGCTCCCGACCTACGCGTCGATCGGCATCCTCGCACCGACGATCCTGCTCATCCTGCGGCTCGCGCAGGGCCTCGCCCTGGGTGGCGAATACGGTGGCGCGGCGATCTACGTCGCCGAGCACGCCCCGGACAACCGCCGCGGGTTCATGACCGCGTGGATCCAGACGACCGCGACGATCGGCTTCTTCCTCGCACTCGCGGTCATCCTCATCTTCCGTACGAACATGACCCCGGCGGACTTCGCGAGCACCGGCTGGCGCTACCCGTTCCTCATCTCGGCGCTACTGCTCGCCATCGCGATCTACATCCGCATGCGTCTCCAGGAGACGCCGCTCTTCGCTCGGCTGAAGGCCCGTGGCGAGACCACGAAGAACACCGCCTCGTGGGCGAAGGACAGCTTCGGCGGTCGCAAGGTCGGCACCATCGCTCTCGTCCTCCTCGGCCTGACCGCGGGTCAGGGCGTGGTCTGGTACCAGGGGCAGTTCCAGGCGAACTTCTTCATGACCACGTATCTCAAGCTGACCTTCACGCAGTCCTACACGATCATGCTGTGGGCGGTCGCCCTCGGGACGCCGTTCTTCCTGTTCTTCGGGTGGTTGTCCGACAAGATCGGGCGGAAGGTCATCATCCTCGGCGGCTGCCTCATCGCTGCCGCGACCTACCTGCCGATCTATCACGCGATGTACGACCAGGCGCACGTGAGTTATGACTCGGCCACCGGCCTCATTTCGAAAGCCGACCCGAACATGATCGCGATGATCGCGCTCGTGTGGATCCAGGTCATCTTCGTGACCATGGTCTACGGGCCGATCGCGGCGTTCCTCGTCGAGTACTTCCGGGCGAAGGTCCGCTACACCTCGCTCTCGATCCCTTACCACTTCGGAAATGGCTGGTTCGGCGGACTGCTGCCGCTCTTCTTCACCGGGCTCGTCGGCGCGACGTTCCCCGAGGGCAGCAAGTTCTACGTGCCGTGGTTCAAGAACTTCATGTCGCTGCCGATCGACAGCTCGATCAGCCTGCGGCAGTTCAACACGACGAACGATCCCAACGGCAACATCTACCTCGGTCTCGCGTACGTCATCGCCGTTGCGCTCATGTCAGTCGTCGTTGGGACGCTGTTCTTGAAAGAGCCGAAGGGCGTCAAGATCTGGTCCGAGGTCGGCGGCGACGACGAGCTCGCACCGGGCCTCGTCGGCGAGAGCACGCCCGCCGACTAACCGCGTGCTTTGCGATCACGCGATTACGAAAGAGGGCGGCGCAAGCCGCCCTCTTCCGTTGCCACTCCTGGGGTGGTTGGCACCCGCTGCCGATGGCGCGAGCATGATCCTCTGGACCGGCTGGGGCATCCTCGTTTTCGTCTTCGGGCTGCTGGCGCTCGTCCTGGCGCAGGCCATCCGAACGCAGCCTTCGGGGCTGGCTACCACGAAGGCGCCGCCTGGCCGAAAGTGGTCGCCGCCGCAGTGGCGGCCGTGGCGATCTGGATCGTCGGTTCGCGACTGGCCGCGCGCCCTGGACGGGTCGTCATCGACAAGGCGAGCGGGAAAGAGCTGACCATCGCGCGGCGCGACACGTTCTTCTTCATTCCGATGCGGTACCGGGCGCCGATCATCCTCGTCGCGGGGATCGTTCTGGCCTTCGCCCCTCGCTAGAGGACCTTCTCGAGCTCGATGTGCGCCGGCAGCATGACGTAGCCAAGCTTCTCATTGATGCCGCGCATCGCCTTATTCGGCTCGTCGTTCGTGGTCAGCATCGCGCGCAGCCCCGCGGCCTTCGCGCCGGCG
>JALYYG010000304.1 GCA_030946685.1 Candidatus Dormiibacterota bacterium | reverse complement strand
CAGCCCGACGGCGGGTCGACCGGACTGGGGACATCGCCGCTGAGGATGACGCGATCGCCCGACTGTCCGGGCACCGGCTGCGGGATCGCCGAGAGCAAGGCCATCGTGTACGGGTGTTGCGGGTTCGTGAAAATCTCCCGCGCCGGCGCTAGCTCGACGATCTTGCCCAGGTACATAACGGCGATCCGATCGCTGATGTAACCGACGACCGCCAGGTTGTGGGCGACAAACAGATAGGTGAGGCTGAATGCGCGCTTCAGTTCGACCAGCAGATTGAGGACCTGCGATTGGATCGAGACGTCGAGGGCGGACACCGGTTCGTCGGCGACGACAAACCGGGGCTCG
The DNA here is from genome assembly GCA_030946685.1 of Candidatus Dormiibacterota bacterium. Classification (GTDB taxonomy): domain Bacteria; phylum Chloroflexota; class Dormibacteria; order Dormibacterales; family Dormibacteraceae; genus Palsa-872. The sequence continues at coordinate 1,867 of JALYYG010000304.1, read as the reverse complement.
ACGATCAGGGCGCGGGCGATTCCGATCCGCTGCCGCTGGCCGCCTGAGAACTCGTGCGCATAATGGCTCCCAGCTTCTGGGCGGAGGCCGACCCTGGCAAGAATATCCGCCACCCGCTTGCCACGGTCGTGGCGCTTGCCCATCGCGTGGATCGTGAGGCCCTCTCCGACGATGTCCCGGACACGCATCCGCGGGTCAAGCGAGCCGAAGGGATCCTGAAAGATGATCTGCATGTCCCGACGCATCCGCTTCGTGCGCGCGGCAGCCTCTAGCGGGAGGGGTTTGCCGTCGAACCACATCTCGCCTCCGGTCTGCGGCACCAGGCCGACGAGCGTGCGCCCGAGCGTGGATTTGCCACAGCCTGACTCGCCGACCAGGCCCACCGTTTCCCCGCGGCGAATCTCCAGGTCCACGCCATCGACTGCGTGGACATGCGCGACCGTCCGCTGCAGGACCCCCCTTCGGACGGGAAAATAGGTTTGCAGCCCGCGTAACCGCAGCAGGGGCGTATCGCTCAAAGGCGGGCCTCCTGTCCGACGGTTGCCCGGCGCCCGCCCTCGCAGAGCCAGCAGGCGGCTTGCTGGCCGCCAACGCCGACGAATGGGGGATAGGCAGCGCACTTCTCGAAGGCGTAGTCGCATCGCGGGGCAAAGCGGCAGCCGGTGGGCCAGCGCAGTGGGCTGGGAACCATCCCACGGATGACCTTCAGCGGTTCGGCTTGCGTCATGCCAAGCACCGGCAGCGAATGCAGCAGCGCCTCGGTGTAGGGATGCTGTGGGTTGGCAAAGACGTTCGCGACTGGACCTTGCTCGACGACCCGCCCCGCGTACATGACGGCGACGTCGTCCGCCATCTCGGCGATGACCCCGAGGTCGTGGGTGATCAGAAGGATCGCCGTGTTCCGGCGCCGTCGCAGGTCGCGCATCAGCGCCAGGATCTGGGCCTGGATCGTGACATCGAGCGCCGTGGTCGGCTCGTCGGCGATCAGGAGCACGGGATCGCAGGCCATCGCCATGGCGATCATCACGCGCTGACGCATACCACCTGAGAGTTGGTGCGGATACTCGCGTGCCCGCCGCACGGGTAGCGGAATGCCGACCTGGCCAAGCAGTTCCGCCGCTCGGGCGTTGGCGGCGCCCGGCTTGATCGTGCGGTGCAGCCGCAGGGCCTCCGCTACCTGACCGCCCACGGGATATACCGGATTGAGCGACGTCATCGGCTCCTGGAAAATCATCGCCATCTGGTTGCCGCGAAGCTCCTGGAGCTCCTCTTCGCTTGCGGTTACGAGATCAATGCCCTGAAAGAAGATGCGGCTGTCTGGTTGGATCCGGCCTGGCGGATCGATCAGGCGCATGATCGAGAGCGCGGTCACACTCTTTCCAGAGCCCGACTCGCCGACCAGGCCGAGCGTCCTGCCCTCCGCCAACGACAGGTTGACGCCGTCCACCGCGCGGATGAGCCCCGCCCTGGTCTGGTACCAGGTGCGCAGGTTCTCCGCCCGCAGTAAATCACCCACCCGGCTGCGTGACGCTCGCTTAGGCCAGGGCGTTGGCGCGCAGTCGCGCCGCCATCGCGGCGATCACCTGCAGCGCCAAGCTGTCGTTTCCCTTGATCGCATCGCGGAACTGCGCATGGCTCAACACCATCGCCTCAGCCGGACCCTCTGTCACGACGGTCGCCGTCGCCGGTCCGTGATCGAGCATGCCGACTTCCCCAAAAAAATCGCCGGGTCCGAGCCTTGCTGTCGGCTTCCCGTGGCGGGTGACCTCCACGTTGCCGCTGGTCAAGATGAAGAACGCCTCGGTCGGCTGCCCTTCGGTGATCAAGGTGCGGCCAGGCGTCAGGCTGACTTCGTCCACCCGGCTGG
>JALYYG010000290.1 GCA_030946685.1 Candidatus Dormiibacterota bacterium | reverse complement strand
GCCTCTGGCGAGCGACCTGGCTTTCCGACGAGTTTGCCGACCCGGCCATCCCGTTCGACTGGCGATTCGACCGAGCAGTCGGCGGTTCCACCATCGCGGATCTCGGCAGCCACCTCATCGACCTGGCGCTGTGGATGGTCGGCGCAGTGGCCGAGGTCAGCGGTCAGTCGGAGACTTTTGTGCGGGCGCGGACCAATCCGAACGGATCGGGTCTGCTTCCGGTGACAGTCGATGAGGCGTCCTCCGCGCTGGTGAGGTTCGAATCGGGCGCGCGCGGCGTGTTCGAGATGGCGCGCACCGCCGTCCGCCGGCCCTGCGATTTCACTGTCGAGGTCAATGGAGAGACTGGAACGCTGGTCTTCAACTACGCGCGGCTGAATGAGCTCCTGTACGGGGAAGGGGCTGACTCACCAGGTCTGTACGGCATGCGCAGGATCCGCGCCGAGCACGAGACGCACCCGTACGCGCGCAACTGGTGGCCGATCGGGCAGGGCGTGGGGTATGGCTCGAGCTTCGTCAACCACCTGGGCGATCTGCTGGAACGGTGGCCGGACGGACCTTGGGAGCCGGATTTCAAGCAAGGTGCGGCAGTGCAAGCGGTTTGCGAGGCGGTCGAGCGCGCCGCTGCGGAACGCCGATGGGTCAAGGTCGCCGAGGTCGCCGCTCCTTGACGGCCTGTATGCCTTCCGATATGGTTCTGGGAACTTCTAGTTGGAACCTTCCAATGGACCTGAGTCGCGGGGCCAGGCGGGACCTCCTCCGCGCAATCGACGCCGGTTCGTAAGCGGGACGTGTGGGCCTGAGGGCCCGAAGGGGAGGAAGTAGGCATGGCCAGTACGCCGATCAGCGGTAAGCCGCCCGCCCGGCAGGACTTGTTCACCCGGCAGTCATCGGGCCTCGTGCGCGAGCTGGGTATCCCCGCCGCCACGGGCATAGCGCTCGCTTCAGTGGCCGTCGTCAACACGTTCATCAACTTCTACTCGGGGCTTTTCAACTTCACCAAGGTCGACATGGTGCTGCCCCTGCTGCTGGCTGCGGCGATCTGGTTCATCGCGATGTTCGCCTATAGGTACCTCCTGCAGGCCATCCCCCGCGCAGGCGGCGAGTACATATACCTCTCCCGTATCGTGTCGCCGGCCATTGGCACGATGGTCGGCATCGCGACGATGATCGGCTTCTCGTACACGCTGTCTGCGAACGCCAACTTCGCCGCCAACTACGTGCCGTTCGCGCTTAAGAGCCTGGGCGCCGCGTTCAACAGCTCGGCGTTCACGTCGGCCGCCACGAGCATCGCCAGCACGGCGCAGTGTGGGCAGGTCACCTGCTCGCCCGGGCTGGCCATCTGCGCCGTCGGGATGCTGGTGATCGTCGGCCTCGGCTCGATCTTCTCCCTGAGGAGGATCGCGCAGATCATCCTCGTTCTGGTCGTCTTCCAGGTGCTGGCCTTCCTCGTCCTGGGCTGGCTGCTCGCGACCCACTCGCACCAGGACTTCGTCAATGCCTTCGGGTCGTTCAGCGGCAAGTCGTCGGCTTACAACGACGTGATCGCACTCGCCCAGAAGAACTCCGTGCCGCTCGGGGTGGACCTCGGCGCATCACTGCTGGTGATCCCGTTCATGGTCCTTAACTACAACGGCGTCCTTTACTCTTACTACGTAGGCGGCGAGCTCAAGCGCCCCGGGAGCACCTACATCTGGGCTTCGGTGATCAGCCTCGCGCTCCTGATCGTGGTCTGGGTCGGCGTCTGGCTCCTGATGCTGAACACCATCGGCCTCGACTTCATGCAGTCGCAGGCCCAGGTCGGCGGCCTCGGGGACTACGGCAACATCACGAGCCTGCAGGCCAACGCCGGTGGGCTGGGCTACGGGCTGGTTCTCTCCGGGGACCCGATCAGCAAGATCTTTATCGGCCTCGCCGTTCCCGCCGCGGAGATCGCCGTCGACCTTGCGTTCGTCGCGGTGGTGACGCGCGTCATGTTCGCCCTCGCATTCGACCGCGTGCTGCCCATCGGCCTCGCCAAGGTCAGCGAGCGCAACTCGGCGCCCACCAATGCTGTGATCCTGGCCGTGATCATCGGAATCGCGTTCACCATCGTAGGCTCGATCTTGAACATCGCGAACATCTCCGCGAACCTGGCGCTGTTCTTCGCCCTCGTGCTGCTCGCCGGCTCGGTCGCGGCGACCGCGCTGCCGTTCCGCCGGCCCGACCTCATCAGGAACCCGGCCACCAACGACGTCGATCGCGTCGCCGGCATTCCCACCGCCGCGATCTGGGGCATCCTATCGACCCTGTGCGCCCTGTTCACCGTGGGCGTGATCATCGCCAAGCCGCAGGTGTTCGGAGCGTTCAGCTTCGCCTCGATCGGCTCCCTGGTCGTGATCTTCTTCTCAGGCCCGATCATCTACCTGATCGCGCGCCAGCGAAGGCTGGCCACATCGTCCATCGACATGCGGCTCGCCATGCGGGAGCTGCCTCCGGAGTAACCGGAGGCTCGGGACACCAGGGGAGGATCGGGCATGCCGGGCGACGGCGGCAAGAAGTCCGCGCTGCGGATCTTCTTTGCGACGGACGTCCACGGATCAGAACGCGCATTTCGCAAGTTCATCGCGGCGGCCAAGGCTTACGACGCGGGCGCCCTGATCCTTGGTGGCGACATAGCCGGGAAGGGCCTGGTACCCATCCGTTCGGTCGACGGCACCCTGTCGGCCAAGGTACGGGGCGAGTGGGTGGTCGTCCCCAAGGACGAAGAGCCGCGACTACGCGCGGAGATCAACCGGCTCGGTTTCTACTCCGCGATCGTCGACGACGACGAGTTCGATCAGCTGGAGGCGGACCCGAAACAGCTTGACGCCGCGTTCCGGCGCGAGATCAAGGCGCAGATAGAGGCATGGTGCACGCTCGCGGACGAGCGCCTGGACGCATCGGTGCGCTGCCTGATCACGCCCGGCAATGACGACCCGATCGAGATCGACGCAGTGCTCAAGGCCGCGCCGCGCATCGAATGCCCCGAGGGGGAGCTGTGCGACCTTGGGCCCGTCCTGGTCGCAAGCTGCGGGGACGTCACGCCGACTCCGTGGAACACCGAACGCGAGTACCCCGAGGCGGTGCTGGGCCAGCGTCTGGCGCGGATGATGGACGCAGTGCCCCCGGGAAGAAAGGTCGTCGCCAACTTTCACAACCCGCCGTACTCCTCCGGACTCGATTTCGCGGCCGAGCTGGACGCGAACCTCATGCCGGTGATTCGCGGGGGCCGGCCGAGCATCATCCCGGTCGGCAGCAAAGCCGTGCGAGAGGCAATCAAGAAGTACCAGCCTGTCGTCGGCCTGCACGGGCACATTCACGAATCCCGTGGCGCTCAGCGCATCGGCAAATCCATGTGCCTCAATCCGGGCAGCGAGTACTCGGCCGACGTGCTGCGCGGCGTGATCGTCGACCTCGACGCCAAGGGAGACTTCATCGACTTTCTCTTCACCTCGGGGTAGCCTGAGCCGCTGATGGTCGACCACGGCAACAATGCGGCCTCGGGCGCCGCGATTCCGCTGGCGGACCCTGTGCTGGAGGCAAGGCGCGTGGTGGAGTCCGCTGCGAGGGCAGGGCTGACGATCAGAGTCCTAGGGGGCGTCGCCGTCCGCATGCAGGCACCGTCCGAGACGCCGCTGGTGCCGCGCTCCATCGGCGACATCGACCTGGCGATCAAGCAGGGGGCCTGGCGGGCGCTGGCGGACTTCCTGAAGTCGTCGGGTTATGCCGCGGACGACATGTTCAACGCGCTGAACGGGGCGCGCCGGCTGCTGTTCTTCGACCACACGAACCACCGCAAGATGGATGTCTTCGTCGGCGAGTTCGAGATGTGTCATTCGATCCCCATTGCCGGCCGGCTGGAGAAGGACCCGATGACAATCCCTCTGGCCGAGCTTCTGCTGACGAAGCTTCAGATCGTGCAGCTCACAGAACGAGACCTGCGTGACATTTACAGCATTGCGTACCACCACCAGATCAGCACGGGCGATGGCTCCGAGATCGAGGCTGATTTCATCGCCGACCTGTGCGCCAAGGATTGGGGGCTGTGGCGGACGTGCACGTCGACGATCCAGCAATGTCTGACGAGGTTGCCTGACAACGGCCTGCCCCCCGAGGTTTCGGACGTGATCGCTGCGCGGCTGTCAGCGCTTCTTAAAGAGATCGAGCGCGCGCCGAAGACCTCGCGTTGGAAGCTTCGCAGCAGGGTTGGAGATCGGGTGCGTTGGTATGACGAGCCGGAGGAAAACCTGCCTACCGCGTAGGCTGATGCCATGGCCACCTCTGCGCAGCGCGTTTCGTACAAGAGCCTCCTGCACCAGATGACGCAGACGACTCGAACCTGTCTTTGGAACGATTCGGCGTCGATCGACGAGCTCGCGCGTTCGATTGAGGACGGCGCGGTCGGAGCCACTTGCAACCCGGTGATCGCGGTGTCGGTCCTGAAAAAGGAAATGGCGACATGGAGGCCGCGAATCGAAAGCCTTATTCGGGAGCTACCCACGGCTACGGAGGACCAGATTGGTTGGCAGCTGATCGAGGAGCTGTCCGTTCGAGCGGCGAGGCTGCTGGAACCAGCATTCAAGGAACACGCGGGGCGCAACGGCCGCCTCTCGATCCAGACCGACCCGCGCTTTTACCGGGACACGGAGGCGATCGTCGAACAGGCCATGGCATTCAACCGCCTTGCGCCGAACATGATCGTGAAGATCCCCGTGACCCGCGCGGGAATCGCGGCGATTGAGGAATCGACGTATCGCGGAATCAGCATCAACGCGACGGTGTGCTTCACTCTCCCTCAGTGCATCGCGGTCGCTCAAGCGGTGGAGCGAGGGTTGCGACGCCGCGAGCGCGAGGGCAAGGACGTTTCGTCGATGGGGCCTGTGTGCACCATCATGGTGGGACGTCTGGACGACTGGTTCAAGGTGGTGCAGGAGAGGGACGGCCTTTCAGTGGACCCCGGCCACCTCGAGTGGGCAGGCGTCGCCGTCTTCAAGAAGACCTACGGCATCTTTCGGGAGCGCGGCTACCGGTTGAGGCTGCTCTCGGCTGCGTTCCGCAACCACATGCATTGGAGCGAATTAGTCGGTGCCGACGCGGTCATCTCACCTCCGTACGCCTGGCAACAGCGTCTCAACGCGAGTGGCATCGAAGTGAAGCCTCGGATCGACAATCCTGTCGACCCAAGGGTGGTCGATCAGCTCTTGTCAAATTTCCCTGACTTCGGACGAGCTTATTCCGAGGACGGGCTCAAGGCCGAGGAGTTCGACGGCTTTGGGCCGACCCGGCGCACGCTGCGGCAGTTCATCGGAGCCTGTGGAGATCTCGCTGCGCTGGTGCGCGACGTAATGATTCCGAACCCCGACCAGGCATCGTCATAAACCTCTCCTCGGACGATCTATGAGCCAGCCGGCGTGGTGGCTTTTGGCAGCGGGCGCTGCACGGCATGGATGACCCTGAAGGCGACCATGAGAGCCAACGCGATAGCGATTGTGAGCAGGTTCAATGCTGTCAGCAGGCCGTGATCGATATGTCTCAGGCCTGAGTAGGCAAGCGCAAGCACTACATACAGGACCGTGAACCCTACGAGCAGCCACGTATGCGATGCGGGATGGCCGTGGAAGGCACTGGGTGCAGGGTATGTAAATCTACGGAGGAGCCCCGAGATCACATAGGCGGCGAAAACGGCGGCGTATGACCAGACATACTTTGTGGCGTCCCCATCTGTGTGTTGGGTCAAGGGATCGATGGAGAGAATGGCGAAGGCGTATATCGACACGACCAGCAGATCGAGCAGCACTCGGACTTCCTCCGCCAGTCTCGGCCAGAAGGCCTGATAGAGCTTGTACGGCATCTCGACCATGGTTGTGTGCCAATCGATCCAGCTCAGGATCGTGGTGATGAAGATGGCGACAAGTGCTGCGAAGGCTACGACGTGGGCCCAGGGACTTAGAACGACCACCGAGTAACCCGCAAACGCCTGAGCCAAGACAAACCCGAAGATCACCTGGATCAGGGTGATCATTTGATCGGATACCTTCTCTTGCTTCTGCGACATCTGAGCGTCCTCCCTGATGAGTGTCGGGCTGGGCATCATTGGGCCGCGGTGGGGTTGGAAGGCTGCTGGGCGCCGTAGGTACCACTCCATCATCCAACGGAAGGAATCGGACGAGGCACTCCGGCAGGCCCAAACCGATGTCTATTAGCATTGCCACCTCCCCGCCACAATGGAAAGACACTTCCCCAAGCGATTCCTGTGGGGTACCGCCACAGCCGCCCATCACGTCGAAGGGGAAAACCGTGGCTGCGACTGGTGGGAGTTCGAGCAGGAGCCCGGACGGATCCTCAACAACGACCGGTCGGGAATCGCGTGCGATAGCTACAACCGCTATCGCCAGGATTTCGAGCTGATGAAGTCCCTGAACCTAAACAGCCACCGACTGTCGATCGAGTGGTCGCGAATCGAGTCCTCTCCAGGCCAATTCGATCCTCGCCAGATCGATCACTACCGCGACGTACTTGGCTCGATGCGGGCGCTTGGCATTGTCCCGATGGTCACTCTGCATCACTTCACGAGTCCATCGTGGTTCGCTCGGAGAGGTGGCTGGGCAGCGAGCGGAGCCGCGGATGCGTTCATGGCGTTCGTGCGAGTCGTCATCAGGGAACTGGGCGAGCTGATCCCCATGTGGTGCACGATCAATGAGCCCAACCTGTATGCCTACTGGGGGTGGATTGGCGGCGCCTTCCCACCCGGGCGCAAGGGCGACGTGGTCGGTTTCCTGCATGTGCTGGCCAACATGAGAGTGGGTCACGAGCGTGCATATGCGGCGATAAAGGAAGCTTTCCCCGAAGCCGCGGCGGCTGCGGTGAACGCGAAGGTCCTCATGTTTCCTCGCGACGCACGGCGACGCGCAGACCGCTGGGCGGCGCGTTTGTCGCAGTCTCTTCTGGATTGCTGGCCTCGTGGCCGGCGGCACCTACAGAAGGTGCATGACTCCAGCGGTGATTACATCGGCGTCAACCATTATTACGGACAAACGGCGGCTTTCAATCCAAGGCGCCCGGGTGACGGCTTCATCCAGCGGGGCAATCCACCGGGTTCGATAGTTGGCGAAGCCGGTTACGCGATCGACCCGGCCTGGATGCGACAGGTGCTCATGCAGTTGGCGCCGCTCGGAAAGCCGATATACGTGACCGAGAGCGGTGTGGCCACGAACGACGACGGCGTGCGCTGCAGATATCTCAACGAAGTGCTGGCAGCAGTGCACGCTGCCATCCAGAGTGGCGTCGATGTGCGCGGTTACTTCCTGTTCACGCTCCTCGACAGCTTCGAGTGGGCTCTCGGCTACTCAGGTCGGTTCGGTCTGGTCGACGTGGATCGCAAGAGCCTGGAGCGACACCCGAAACCAAGCGCCGCCCTCTACTCGAGCATCGCGGCAGCCAACGCCCTGCCCGACGCCTCGCGGAGATTGCGACCCTATGACTCGGTCAAGCCGCAGGTTGGCGAGACGGGATATTTGCATCCGACACCGTCGACTTGGACGTCGCCCCTTCCGCTTCCTCCCAGCCGGGTTGGGCCAGGTCGGCTGCAAGCGTACCTTGGCTCACCGCGGCAGAAGCGATTTCCCCGGCCGTGTTCGCCACCGAACGACTCCCCTCGGCGATCTGCTCGATCGCCTTGACGACCTGCTCAGTCGAGGCACGCTGTTGCTGGGTGGCGAGTTGAACTTGGCTGCTCACCTCCGCCATGGCCTGCATCATCGACAGCCCGCGCTCCATCTGCTTTACACCCTTCTCCAGTGCCATCACGGTTTCGCCGCTCTGGACCTGGGCGCCTTCGACGAGCTTCTCGATCTGAGCGGCACTGGCTTTGCTGCGTTCGGCCAGGCGACGGACTTCATCGGCAACCACCGCGAAACCGCGTCCTGCGTCCCCTGCACGTGCGGCCTCAATTGCGGCGTTGAGGGCGAGCAGATTCGTCTGGTCGGCGATGTCATTGATAGAGGAAAGGATGCCCTGGATTTCATTCACGCGCGCGACCAGAGCCATGGTGCGATCACCCGAAGCCCTGAGCTCGGTTTGCGCCAGCTCCAGATTGGAGCGGACCTCGTCTGCCTGGACGGCGACTCGGTCGACAACCTCGGCGATCGAGGTGGCGCTGCGAGCCAGCTCTTCCATACTGGCCGAAGTCTGAGAGGCGGCCGCGGTCTGCTCGAGGGTCGCGGATGCGAGTTGCTTGGCGGCCGCAGAGAGCTTGGACGCCGAATCCGTCACCTCTCCCCGGAGGCGAAACAGCATATGGCGCAGCGACCGATCGAGCCCGAACCTCTGAAGTTCAGCCGCCTCGATGATCCTCCAGCCCGCCAGCAGAGCTACTGCCTCACCAAGCACGAAAGCCGCATGAATGAACGCCCACTGCCAGGGGTGGGCGATGGCGGCCGGGTTGTTGTAGGTCGCATGGGGAAACAATGTACCGATCACGCCGTGGTCGATGGCTACATACAGGATGGCGAGCAGGAACGGAATCCAGTCCTGGTAGAGGGAGATCACCGCCAGCATCACGAAGAAGTGAAAGTGTGCCTCGATGAGGCCGCCTGAGAACTGGACGATCACCGCTGAGGTAGTGATCAGGGCCAGGGTTGCGATCGCCGAGCGAAATCGGGGCGCCAGCACCTCGATGGCGGCCACTCCACCGAGTGCAGCGACGAGCACACATTCCAACACCACGACCGGTGGGTAAACGTGGCTGGCCAGACCAAACAGCAGCGTGCCGGCCGCCTGGACCCATACGAGGTAAACGATCGCGCGCTGCCGACGCTTGAAGTCGGCATAACTAAGGTGCCCGCCGGCCGGCAAGAATGCGATCACCCTGGCCACAATGCCAGCCTTGGCCGAAGGCATCGGCCCCACGGTCGGCGTCAGAGGCAGGACCGCGATCGTCATCCGTCGACCGGCCTGGTGCGTGTTTTGAGGAGCAACACAACGAGCCCCGCCGTTGCCAACATTTCGGCTGTCTTTGCCACCGGGTCGATGATGCCTACGGACTCGACTGACCCCGATCCAGGACCAAATGGGATGCCCGCTGTGCGCGTGAGTAGGTACAGGCCCAGGATGCTCACGGTGCCGATTGCCCCGACGGCATACATGAGCCGCCGCAGGCGGTTGACATCGCCTGGCATGTAGCGAGGATCTATGGCATCGGTAATGAGGGCCAGCCCGAATCCGATCAGGCAAATTGCCGTCGCCAAGAAGAAGACACCATAGCCCCACCATTCCTGAAAGTGTTGCTGGGTGACCAGCCCGTGCGCGCTCCCGGAAACGATGACGCAGACACCAACGAATTTCTCCATTCCGCGTCGATGGCTCCAGGTGGGTCGCGCGGAACGGCTTGCGATGAACCCGTGATTCACGGCTCGCGGCGAAGTCGGTGGCTGAGGCAGTTGCTGCAACCGGCCTGTAGCGTCTTTTGTCACCACGGAGCTGGTCCCCGGTGGTTCATCGTGACATAGCAATGTTTGGATTCTCTCAGGACCCCTTGACGCTCATGGGCTCACTAAAGCCTCTGAGACCCAGTTCCTCGCGGCCGACATAGATTCGAAGATGCGCGATTGCAGCCCGTGGCGATCGACCATTGGGACCAAGTCCTCGACTGTCAGCTTCCCCAACCCAGTAGCCGCCGTAACGAATGCGATCCGCTTGAGACCCGCGGCGATGGCCAGTGGCATCCAGGTCCCCTTGATCCATTCCTGGTCGTCGTGGACGATCACCCTGAGCCTCCTGGTGTCACTTATATAGGCGACTGCCCTGTGGTCCCTGATGGCCCGGACACCCTTCAGTAGGCTTGCGCGAACTGCGCTGTTGGCGAAAGCCATCCAATCCGAGTGGACACGCTGATGGACGCTGTCCCAACGTATCGACAGATAGGGCTCGTCGACGTAAACATCGCTAGTCCCAGTCATGGTCGAGATGTACGCATACGCTGCTCTCCGCGTCTTCCGCAAAATGCCCGGGCTTCCCCCCAGCCGAATGCATGGGCGATGGCATGCCGCGATGCATCACAGGGGGCGCAAGGGGTCGAAACAGGACAGGCGGATTGGTTCCGGAGCAGGGATTCGAACCCCGAACGTTGCGGTTAACAGATCGCTGAAGCGCGTTCAGAAAAGACGGTCTAAATTCGCTGAGTACCGCTCAGTTCCGCCAGGTAGCACCCTTTGCCATTGGCGTTGGTGCTAGATTCGCTCAATCTCGACGTCGGCCGGGTCTCCCACTGATAAACCGGCGGCTTCGAGCAACTTCCGGCTAACACTGAGCGCAAGCCTCCGACTGCCGGCCGGCATCGTGTTAGACGTGAAATCAGTTCCGTTTATGGCCCCCCGGACACGCATTTGCTTAAGGCCCCCCAGCGCGGCCACGACACTGTCCGGAATGTCGACCACGGCCAGGCCCGCCGCCTGCTCGGGACGAAAGAACCTGACCGTTCCGCGAAAAGTGAATCGGCTGGCCAAGCGGGCTAATACTAAATGCGACCTGAGCGTCTCGGGTAGAACCTATTTCGGATCGAGGCACATTCCTGACCGTCCGCGTCTCGGCCTCGCGGATTATGCTCACAACGCACCCGCGATCGCGTGCCGCGTGGGTGACGGTCGTCGGGCGCATCCAGCTGACGCTGGAGCGATCGGGCCGTTCGACATTCGCAGCGGGCGATAGGCGTGGGCACGCTGCACTTAGTATCCGGCACCACCGTCGTCCGTTGACGGCGGCCACGAACCGCCCAGGGCGAAGATCACTGAGGAGCGACCAAGGCCATGGACGCGACCTATCCGGTGCAGTTCTCGGTCGACTATCCAGACAGAGACCTCGACCGCATGACCACGCTATTTCGTATCTTCGTCGCCATCCCGATCCTGATCGTGCTCGGGTCGGTGTCGGCCAGTACCTACCAGTCGAGCTCTCAGTCGAGCAATCGCGTCGCCGTCGCGGCCGCGGGCGGCCTGCTCTTCCTCGGTCCGCTGCTCATGATCGTTTTCCGGCAGAAGTACCCCCGCTGGTGGTTCGACTGGAACCGAGAGCTGCTCCGATTCTCGAACCGGGTGCTTGCCTACCTGGCGCTGATGGACGACCGCTACCCGTCGACCGACGAGGAGCAGTCGGTACACCTGGACCTCCCGTACCCGGACGTCCCGCGGGATTTGAACCGGTGGCTGCCGCTGGCCAAGTGGCTCCTTGCCATCCCCCACTATTTCGCGCTGTTGTTCCTGGGCATCGCCGCGTTCGTGGCCGTGATCGTCGCGTGGTTTACGATCCTGTTCACGGGGCGCTACCCGCGAAGCCTGTTCGACTTCGTCGAGGGCGTCATCCGCTGGCAGGTCCGCGTGCTCGCCTACGCGATCGCTCTCACTACTGACCGGTACCCGCCGTTCCGGCTGGGCGCCTGACGCCCGCGGCCGTCCCTGTGTTCGCGAACACTAACCATCGACCAATCAACGTGAGCGATTAGGTGATGACGGTGCCTCCTACGGGATACCGTGGTCGGCTTCCACAACTCGCCGGCGGTCTGTTCATGACCGACGGCGGCATGGAGACGACCCTAATTTTCCGTGACGGGCTTGAGCTGCCAAGCTTCGCGGCGTTTGATTTGCTTAAGGACACGACCGGCATCGATGCGATTCGCAGATACTTCGAGCCCTATGTAGCGACGGCTCGCGACTATGGTGTCGGGCTCATCCTCGACAGCCCCACATGGCGTGCGAATCCGGACTGGGGCAAGAAGTTAGGCTACACAGCGGCAGAGCTAGACCAAGCCAACCGCAAGGGGGTCGCGCTGATCGAGGAGATTCGCTCGGCCAATGACGCTGGACTCGCCCCGATCGTACTGAGCGGCTGCGTTGGACCGCGAGGAGATGGCTACCGGCCGACAGAGATGATGACGGCGGCTGATGCGGAACGGTACCACGCGGTGCAGATCGCAACGCTCAGCGAGACCGCCGCCGACATGGTGACCGCGCTGACGATCCCGTACGTGGAGGAGGCCATCGGCATTGCGCGTGCGTCACGCCGGATAGGGATGCCGGTCGTGGTCTCGTTTACGGTCGAGACTGATGGCCGGCTTCCCAGCGGGCAACGATTGAAAGACGCAATCGCGCAGGTCGATGCGGATACTGATGGCACGCCCTCTTACTTCATGATCAACTGTGCCCACCCCACCCATTTCGCGGCCGTGCTCGAGTATGGCGAGCCGTGGGTGGACCGTATCCGCGGCCTGCGTGCGAACGCCTCCCGCAAGAGTCATGCCGAGCTGGACCAGGCCACGGAACTCGATGCGGGCGACCCCGCGGACCTTGGCGCTCAATATCGGACACTCCGACCCCGCCTGAGAAACGTGAATGTCGTCGGCGGCTGCTGCGGCACGGATGAACGGCACGTCGCAGAGGTGTGCAGGGCCTGGCGCGATGGGTAAGTCGATCCTTGCAACGATTCCTCACACCCACCGGTCCCAGCGGTAGGTTCGGTAGAACCCTTCGCGTTCAAGCTGTTGTGCTCGTGATCGAACCGGCGTAACGACTCTCCGTCAGCCCCTCGCCCGCCCTTTGAAGGCAGTAGCTTGCATTCCAAGGTAGATTGTGATACAAGCTATCTGTGGCGTTGGACACTCTCGTCACTCAGATGCGCAAGGGCGCCCTTGAATATTGCGTTCTTGCCCTGCTCACCGGCCAGTCCCGCTACGGCTTCGAGATCGTCCAACGGCTCGGCCAGATCGACGGCATGCTGACGAGTGAAGGCACGATGTACCCGCTTCTTGGCCGCTTGCGCCGGGACGGCCTGGTAGAGAGCGCATGGAAGGAGTCGCAAACAGGGCCACCGCGGCGCTATTACAAGCTCACCGCCGAAGGTCAGCGAGCCCTGCGTGCATTCAAAGATGAGTGGTCCACATTCCGGGTTGCCGTCGACGCCATTCTCGAAACAGGGGGCGCAACATGACCGCACTACATGCTGACGAAATCATCACTGGATACTTCGCGCGATTGGAGACGGCATTGGCGCCGGTTGCGAGTGACCGCCGTCAGGAATTATTGAATGATGTTCGGGCTCACATCTCCGAAGCACGTATTGGACTTGCGCACGAGACCGATGCCGATCTGCTGAATATTCTTGACCGCCTCGGCGATCCCGCTGACATGGCTGCCGCAGAAATCGGTCGTGCCGAGCCGACCCCGCCGAAGGCGCCAACCTCGATGGCCCTGGAGATCGCGGCAATGGTCTTGCTGCTGCTGTTCTGGCCCGTGGGAGTGATCCTTCTTTGGATCTCGGACGCATGGACGACCCGTGAGAAACTGATCGGCACCCTGGTTCCCCCGGGGGGCTACCTCGCCATCCTCGTTCTAGGACCGTTGCTCGCGCTGGGAGCCGTCGGCACAGCCTGCCGGACCGTATCCGATGAAGCAGGCCGTGTGCTGTCGTCTACCTGCCCGTCGAGTGGGGTGCAGACCGGCATCGACATCGGCCTGGCGTTGTTGGTAATCGTCTATCTCATCGGGCCAATTGTGAGCGTGGCGTACCTGGGAGTTCGCCTGCGGCGCGCGCGGCCAGGTCCGAGCTCCGTCGATCGCGAGGCGACACCGCCGCTGATCGACGCCGCGGACACTCCTTAGGCGGAGGGGAGACCACTATGAGGTTGGAGCCAAAGGAGGAAGGACCATCGACCCTGGCCGTTCGCATTGCGAGCTCTGCCGATGCCGAGGCGATAGGTCACCTTCTGCATGATTTCAACTTCGAGTTCCGCGAGCCGACACCGGGACCGGACCGTCTCGCCGAGCGGATCCGGCGCCTGCTGGCCGGGGGCGACACCACGGTGCTGCTGGGAGGAATGGGCCCAGACGGCGTCGCAGTGCTGCGCTTCCGGGCCGCGATATGGGGCGACGCGCTTGAGTGTTATCTGGCCGAGCTGTACGTTGTTCCGGGGCGCCGCGGTCGCGGCCTGGGCCGGGCCCTTTTGCAAACAGCCATGGACGTAGCCCGGGCTCAGGGCGCGGATCACATGGACCTCGGCACAAGTGAGGACGACATTGCGGCGCGGTCCCTTTACGAGAGCCTGGGCTTCGTCAACCGTGAAGGTGGACGCGACGGGCCGATAACCTTCTTCTACGAGCGCGAGCTCTGACCCGGCGGCGACTCCAAGAAGCCCCCCGACTAGCTCTCATCCGAATCCAGTAGCCTTGCCCGATGCTGAAATCCAGCGCCGGCTTTCGCGCAGCGACCCATGACGACGTGCAGTTCGCCGCCGAGGTTGCCACCGCTGCCGAGCCCAATCATCCCCAGCTCGCGGAAGAGCTTCTCGAAAGGTGGACAAATACCGAGAAAGGCTCTGTGGTGAGGCGCTTCATCGTCCAGGAAGGCGGACTCGACCGCTGCTGGATCTCGCTTGTCCAGCCGGGAGACGTCGGTGGTTTGGCAACCTACTTGCGCCTTCTGATCCCGCCGGCGAACAAGCACCTGCTCCCGGCCGCCGTCCTTTTCGGCGAGGCCCAGGCGCGGGAAATGGGCGCTTCAGTGCTGATCTGCGAGGTGGGAGAGGACGCGGAGCACGCTGTCGCGTGGCTGCGCGGCGACGGTTGGATGCAGGAGAGGCGACAGCGTTTCTGGCGCCTCAATTTAGGGACCAACGCAGACCGGATTCGAGAGCTCCGGAGCGCTGCGCAGCGGAGGCTCATGACAACAGACGTGACCATCAGAACCGCGGCGGACCTCGGAGGCGAGGCGTTCCTTCCACGCCTCCTCCCCGTGGCGCACGCGACCGTTGCAGACATCCCGAAGAGCGTCGAATATATTCCCGAGCCATTCGACGAGTGGGTCGTGTGGATGCAACCTCCGGCCGTTCTGCCGGAGCGGATCTGGGTGGCCGTCTTCGACGATAAGCCGATCGGCTATTCGTATCTCGCCTACCGGCCGAGCACAGTAGAGACAGGCTTCACCGGGGTGTTGCGCGAACACCGTGGCAAGGGGGTCGCGCGGGCGCTAAAGCTGGAAACGCTGGTCCAGGCAATCGACCTCGGAGTCACCGCAGTGCAAACCGACAACGACTCCGAGAACGCACCGATCCTTCATCTAAACGAGGAGCTCGGTTACGAGGAGATGCCTGGCAAGCTCGAGTTCCACCGCAAGCTGACTCAGTCGCCGGCGTGAGCAGACCGAGGAGGACACCGTCACCAGCTGGCCGGGCAACTTGACAGCGGCCCCCGGGCGTGGCAAGGTCGCAGCGGATTGGAACGTTGCATAACGTCGGCTGCGGGCTCCAGCAGGCACTGCGGACAGCGCCATAACCCTTGCAGCTGAACGGGCGGGGAGACCTGACCGCGGGCTGTATAGGCCTACCGGCCCGCTGACAGATGGAATTGCGCTACGAGCAGGTCTGCAAGCGCTTCGGAAGCTCCGACGCCCTGATCGATCTCAATCTGCATGCGCCGGACGGCTGCTTTTTGGCCATGCTGGGACCTTCCGGCTGTGGCAAGACAACCGCACTGCGACTCTTGGCCGGCCTCGAGGAGCCAACGAGCGGGCGCATGTTCATCGGTTCACGGGATGTCACAACGCTGCAGCCGCGAGAGCGCGACATCGCCATGGTGTTCCAGAGCTACGCGCTGTACCCGCACAAGACGGTGGCACAGAACATCGAATATCCGCTGCGGATCCGCGGCCTCTCGCCAGCCGGCCGCCGGGAACGCATCGAGCAGGTCGCAAGGATGCTCAACATCGACGCGTACCTCGAGCGCTACCCGCGACAGCTGTCCGGAGGGCAGCGGCAGCGTGTGGCGCTGGCCAGGGCGATAGTGCGCCAGCCGCAGGCATTCTTGATGGACGAGCCCCTCTCCAACCTTGACGCGCAGCTGCGCTTTCAGATGCGGGGCGAGCTCAAGCGACTGCAGAAGTCGCTGGCTGTGACCACCGTCTACGTAACGCACGACCAGCTCGAGGCGATGACGATGGCCGACCTCATCGCCGTGATGTCGGCCGGGCGGCTGCAGCAGCTCGCATCGCCGGCAGAGATCTACGCGCGGCCGGCCAACCTTTTCGTCGCGAGCTTCTGTGGCTCGCCACCGATGAACCTGCTCGAAGGGGCGGTGAGCAACGGTCGCTTTCAGCGCGCGCAAGGCAGCATTCCGGTCAAGAACGGGGCTACGAGCGAGCGCGTCCTGGGGTTCCGCCCCGAGCATGCCGAGATCACGATGCGCGGAGCTCCCGACTCATTCGCAGGCGAGCTCTATGTCGTCGAGCCCCTTGGCAGTGAGACGCTGGTTTCGGTGAAGGTTGGCGCCGACCGCGTTAACGTTCGCGTCTGGGCGGGATTTCAAGGCCAGATCGGCGACGAGTGTGGCGTCCGGCCCGACGCCAGCCGGGCAGTGCTCTTCGAAAAGGACGGCGGCCAGCTCATTCAGGGCAGCACGAACGGCTCTTCGCAACATCCGCAACAGCTTGGCGCATAAGCCAATTAGGAGGAGGGATACATGGCAGAGGAGAAAGCAGGTGTGAAATCAGACTCCATCTTTTCCCGAAAGCTGAGCCGTCGCACCGTGCTCAAGGCGGGCCTGGTGGGAGCGGCCGGCCTCAGTGCCGGCCCGATATTCGAGGCCTGCACGATTTTTCCCTCTTCCTCCAGCGGCCGCACGAACAAGATCGTGATCGGCACGTTCCAGGACAACGCGATGGTGCCCTTCCGGGACGTTTTCGTTAAGCGCTTCGAGACCGAGACGGGCATCAAGGTCCAGTACAACGAGACCAACTACGACGCCTGGTACCAGAACTCGAAGAACGATGGCCTGCACAAGACCGGCGCGTACGACATCTATGTCCTGGACGACAACTGGGTGCCTGAGTTCGCGGCCGGAAACGTGATTCAGAGCCTGGACAAATTGAAATTCAACGTGAATTCCGACATCCTGCCCAACGGCCTCAACCAGGGCTACTGGCCGCCCAAGGCGGGCGCCAAGATGAAGGCTTTCGCCAGTGCCACACCCGAGCTTTACGCGATCGTGATCATCGACGACGTCGAAATCCTGTACTACAACAAGCAGTACTTCGACACCACCCCGAAGACCTGGGATGACATCGCACGGATTGCGATGGCGAAAAGCAAGCCGGGAAGCCTGTTCGGGTGGTCAGCACGCGGGGTCAAGGGCAACCCCATCATGCAGACCTATCTGCCTCTGCTGAATGCATATGGTGGCAACTTCGTGAACAACGACTGGACGCCGGGCTTTGCAGGGCCGGAAGGAGTCGGGGCGCTGGAACGGCTCTTGAGCTTCATCCCCTACATGCCCACGGGCGTCGCCGAATTCGACACAGACCAGGAAGTCCAGGCGCTGCTGCAGGGCAAGTGCATGGCGCTCACCGAATACACCGGTCTGACTCACCAGGTCGATGACCCCGCCGCCTCGAAGGTGGTCGGCCAGATCAACATGGCTGCCACTCCCAGCCAGCAAAAGAGCGGTCCTGCCATCGGCACGTTCATCTGCGGCATCGCTTCCGGCGCGCCTAATCCCGACGGCGCCAAGAAGTTCCTGGAATGGTTCACGAGCAGGCAGGTCCAGATCGACTTTGCCAAGACCAACGGCTCGGCGGCGGTAACCAACTCGGCGCTGACCGATGCGACTATCAGCGCCCAGTACCGCTGGTTGCCCGCGATCGCCGACGCGGTCAACAACTCGGTGGCGAAGCCGCGCTCGCCGGACGAACCGAAGATGGAAGACATCCTGGGCACGAGACTCAACGAGGCCCTGGTGCAGGCGCTCAGCCAGAAGAGCGGCTACCACTCCATCGCCACCCAGAAGCTGACCCAGGCGGCCAACGAGATCACGGCCTACCTGAAGCAGCAGGGCGGCTACTTCTGATAGGGCGTCTGAGCAGCAGCTAGGAATCTCGATGGTCGCTGCTGGCGCGACTCGAGCGTTGCCGTGGGGCCGGCGGGTTTCCCGCGCCGCCGGCTCCTATGTCCTTCTGCTCCCGGCCGCCATCGCGCTGGCCCTGGTCAGCCTCTACCCGCTCGTGTACGGGATCATCGCCAGCTTGCGCCGGTACCTCTACGGTGTGGACCACGGGTCCGCGGGCATCGGCAACTACCAGTACGTGCTCCAGGACCAGACCTTCATCACCGCGCTCGGGACGACCGCCAGGTACGTCGTTCTCTGCGTGGTCATCGAGACCGTGCTCGGGCTGGGGCTGGCTTTGCTGGTCAATCGCCAGCTGGCCGGTGCAAGCCTCTGGCGAATCGGCATCATCCTGCCGATGACGGTGGCGCCTGTCGTGGTCGGAGTGATGTGGCGGCTGATCTACGCGTCTGACATCGGCATCGCGGACCCGCTGCTCGGACTGCTGGGTGTGCACGGGGTGCACGTGCTGGGCGGAGAGGCGAGCGCCTTCCTGGGAGTGGTCCTGCTGGACGTGTGGGAGTGGACGCCGCTGATGTTTCTCATCTTGCTCGCCGGCCTGCAGGGCATTCCGCAGGAGCCGCTGGAGGCGGCGTTGATGGACGGCGCGAGCGGGATGCGCATCTTCTTCGATCATGTGCTGCCCATGCTCCGGCCGGTGCTCTTTGTCGCCGTGGTGCTGCGCACTATCGACGCCATCGGCACCTTCGACCAGGTTTATGTGCTGACTCGTGGAGGACCGGGTGTTTCGACCCAGCTCTTCAGCATCTACGCGTACAACTCGGCTTTCCTGTTCTCGCAGTTCGGGCGGACGATGGCCATGGTGGTTCTCCTGCTGGCCGCCGTGCTGGTCCTGGCTGCGATTGCCATCCGCCTGGTCCGATCGGGACCCGGGACGAGATGAAAAGCTCGCTCCGCGTGGCGCTCGTCTACGTCGCCCTGATTGCCGCTGAAGTCTTCGCGCTGTTCCCATTCTGGTGGATGATCACGACGTCGCTCAAGCACCAGGTCGAGATATTTTCGGGCCTGGAACTTCTGCCCCAGGCACCGACCCTTGACAACTTCGCCGCCCTCTTCGGCACCTACAACTTCGGACCTTTCCTGACCAACAGCGTGGTTGTGGTGGCTTTTTCGGTTGCCTTAAGCCTGCTCCTCGGAACTCCGGCCGCATACGCGCTGACACATCTTCCAACTGAAAGCTGGCTGCAGAAGCAAGCCCTGATCGTGGTTCTGCTGGTCCGAATGCTGCCAACAATCCTGCTCGTGGTTCCGTTCTACATCGTGCTCGCGGACTACGGGCTGCTGAACACCAGGCTGGGCCTGATCGTCCTCTACACCGGACTCAACACCGGCTTTGTGATCTGGTTGATGCAGAGCTTCCTGGCCGAGATTCCGCGCGAGATCGAGGAGGCCGCGCTGGTCGATGGCGATTCGCGCCTGACCGCGCTCCGTCGAGTTGTGCTGCCCCTGACCGCACCGGGCCTGGCTGCGACCGCGATCTTCAGTGTCGTCAACATCTACAACGACTTCCTCATCGCGCTCACCATGACGTCGACTCCGGATGCGCAGACGGTTACGGTCGGCGTTTCGACGCTGATTGGAAAGATCCAGATCCAGTGGGGGCCGATGGCTGCCGCAGGCGTGGTCGGCGCCCTGCCGATCGTCACCTTCGCGCTGCTCGTCCAGCGCCACTTTGTCCGGGGTCTCACGCTGGGCGCTGTGAAATGAACCTGGGACTCTTCACCGATGCCCTTCCGAAATGGTCGCTGACCGAGATCCTTGACTGGCTGCGGCGTGAGGTGCCAAGCATCAGCCGGGTCGAGATCGGCACGGGTGGCTACTCTCCAGTGCCCCACTGCGACATGCGCGCGCTGCTGCGCGGCAGCAGGAAGCGCAAAGCCTGGCTGGAATCGATTCGGGCCAGGGGCTACGAGATCTCGGCGCTCAACGTCTCGGGCAATCCGCTGAGCCCGCGCCCTGAGGTGGCGCGGCGCCACGATAAGGAGCTACGCGACACCATCCGCCTGTCGGCCGAGCTGGGTGTTGATCGGGTGGTGGCCATGTCGGGCTGTCCACCGGCCCCGGGGCGTGGTCGGGCTGACGCGCCGCATTTCGCCGCGGGCGGCTGGCTGCCCGACCTGGAGCACATAGCGGACTGGCAGTGGGAGACGAAAGTCCGGCCGTACTGGGAGGAGATGGTCGCGTTTGCGCACCACGAGCATCCCGCGCTGCAGATCTGCTTTGAGCTGCATCCGGGCACGTACGTCTACAACACGACGACGTTCAGGCTTGTGGAGGCGTTGGGGACGAACCTGGCGGTCAACCTGGACCCGAGCCACTTCTTCTGGCAGGGCATGGACCCGCTTGCGATCATCGGCGCGCTCGGGAAGAAGATCGGTCACGCCCACGGCAAGGACACCAGCATCTTCCCCGAAAACCTTGCCCTCAACGGCATGCTCGACAACCGCTGGTTGGGAGACCCGAAGGAGATGCCATGGCTGTTCGCCACCGTCGGCGACGGCCACCCCGCCGAATGGTGGGATAGCTTCGCGCAAACACTGGCGGCGAATGGCTTCGACGGGACCGTGAGCCTCGAGTACGAGGATCCGCTGGTCGATGCGGAGACCAGCTTGCGGCGATCGGCCGAGATCCTGGCCACGGCCATGCAGCTGCCCGCTCGCGCTTCGTAGTCATGGTCCGCGCCGCCGTGATGAAGGCGCCGGGCCGGATCGAGATCGAGCATTTCCCGCTGCCGGAGCCGGAGCCGGGCGCCGTGCTCATGAAGGTCATCTATTCAGGTATCTGCGGCACGGACAAGCACACCTACCGCGGGGAGGCGAAGCAGTACGCGGGAACAGACCACGAGCGCGACATCGTATATCCGCTCATCTGCGGACATGAGAACGTCGGAGTCATCGAGGCAATAGGGGGCGCCGATTCGATTCCGGACAGCGAAGGGCGTCCGTTGCGGCCGGGAGATCGGATCGTGCCTGGTGCGAACGTCCCGTGCGGCGACTGCATCTTCTGCCTGAACGGATACCCGTACTACTTCTGCGAGAACCTGCAGGACTACGGAAACAGCCTTCACTGCGGCACTCCGCCTCATCTCTTCGGTGGTTGGGCGGAGTACATGTACCTCTTGCCGCGAACACGTTTGTTCCGCGTCCCCGATGAGCTACCGGACGAAATCGCAGCCCTAACCGAAGTGATGGCGGTCACCCATGGGTTCGACCGTGCACGCATGCTCAACGCCGCATGGGGCGGGGCCATGTTCGGCGAATCTGTCGCGGTGCTCGGCGTGGGTCCACTGGGCCTCTGCCACTTGCTGAAAGCAAGTCTGCTCGGAGCAACCAGGTTGATCGCCATCGACAGGTTCGAATCGCGACTGCAGCTCGCGCGCCGCTTTGGCGCGACGCTGGCCATAAATGCGGACAAGACCACCAAAGGAGAGCGGGTGAAGCTCGTGCGTGAGCACACGATTACGGGACCCGACATCGTGATCGATTGCACAGGGGTCGCCCAATCGTTTCCTGAGTGTCTTGCCATAGCGCGTTACGGGGGGATCGTCGTCGAGGCGGGTGCCTTTGTCGATATGGGCCAGGTGGGGGTGAATCCCAGCGCAGACATCTGCTCGAAAAACCTGAGCGTCCTCGGTATCGGTGGCGAGACCGCGACGTCCTACCTTCCGGCGATGCGGCTCCTCGCGCAAAACCTCGAGCGGTTCCAGCTGATGGACATCATCACGCACCGGATGCCGCTCGAGCGCGCATCGGAAGCGGTGGAGCTGTCGCAGAGAGATGGAACGATGAAAGTCCTGATC
>JALYYG010000279.1 GCA_030946685.1 Candidatus Dormiibacterota bacterium | reverse complement strand
GGCCGTCCCAACGCGTAGTCGATAGCCGCCTCCAAGCTCAAGATGTGACCTGCTTTCCACGCGGCCTGCCACTGGTCGCGGCCGGCACCGGCCTCGGAGGCCCGGATGAATCGCCGGCTGATGGCCTGCTCGAAAGGCGCCGGCCTGGATGCGATCCTGGCGTGAATGGCGGCTGCCGCCCCATCCAGCCGTGCCGCCCGCTCAGGATCGTCACGCCCCGCCGCGACCGCGGCCAGGGTATCCAATGCCTCGGCGACGCCCATCCGGTCCCGCTGGGCAGCGAAGCCGATCAGCGCCTCCCGCGCCAATCCGTCCGCTCGCTCCAGGTCGTCCTGGGCCAGCGCGGCGTAAGCGATCGTGTTCGTAGTTCGGGCCGCGAAGGTTTCATCGCCCAGCTCTCGATAGACTGCCAGTCCGTCCCTGTAGAGGCGTTCCGCATTCGCGGGGTGGCCTGAGTGGAGCAGCGCGTTGCCGAAATTGAGATGCGAGGTGCCCAGCTGCCACGTCAGCCCGAGGCCGCGGCAAATGTCGAGCGACTGGCGGAATGGGTCCAGTGCGTCGGCGTAGCGGCCTTCGCACATGGCGACCTGACCGGCGACGGTCAAGGCGTTGCGCAGGTCCATGGGATCGCCGCTCTGGCGGGCGACGTCCAGGCCCTCGGTTGCGAGCTCGGCCATCCGCGTGTAATCGCCCTGCGGATAAGCCAGGAACGCGGTGGCCCACAAGGCCTTTGCTCGCAGGGAGGCCGGAGCGTTGCCGGGCATCGCCAGCGCGGCCTCCGACCAGCGCCGGCCTTCCGCGAACTCTCCCGAATGACGCCAGTACCGCCACAGCGCGACCGTGTAGCGGAGCGCCAGATCCTTGTTGTCTTGCTCGATCGACCACGCGATGGCACGCCGGAGGTTGCCGCGCTCTAGGTCGAGCTGCCGCGACCAATCCTCCTGGCGAGCGCCCACCAGGTTCGCCTCACCCTCTTCCGCCAGCTCCAGGTAATTGAGGGCGTGCCCGTGGGCCGTCGATTCCTCCTCCCCAGCCTCCAACAACCGCTCGGCCGCGTACTCGCGGATGATGTCGAGCATGTCGTAGCGAGCCTCGGAGTGATCTTTCACCAGCACGACCAGGCTCTGGTCGACGAGCGCGCTGATCGCTCCCAAGGGCTCCTGGACACCGCATACAGCTTCAGCCGATTCCAGGCTCCAGCCGCCTGAGAAGATGGCCAACCGCCGGAAGAGCTCGCGTTCGGGTTCGTTGAGCAGGTCGTGGCTCCAGGCAACCGTCTCGCGGATCGCGCGCTGGCGCTGCGGCATGTCGAGCGGCCCGTCGGTCAGCAGGCCAAGCCGGTGGTTTAGCTGGCCGGCCAGCGCCCGCAGCGGTAGGTGCTTGACGCGGGCCGCCGCCAGCTCGATCGCGAGGGGCAGGCCGTCTAGCTGACGGCAGATGTCGAGCACCACGTCCGGGTCATCCCCGATCGCCGAAGCGCGGTCAGCGAAGAGGGCGGCTGCCGAGTTCAGGTCGAGCGGCGGGACTGGGAACTCGTACTCGCCGCGCACGTGCAAGCGCCTGCGGCTTGTGACTAGGAACTTGCTCTCGGGTGCTCCAACCAACAGCGAAGAGACCAGCATGGCTGCTGGGAGCACGTGCTCGAATGTATCGAGCAGGATCAACGTTCGGCGGCCCGCTAGCCGGCGCTCGATCAAGAGCGGGATCCCCTCGCCCATCTCGACCACGCCGATCGCTTTGGCGATAGCGGGCGCCACGAGGTCCGGGTTGTGTACCTCACCTAGAGAGACGAAGAAGACTCCGTCCTGAAATGACATCAATTGCCGAGCCGCCACTTCAATTGCCAGCCGAGTTTTGCCGATGCCGCCCGGTCCGGTCAGGGTGAGCAGTCGAACGCTTGGATTCGTCAGTGCTGCGACTACGGCGTCCAGCTCGTCCGCTCGGCCCAGCAGGGGTGTGGGAGGGACGGGAAGCGCACCGGCCGCAGGTCGGGAAGGAGTTGTCACGCGGCCATGAGCGACGGCTTCGAAGCGAGTCTTTACGTCATCTTGGAGCCCGAGGGCCGCCGCCAGTCGCCGCGCCGTGTCCGGGTACACGCTGTTGCGGAGCCCCCGCTCCACATCGCTCACTGTTCGCGAGCTGATGCCGGAGCGTTCGGCGAGCTCCTCTTGAGTCAGCCCAGCCGCCGCCCGCAGCTGTTTGAGGACCGGGCCGAGCCGGTCGCGGGCGTCATCCACGATCGCAGCATCCCAGATGGTGACCGAGTCGGTGGGTTGATTTCATGGTTTGTATGAGGTATCGCGCCGAGGATGGCGTTAATGACAACCGAGCGCAATCGAACCACCATCCTGCGGTTCTTTCGCGAAGTGATGGGTGCGGGCAACCTGGATGTGCTCGATGACCTCGCCACCGAGAACTACGAGGACCACGTCGCGCTGCCCGGGCAGGGCGGCGGTCGCGAGGGTCTGAAGCAGAGGGCGGCCAGGATCCGGGCCGCTTTCCAACCGCGACAGTGCCTGCACGACGTCATCGTCGATGCCGACTCGGTCGCCGTGCGCTGGACCCTGTCGGGCTTCCATTCCGCTGAGTTCCTGGGGCTGCCGCCCACCGGGAAACCTGTCGAGTTCGACGGGGTCGACATGTACCTAATGCGGGAAGGACGCATGGCAGCGCACTGGAACGTCGTCAACCTTTGGGCCTTTTACCGCCAAGTCGGTGGGCCCATCAACAAGTAGGAGAAATCAAGAGATGTCGGAAAACGAGAACAAACAACTGCTGCGTCGCTACTACGAGGAGGTTCTGACCCAGGGACGGCTGGATGTTCTGGAGACGATCGCTCGGCCCGACCACGTCGAGCACAACCCGCTCCCGGGTCAGGCCCAAGGCCTGGAGGGCCTGCGGCAGCGGGCCAGTATCTTGCGCGCGGCCGTCAACCCGCAGTTCACGCTTGAGCACGTGATTGCCGAGGGTGACAAAGTGGCGGTGATGTGGACGAGTCGGGGGACTCACGTCGGCGAGTGGTTTGGGATGCCCCCAACCGGTAAGAGCTTCACCATCCAGGGCGTCGACGTGCACCAGCTGCGCGACGGCCGCATGGCCGAGCACTGGGACGTAGTAGACATCTACTCGATGCTCATCCAGCTCGGCGCGCTGCCGGCGCCGAGCGGCGTCGCCGGGTAGGGACGACATCTTGTGGATGGGGCGGGCAATTGCTCGCCCCTTTCTGTTTCGCTTCGGAGAGACCTGGTAGCCCCGGTTCGATTCGAGGCAACAAGCAGGACGCGATTCGAACGCCTGGACTACCTCGGAAGATTGTTGGCCACCCCACGGAACCTGGAAAGCGACGTACCTTAACCGCCTCATGGCTGCGCACCCGCGTTCTCTCAAGGACACGCTTTTACGGTTCTACAGGCTCACGCATGAACGGTTGTTGACGGCGGCGGAGAAGATTTCTCCTGAGCAATTTTCATGGAGCGCAAGTCCAAGTCTTCACTCGGTCGCCTGGCAGTTGTGGCACGCCGCTCGCTGGGACGACGTCCTCGCGTCCTACTTTCACAGGGCCTTGGCTCAGGATCCTCGTACGCAGGTGTGGGAGAGAGAATCGCTGGCGGCTCGATGGTCTTTGGCTTCCGGCTCGCTCGGCCGGCGCGACACCGGAACCGAAATGTCGAACGAGGCTGCGGAAGCGATTAGGTTCCCGGACCAGGAGGAGCTTGTCGGCTACGCCAGACTCGCCTTCGCCTACGCTGAGCAGGCGATCGAGCTCGTACCGGATGATCTATTCCTGGCGGTTGCAAAGGATGATCCGGACGGCGACACGCAACTCGACAACGTCCTCATCTACCTCGAACACCTGAGCCGCCATCTCGGCATGATCGAGTCGATTCGCGGACTCCAAGGTTTGGTCGGCTCTTCGACCCGCTGACGCCTCATCGGTCAGTCCTCCGGCCAGGACGGCGGAGCCGCCCGGGTTCCAAAATGACTGGGTGACACCTCGAGGGATCGACGATTACCTGGCCGCGCTCGATGAGTCGAAGCGGACGGCACTACAGGAGTTGCGGCAGACGATCCTCGGCATCATCCCGAATGCCGAGGAATGCATCTCGTACGGGATGCCGGCGTTCCGGCTAGAGGGAAAGGTAATCGCTGGATTCGCGGCCTTCAAAAACCACCTCAGCTACCTACCCCATAGCGGATCGGTGTTTCGAGAGCTGTCCGAGGATCTGGCCGGCTATGAGAGCACATCGGGGTCATTGCACTTCCCGATCGACCAGCCACTTCCGAAAGCGCTCGTCAGGAAGCTCATCGCTGGTCGCCTCAACGAGGTCCGCCGCCGAGCGAGTGACAAGGGTCGATAAGGTCCTGGCCCAATCAAACGAAGGTATGCCACATGGTGGCTGCAGAGGCGGGGTTTGGTGCCGCCCTGGGGCCGCGCGGGCGGCTGAATAATGGCGGCATATACTGGGCCGGTTCCGGAGTGCTCTTTGGAGGGAGATGCGCATGGCGACCATCAGGGCGACCGTGACTGCCGATCCGATCACTGCCGATCTGAGCACGATCCTGCGTCACGCCGCCAGCCAATTCGGGCCGAAGCCGGCAGTCATCGCCGGCGAGCGGACTCTCACGTACGAGGAGCTCGACCAGCTTTGCGATCGAGTGGCCGGTGGCCTGCACGGCCTCGGCGTACGGACGGGCGACCGCGTGTCCCTCTACTCCCCGAATCGATGGGAGTGGGTGGTCGCCTATCACGCTGCTTTTCGTGTGGGTGCCGTGCTCAACCCGATCAATGTGATGCTCACGGCCGAGGAAGTTGCCTTTGTCCTCAACGACTGCGGCGCTGCCGTAATCATTACGTCTGGCGACAAAGCGAAGACCATCCTCGCCCTAACCCGAGACGTGCCCAACCTCCGCCAGGTGATCAGTTTCGACCGGTCGGGCGATGATATCGGCTGGTTCGGAGACCTTCTCAACTCGCCGGAGAGAGCGCCAAAGGTGGCCCCACCAGATCCGGCGGGTCTCTCGACAATCGGTTACACGTCAGGTACGACGGGCCACCCGAAAGGCGCCATGCAGTCACATCGCGCGGTGTTCCTGAACACAGCCGCACTCTTCGCCATGCAGACTCGGACAGACCGCGATGTAATGCTCAATGCACTTCCGCTCCCACATGTCTATGGCAACGTGGTGATGAACGGCACGTTTATGGCCGGCGCGACTCTGGTGATGATGGAGCGTTTCGATCCCGCTCTGGCACTTGCGAACATCGAGCGGCATAAAGTAACGGTCTTCGACGGCGTACCGACCATGTACATGATGATGCTGGCCGATCCCACCATCACCCAGACTGACCTGTCTTCACTACGGCTATGCGCCGTCGGTGGTCAGACCATGCCCGTCGCCAAAATGCAGGAGTGGGAGAGCCGTTCCAGAAAGCCACTCCTGGAGCTCTGGGGCATGACCGAGTTGGGTGGCGCCGGCACCAGCAACTCCACATATGCCCCCAACGTCCATGGCTCGATTGGCGTCGCGTTGCCGGGGTGTGAGGCTCGAATCGACCCGCTCGACGGGACCAATGGCCCGGTTCCGGACGGAGATGCGGGTGAGCTCATGGTGCGCGGACCGTTCGTGATGCTCGGCTACTACGGAAACGAGGACGCCACGCGAGCCGCCATCGAACCTGATGGTTGGCTTCACACCGGTGACATCGCGACGCGCGACGACGAAGGCCACTACTTCATCGTCGACCGCAAGAAGGATCTGATCATCACCGGCGGGTTCAATGTCTATCCGGCCGAGATCGAGCGCGTCATCGCCTCACATCCAGCTGTGGCGATGGTCGCGGTTGGCTCTGTGCCTGACGATGTGCGCGGCGAGCTGGCCCGCGCGTATGTCGTCCTTCGCCCGGGAGCGTCGACGGATGAAGCGGAGATCGTCGAGCACTGCCGGCCCCACCTCGCATCGTATAAGCTGCCCCGTTCCGTGCGATTCGTCCCGGACCTCCCGAAAACCTCCACCGGGAAGGTCATGCGTCGCCAGTTGCGCTCGTTGGACGCGCCGGCTGACAATGGAGCTGAGCCGCACTGAGTCTTCTGGAGACTCGGTCTATTCCTTCCGAGACTGGTTCGATTTAGCTGGGTTTGGTAGCCCAAGCGGACGCTATTCGAACCGCCTGGACGAACTCCGGGTGCTTTGGCTGACGCCCCTGGCCGAACTGCCCCGCCTCGAAGAAGAGCGGCATCGTGAAAGGCCGGGTTGGCCAGGAACCGGCGCTAGACCGGCAGGCGATTTGCGGTTACCAACGATTGTCTTCGAGGCCGACTTAGACCGCTGGTGCGCTCGTGCCCTGCGCCCGCGAAACCAATTGACGGACTGCCACTGGCATGTAACCCGCGATTTGGCGAGCAAAGACGCGCCTCCACAACGGAGCCATCGGGCCTTCGATTGAGGCCCCAAGGGTGACGCGATTTCGGCATCCGTCCAATTCCTCGATCCGGTGCTGAAAGCGCAGGACAGCACCCGGTATCTTCGCTTCGTTTACGAAGTAGGTGCCCACCTCGAGCTCCCGCACAGTGAACTGTCCCTTCTGCCCGCCTGCCTGCGTCGTTCGCCCGGTTGTTCCGTTCCGCAGTGGCCGGTCGAGGTGAGCTGTCGCCAGTCCGGGATTCCATGAAGGCCAGCCATCCGCGTCGGCTAACAGTTTCCAGAGGGCGTCCTGGTGTGCCGAGGTGTCGGCGGAACATTCGATCTTCCACATGGCGCTATCCTTCGTTGGTCATAGTGAAACTATGATGGTCATAGTGCTACTGTGGGGCAGTGGTTGTCAAGATCCAACGGACTACCCACCGGCAGAGGCAAGCTCAGGCGACGCGTGAGACCGTGGCCGGCGCCGCCCGCCGGCTCTTCGCGAAACAGGGCTACGTTGCGACCACCATCGAGGCCATCTCGGAAGCGGCCGGGATTCCAGTGCCGACCATCTACTCCGCTTTTGGGAACAAGCCCGCGATTCTCGAGGAAGTGCGGCGGCTCTGGATCGCTGAGAGCGACGTCGAGAATTTGCATCGCCAGGCACTCGCGACACCGGAGGGTCCGAGCCGGCTGCGCCTCGCCGCGCACTGGACTCGACGCCAGTTTGAACTTGGGTACGACGTCATCTCCATCTATCAGGAAGCGGCGCGTGCTGATTCGCGAGTCGCGGTCGTATGGCGGCGGGTGATGGTGCGGAGAGAGGCGGCGGTTAGCGAACTGCTCGAATCGCTAGAGGGTCGTCTACGCTCTGGCCTGAGGCGAAGACAAGCTCTCGACCTCTACGTGTCTTGGACGCTTCCCGAGGTCTACCGGACTCTCGTGCTGGAACGTGGCTGGCCGTGCAACAGATACGAAAACTGGCTCGCTGAGCTCCTGATTCGCGAATTCCTCGGCGAGCAGTAGGTTTCGCAAGAGCTTCCTACGCGACGGAGGACCTCGACGCTGGTGTGGCGGCGTGGTCGATACGGAATACCCACCAGTTGGCAAGTTTGCTGTCACGTTGTGCGATAGCGGAACTGGTAGCCCAAGCGGGACGCTATTCGAACGACTTGCACCAAGTCGAAAAACTGTAAGACGACTATTTCGGACTGCCGCACGGCGAGGCAGTGATGCCCCTGTCCCCCAGGCCTCCTGGCGATGGAAGCATGGTCTGCTAGCCGGTGTGTCAACGACGCCTGGAGCGATCAGACTGGGCGCATCGCACTGGTCATGACTGCCGAAGTTCATTGAGATGATGCAACGGCTGC
>JALYYG010000260.1 GCA_030946685.1 Candidatus Dormiibacterota bacterium | reverse complement strand
GGCTCGCTTCAAGTTGCTGATCAGCCGGTAGGCGTAGGCGGCGTTGTAAGAGTGCATCGCCGTGGTGTGGCTGGCCGTGACGCGGCCGCCCATCCCGAGCCGGATCGTCTCGGCGGCCATCACCTCGGCGAAGCGAGAGTGGTCGTCATCAGTCTCGTCGCAGTGGATGTCGACCCGAAGCCCCTTGTCGGCGGCGAGCGACATCGCGAATTTGACCGATCGTTCGCCGTACTCGCGCGTCAGCTCGAAGTGCGGGATTGCGCCGACGACGTCGACTCCCATGTCGACCGCGCGCCGCATCAGCTCCTCGCCCCCGTCGAACGACATGATGCCCTGCTGCGGGAACGCGACCAGCTGGAGTGTCATCTGGTCGCCAATCTCTTGACGCAGCTCAAGGAGCGCGCGGACCGCGCGCAGCTCGTGGTCGCAGACGTCCACGTGGCTGCGCACGAACTGGACGCCGTTGGCCAGCTGCCAGCGCAGCACGGTGCGGACCCGGCGCTTGACGTCGTCGACGGTCAGCTGCTTGACGCGATCGGCCCAGATTGCGATGCCTTCGAAGAGTGAGCCGGATTCGTTGTGGCGCGGCTCGCCGACCGTGAGCACGGCATCGAGGTGGATGTGAGGCTCGACGAGGGCCGGCGTGACCAGGGCGCCCCCGAGGTCGACGACCTGGCGAGCCTCAGCCTCCGGCTCGGCTATCAGCCCGTCTCGAACGCCGATCTCCCGATTTTGCGCCTGGCCTGGGAGCCGGGCGCCCTTCAGGAGCAAATCGAGCATCGACAGGAGGCTAGCAGAGACCTAAACTTCGCAACGAACCGGCCGGTTTGTCTTGGGGGGAAGGCCTGTGCAGACGATCGAGGAAGTAGAGAAGCACGTCCCGGTCCGTGAGGGCGAGTACGGGGAGAGGGTCGCCACCGTCGAGCCTGGCGGGGTCGAGTACATAGCGCTACGGGAAAGGCACGGCCAGCCGATTCAGCTGTTCTGGACCTGGCTTTCGCCGAACCTCGAGTTTGCTACCGTCTTCATAGGTGTCATCGCCGTCGCTTTTTCCGGGCTCAACCTATGGCAGGCTGCGTTGGCGATCATCCTCGGCACTGGTCTCGGTTCGCTGAGTCACGCCATCCTGTCCTCATGGGGCCCGAAGTTCGGGGTCCCCATGATGGTCGAAAGCCGGGGAGCGTTTGGCTTCCTGGGCAACATCTTGCCCGCCGCATTGAACGGCCTGACCGCCTCTTTCGGCTGGTTCATCGTCAACAGCGTCAGCGGCGCCTTCGCCCTGCAGGCGTTGTTTCCATCCAGCAACGTCCCGTTCTGGTTGGCATTCCTCGTCATCGTCGTAGCGCAGGTGGTGATCGCCACTCTGGGCCACAACCTGATTCACGTGTTCGAGCGCTTGGCCTTGCCTCTGCTCGGCATCGTGTTCATCATCGCGTGCTTTTTCATCGTGATCCACGGCAACTACGGGTTCAGCCAACCATCGATTCCCGGCGGCTGGCTGCTGGCGTTCACCGCCGCCTTCGGTTATGCGTGTGGTTGGAACCCGTTCGCGGCGGACTACTCGCGATACATGCCGCCGACCACCAATCGGAGGATGGCGGGTTTCTGGGCGGGGTTTGGGGTCTTCCTATCGTGCGTCGTCCTCGAGATGGCGGGAGCCGTCCTGGTCACGGTCACAGGCACCAAGTGGGGCGCCACCGACATTCCAACCGCTCAGCTGCAGCGGGCCATGCCCGATCTCGTCTACTACCCGACCTTGCTGTGCATCGCGATCGGGGCGGTGGCCGCGAACGCCATCAACATCTACAGCGGCACCATGTCACTTGTCGCCCTCGGTATCAAGGAGATGGGCATGACGCTCCGACAGCGCCGCGCGGCGATGGCGATCATCGTCGGTGTGATCGGATTCGCGCTCGGCGTCTACTTCCAGGCGCAGGTCGCGCCCGGAAGCAAGTACGAGTTCTTCCTGCTCCTGATCAGCTACTGGATCGCCCCCTGGCTGGCCGTGGTCTTTGTCGACTACTGGCTGCGTCGGGGTGACTACGGCGACGAGAGCATGTTCTACAACACCAAGTACTTTCGCTGGCAAGGGGTGGTTGCCATGGGCGTCGGTCTTGTGGTCTCCGTATACCTTTTCGCCAACGACTTCGGCGTGTACGTCGGTCCGATCCCGACCAACAATCCAAACATTGGCGACATCACGTTCATCGTCGGCTTCCTGATCACCGCCGTCCTGTACTACGTTTTCAACCTCGGGCTGCGGAGCCAGACCAGTGGAGCCAAGGCAGCGCAGGGTTCCCGGGCTGCCTGAGGCACAGTTCATAACAGGCGCCGCTGCCGTTCGGTGGCAGCGGCGCCGCAGAACTCGGCAATGAAATTTCTCGATCTAACCCAGGACTTTTCCTTGCACACGCCGGCATTCGCCGGCTACGCTGGGCCATCGATCCGCTGGATCAAGCGCCTCGCGTTCGACAAGGCAGGCGGTCAGGAGATAACGATGACTCTCCACGTCAGCACTCACCTCGATGCGCCCGCGCATTTTCTGTCGGGCGGCAAGTTCATCGGCGACCTTGGGCTTGATTTCCTTATCGGCCCGGCATGCGTGGTCGACCTCGAGCGGATGGGCATCGGTGATTACGAGCTCTATGGGCCAGAGCATTTCGAACGTTGGGAGAAAGACACCGGCCACCGCATCCAGCGCGGGGATATCCTCATCATCCACACCGGCTACCACCGTCACTACCCAGAGAACTGGATTAACAAGTCGCAGGTGGACGAGACCAAATATTTCATTCGCCACCCGGGACCGACCCGCGCCTTCGCGGAGTGGGTGCTGCAGCGCGGCGTGCGATGGATTGCCGTCGACGCCGGCAGCGCCGATCACCCGATGAACACGGTCATCAGGCGCGTCCGCAGCGACGAGGCGGAGGAGGCGGAGAAAAAGCTCGGCCGCAGCCTGGACGAGATCTTTCCAAAGGCCGACTACCAGATCATGCACACCCTCCTTTTTCCGCACGACGTCATCCACATCGAGAACCTGGGCGGCCAGATCGATGACGTCCTTGACCAGAAGATCACCATCGGCTGCTTTCCCTGGCGCTTCCAGGGCGGAGAGGCATCGCCCTGCCGCGCGGTGGCGATTTTGGAGTGAAGCCGCCTCCGTTCGAGTACCACGCCCCCACGACCGTCGAGGAGGCGTGCGCGCTGCTCGGCTCATTGGAGGATGCGAAGGTGCTGGCCGGGGGTCAGTCGCTCATCCCACTGCTCAACTTTCGCCTCGCTCGGCCTGCCCACCTCGTCGATATCAATCGCCTTGGTGGTCTGGATGGGATCTACGAGCGCGATGGTGGAGTCGCCATACAAGCCCTGGCGCGCCAGGCAGCTGTCGAGGACTCCGAGGTGGTGACACGCGTCTGTCCGCTGCTGACAGCCGCCGTCCAGCTGGTCGCACATCGCGTCATCCGCAATCGCGGCACCGTATGCGGCAGCCTCGCCCACGCCGATTCGGCGTCGGAGCTGCCGGCGGTGTTGCTGGCGCTCGACGGCCACGTAGTTGCTCGTAGCGTCCGCGGTGACCGCGTGATCCCGGCTCGCGAGCTCTTCAACGGGGTCTTCGAGACCACGCTGGCGACAGACGAGCTCATGGTCGAAGCCTGGTTTCCGGCCCCACCTGGCGCCTTCGCGATCATTGAAGAGTCGCGCCGCCACGGCGACTTCGCTCTCGCCGGTGTTGTGAGAGCCGCGGACCGGCTCGCCCTGTTCGGCGTCGCCGCCACTCCTGTTCTCGCGGACCCGGGCGATCCCACCCGCGGGCTGCAGCCGAGCGGTGACCTCGAGGCATCACCTGAGTTTCGACTTCACCTCGTGCGTGTCTTGACCGAGAGGGCCTTCGCGGCGTGAAGGTCAACGGGGTCACCCATCCCACGCCGGCGGATCCCCGGCGCCTGCTATCCGACCACCTCCGCCACGATCTGGGCCTCACCGGCACTCACGTCGGCTGCGAGCATGGGGTGTGCGGGTGCTGCACGATCCTGCTGGATGGCGCGCCTGTGAGGTCGTGCCTGATGCTCGCCGTCCAGGCCGAGGGCCATGAGATATCGACAGTCGAAGGTCTGGCCGCGGCAGAGGGTGCGCTGCACCCGGTGCAGCAGGCGTTTCACGAGTGCCACGGCCTCCAGTGCGGCTTCTGCACGCCTGGCTTCTTGATGTCGGTCGTCGGCCTGCTCGCCCAGCATCCGAACCCAACGGCCGAGCAGATCGAGGTAGGGATCACAGGGAATCTTTGTCGGTGCACTGGTTACGCGTCGATCCGGCGAGCTGTGCATCGGGCAGCGGAGCTGTCGCGTAAGTGACGACGAAATGGTTCGGTGAACGCGTGCAGAGAGTCGAGGACGATCGGCTGCTGCGCGGAAAGGGCCGCTTCACCGACGACATCGATGATGGCGCGCTCGAGTCCTGTCTCGTGCGCTCCCCGTACGCCCACGCTCGCATCACCTCGGTCGACGTTAGCGCCGCGCGAGCGCTGCCGGGTGTGGTCGCCGTGTATGTGGCCGCCGATCTTCCGTTCGGCCACACCGACCTACCGATCTTGATCCCACACCCCAATCTCACGCACGGCCGCACCCAGCGCTGCCTTGCATCCGAGGTGGTGAGGTACTCGGGCGAGGCTGTCGCGTTTGTCGTCGCTGAGAATCGCTACATCGCGGAGGACGCGGCCGACCTCGTGCAGGTCGAGTACGAGCCGCTGCCAGTGGTGATCACGCCGGAGGTGGCTGCCGCGGCGACCCACCTTGTCCATGACGACGTCCCAGGCAACGTCGCAGCGGAGATGCTCCAGGAGGTGGGCGACGTCAGCGCCGCGATGGGGGCCGCACCTCACCGCAAACGCCTGCACTACCGTTTCGAGCGCGGCGCCGCCAGCCCCATGGAGGGCCGGGCCGTTTGGGCTCGATGGTCGGAGTCAGAGCGCAAGCTCACCGTTTTCGACTCCACCCAATCGCCAACATCGATTCGAGGCGGCCTGTCGGTGCTGTTCGGCCTGCCCGAATCGAACGTCGAGGTGATCGCGCCTGACGTCGGTGGCGGTTTCGGGCCGAAGATCATGCTCTTCTATCCGGACGAGCTCCTGGTTCCCTTCGCAGCCATGCAGCTGGGCCGGCCTGTCAAATGGACGGAGGACCGGCAGGAGCACTTCACCGCTGTCAACCAGGAGCGGGGCCAGGTGCATGAGGTCGAGGTCGGCTTCGACGGCGAGGGACGCGTGCTTGCCCTGAACGTCGACTTCATTCACGACGCCGGCGCCTACACGCCGTACGGGATCATCCTGCCGATCATCACCGCGGCCCAGGTGCCCGGACCGTACAGGGTGCCCAACTACCGTGTTCGATTCCGCGCCGTTTACACGAATGCCACACCAACCTCGCCATATCGAGGCGCCGGCCGCCCGCACGCGTGTTTTGTCATGGAGAGGACTCTCGACTCGATCGCCGCACAGCTCGGACTCGATCGCGCCGAGGTGCGCCGGCGCAACTTCATCCAACCCGACCAGTTTCCTTACAACCTCGGTGTCGCGTGGCAGGACGGCAACACAGTGGTCTATGACAGCGGCAACTACCCCGCCCTTCTGGAGAAGGCGTTGACGATGCTCGGCCCGCGGCCGGCCGGCGATCACGTGGGCATGGGGCTCGGTGTCTATGTGGAAGGCACAGGCGTCGGGCCGTACGAAGGAGCGCACGTTCAAGTCCTCGTATCCGGCAAGGTCGTGGCGGCGACAGGCATCCCAAGCCAGGGCCAGGCGCACGCCACAGTCTTCGCGCAAGTCGTCGCCGATGAGCTCGGCGTGGACGTGGCCCACGTCGAGGTCACGGGCGGCGACACCCGCCGCTTCCCCTGGGGCGTGGGTACGTTCGCTTCGCGAGGCGCGGTCACAGCTGGGAACGCCATGGCGGTTGCCGCACGCATGGTGGCGGACAAAGCCAGGCACATCGCAGCCGAGCAGCTGGAGGCGGACCCCGCCGACCTGGAGCTGGTGGGCGGAAGCGTTAGGGTCAAAGGCTCGCCCGATCGAGGCATCCCTCTGGCGGCTGTATCGGTCCTGGCCAATCCCGTCAGGTACGCCTTCGGTGGCGGCACCGAGGCGGCGACGCAGTTCTCGACGAAACGGCGTCCCGGACCGCCGCTCGTCGATGGCGAGCAGCCGGGGCTGGAAGCGACTGGTTATTACAGCCCGCCGGGGTCGACCTGGGCCTCTGGATGCCATGCCGCTTACGTCCGCGTCGACCCCAAGACGTTCCGGCTCCAGGTGCTCAAGTACGTGGTGGTGCACGACTGCGGGCGGGTGATCAATCCTCTCGTGTTGGAAGGCCAGATCGAAGGCGGAGTCGCGCAGGGTATCGGCGGCGCCTTCTACGAACGGCTTGTGTACGACGCCGAAGGGCAGCTGCGCAACGCATCTTTCATGGAGTTTCTCATCCCCTATGCGACCGAGGTGCCGGCAATCGAGATCGACCACATCGAGACGCCATCCCCACTCAATCCGCTCGGCGTCAAAGGTGCGGGTGAGGCTGGGG
Source organism: Candidatus Dormiibacterota bacterium (assembly GCA_030946685.1). Lineage (GTDB taxonomy): Bacteria > Chloroflexota > Dormibacteria > Dormibacterales > Dormibacteraceae > Palsa-872. Next base: position 17,818 of record JALYYG010000260.1, on the reverse strand, counting down.
TGATTCCTGTGGGCGCCGTCATCGGTTCAGCGATCGAAGAGGCGCTGGGGGTGCCGATCACGGAGATGCCGCAGTCGCCGCTGAAGCTATACGAGCTATCGCTGGCGCAAAAGGCCTGACCCAAGACCATAATCCGGCCCGTAATGGCTGCCGAACGCGTGCGCTGGCAGAAATTTCTCCGTGTGGCACTCGTGCTGCAGGCGGCCGGCCTCCTGGCGCTTATCGCCCTGACCGTCCCCGATTGGATCGATGGCCTCCTCCACCCATACGCAGTCGGATGCGGCCTGTGTCTCGATTTTCGTGGGCTGCCTTTCTATCTCGCCGCCGCCGTCCTGGGGCCGGTTGCTGTACTGCTTCTGATCCTTAGCTGGACGTGGCGAGGACCACGCCTGTGGCCGCTCGGGCTTGTGGTCCTGGTCGACGCCGCAGCGATCTTCCTGACCGTCGATGTGGCCATCGGCTTTTTCCACAACCGTACCGACTCGATTCCTCCATTCGCATCGGCACCGCTGCTCCTGCTCCTGCCCGCGCTGGGCACGTTCGCGCTCGGCATCAACCTGGTGAGGCCGGTGCGATTGAGGCCGATCCTGGCAGCGAGCGCTGCCGCCTGCATCCTGCTGGCCGCGTTTCTGTGGTTCTTCGCCATCCGGTCGGTGCACCAGAGCATTCCTGGCGAGCTCTCGCTTCCATTCACCAAGACCGCGGTCTATGAAGGCCGGAGCCTGGGCTGCCAGGACCAGGTGCAGGGGTGGATCGACGAGCACAGATGCACGAGAGCGACGCTGCTGGTCTACCGCGGAACCGGTGACCCGTCGAAAGACGAGGCAACCATCCAACAGGTCTTGTCGGCACAGATACGAAGGGTTCCGGCCGGCGAGATCATCCAGCCGCTGCCGCTCGAGGTGGGCGTCAGCCGCACTCAAAACCCCGACGTGGATCCCAGCAATGCAGGGCTCTGCCTGATCATCACCGACCGCGCAGCGACGCCCCCGTCGAACATGAAGCTTGGGCACTGCGGCATGGTCACCGACTACGCAGACATCCGCTCCCATTGGCCCGGGGACGACTCGTACGCCATCGGGATCATCTATTACTCGGAGGGACGCGACTACGTAAGCGACCATTCGGTGACATTCCTCTCACCGGTATCAGCCGAGCCTGGCCGGCCCGTCACCGTTCACGTGCGCGCCGACAAGGACACGAGATGCAGCATCGTCATCAACGATTCGTCGGGACAGTCAAGCGTGCCGGGACTCGACCCAAAGACCACGGACGCCGCCGGCGAAGTCGCCTGGATGTGGGTGGTGGATCCCGGCGCCAAACCTGGGCAGTGGCCGATCACCGTCACGTGCGGTGCGTCAACCGGCCGGACTTCGTGGTCTATCTACGGCCCGTAAGCGGACCGCAGAGCTTTAGCTCTATGCCTTCACGACGGCGGCTACGATGTTGCCTCCCGGCGGCCCTTGGTGAGAGTTGCGCTCGCCTCCGCTTACGTAGTTGGTGGTGCGACCTGTCACCGACGCGATGAGCATCCCTCCAAGCGCCTTCCCGATCTGATAGGCGTCGGAATCATCGAGCAGGGTGATTCTCTGGCCGCGTATCTGATCGCTTCCTGGTATGACCGACTTGGCGAAGACGTGAACCAGGCGTGACAGCTCGGTTTCAGAGGGCAACCCGTTGCCGAAGCGGAGGCCCGCCGAGCGGAGCGCGTTTCTCACGCCTTCGGCATCGATGAAGTCCTTGGTGACCGCATGTCCGATCCGCACCGCGCTTTGCGAAGCGCTCGAGTTTCCGAAAAGGACGACCTCGCCGTGACGCTTCTCGCCGCCTGATGAGGTCATGGCCACCTCTGAGTAGAGGTCCCAGTCGCGGCGCACCACCTCGTCGGACAATGCTGACTCCGGGACCTCGCCCAGAGCCATCGCAACTCCGAGCGCTGCGGCGTCGTTCGCGTAAGCTCCTGCTCCCTCTGGGCCGAACGTCAGGTCGTGCGAGACCACCGTCTTCCCACGCGACTCCGCATCCTTGATGCTCGCAGTCGTGAGCCCAGGTACCTTGACCATGACGAGGTGGACGTCCCGGGGATTCGTCAGGCCCGCGTCGTCCATGGCTTTGCGCGTTGCCTCCGCCACCTTTCGAATCTGGCCCATCCTGCCGACTTCCTCTGGTGGCATCGCCTCCGAGCCGGCTCTGCCGACGACCAGCCGCTTGTCTGGTTCTTTGTTTTGGCCAGCCCCTGTACTGTCATCCGGGACTTCGACCAATTCTCTGGTCACAGCCACGATGTGCGGCGTGATCACGCCCGGGCACCCGCCCGACAGGACGAAGATCACCTGCGTGGCAACCTCGGTCACAGGAATGCCGAGAAACCTGCTCGTCCACTCGCGCAGCGCCACGTCGGCCCACACGCGGCCCCAGTCGTCATGTGCTCCGGTCCCTTCGGTCTTTCCCACCAGCGCGACAAGCGTGTCGGGCTTGACCTTTCCCGAGTCGACCAGCGCTTGCAGCCCGGCCGTGTCCGCTGGTGTCGCCATAGGGCAGATGAACAGTTCGACCCGCTGAGCTTTCAACCGACTACCTCCAAACGAAAATTTCAGTCAAGGCCTGGTGGGCGCTGAAAGCCGAAGCCGGGCATCGCCTCGAGCTCTTCCGCAAAGTCGAGCAGCTCGTATTCCTGGCAGAACTGTCCCACCAGCTGAACGCCGACGGGCACGCCGTCATGCATCCCAGCTGGGATCGACACCGCGGGCACGCGCGCGAAGCTGACCGGGAGCACGAACTGTACGTAGCGCGACCATTCATCGCCGAGAAACGCGGGCACCTTCTCGATCGGCATCGGGAGCAGACCGAGGGTTGGCGTGAGCAGGAAATCCAGGCCCGATCGCAGCGGCCGGTTGACAGCTCGATTGGCCGCGAGTGTCGCCTGCTCGAACGCTGTGAAGTAGTCCATCGCAGTGAGGTCACGGCCCTGCGCGGCGAGCTGTCTGATGCCAGGACCAAGCTGCTCGAGGTCGGCGGGGAAGCTCGCCATGCTGGCTCGCCTCACCACGCCGTAACCCTTGGCCACCGGCTCCGGATCCCAGTCGATCTCCACCAGGTGATGGCCGGCGCTCTCCAGCGCTTCGGCCGCGCGCCGGCAGGCTTGCTGGCACGCGTGTTCGGCGCCGAAATCGGCTACGCCGATCTTGTAGCGGCGCGACGCATCACGTGCCTGGCCCTCAGCGGTCGCCGACGCGACGGAGAACAGCAGCCGGACGTCGGCCACGGTACGCGCGATGGGTCCTCGCGAGGAAAGGCCGGCAGCGTCGACTATCTCGCACGGCACGCGGTCAGGCGACGGTCGCAGACCGACCACGCCGCAGCACGACGCCGGTATGCGGATCGAACCGCCCATGTCCTCCCCCAGCGCCACCGCCGCCATCCCGGCGGCGACCGCTGCCGCGCTCCCGCCGCTAGAACCGCCCGGGGTGATCCCTTCACGCCATGGGTTGTGTGTCGCCGGAAAGAGTGTGTTGACAGTGCCAATCGAAGCCGCCAGCTCCGGCAGGTTGGTTTTCCCCAGAACAGCCATGCCCGCCCGCCGCGCGCGCTCGACCGGGACCGCATCCTCATCGGCGAGTCGGTCGCGCCAGGCGGGTGTGCCGTAGGTCCAGGGCATGCCGGCCACCGGCTGGCTGTCCTTCACCGCGAGGGTCACGCCTGACTGAGGACCGTGCGTGGCCCTGGCGTCCTGGTCCACGTAAACATAGGCGTGGATTCGTGGATCGTGGCGGTCTATCGCCGCCAGGTGAGCGCGGACGACCGTCTGAGGATCCAGGTTCCCCGCGCTGACTTCGCGCGCAATCTCAACGGCAGAAAGCCAGGCGATGGAATGGTCGTTCATGCGTCGATTGAGAGTCTAGGGTTCACTCCGCGTGGAACGCAGCCAGCCGCCTCGCTTCCTCCTCGAGCTCCTGTCGGGTCTTGCCCGGCAGGCTTTCGAAAGGCTTGAGCTGCACTCGCCCGCCCGCGTGTCGCCATGTTCCCGCCACAGCGCCATCAACGAGGAATGTGGGTACCGAGTGCGGCGTCTTGGTATCGAAAACCATTGGGCGGTATGACTCCGGAAGGATGCCTGTACGCCGGGCGTGGACGAGGAGAGTCGCGTCCCAGGTCGGCAGAAAGCGGACCGGTGCCGGCGTGTCCGGTCCCGGCAGGGGAGCGCCGGCAACATCGAACAGCCGGGCGCCGCGCTCGTCACGAAAGAGGCGAAGGGGCAGGTGCTCCACTGCCTGCTGAAGACGGTTGGCGGGAACCCCAGCCCAGCTTGCGATATCGCTCACTGGCGCCGGACCGAACCCACCGAGATAACGCCGGACGAGATGCTCGAGCCCTTCAGCCTCCGTTGCGCTCGCGGCACCGATCCATTCGTCAGCGAGGCCGTAGAGGTCGGCCCGCCGCTGCTCCCAGGTGCCCGATGGTGGGACACGCAGCATCTCGACCCAGATTCCTGCCCCTTGCCAGGTGACGGGGGGAAACCCCGCGGCATTCAGCAGCTCCTTAAGCTCCGGGACGCGGGCCGGTCCACGCGTGAGGCGGTCTCGCAACAGGCGTGCCACCGCGTCCATGTCGATCCCTTCGATCTGGCTTCGCTGGATGCGGGTCCACCACTCGCGACGGCTGTTCCTGATCCCCGCCGCGAAGAGCGGAAAGTCTCCAGCCGACACGATGTGGATGGTGCTGCGCATCAACGTGCCCTGGACGGCGCGCCGTTGCTCGAGTGCAGTCGTCAGTGCAGGGCGATGGAAGTCGCGAAGGCGTGACCAGAGCCCCACATAAGCCGATGGTGCGTACTGGGTCTGCAGCCCCCCGACGCGCTCGAGTGCGCGGCTGAGCGGAAGCGGAGAGCGTTGCAGAAGCAACTGGCGGGCGAGAAGAGCTCGATTCAGCTCCCTGGTGGTGACGACGCGCTCTTTCATTGGAACGTCAGTACACGCGTGAACAGCGCTAATCCGTCAATATGGCCAGCTTTTTCGCTTGCTCGATGATTTCCCGCGTGGCTTCCGCCAGGAGTCTCGTGTCGGAGTCCAGCGCGAGCATCTGGAAACCGACCTTGTGCCACTGGATGGCGACATCCGGCTTGCCGCACATGATCCCGGCCGTCACGCCGTGCACATGGCAGGACCGGGCGACTGCCTCGATCATCCGCCGGTGCTCCGGATCGCGGCCTTCGTAGCTCGACTCGACGCCGGCCGAGACGGCAAGGTCGTTGGGACCGATGAAGGCGGCGTCGATCCCAGGCACTGTGAGGATGTCGTCGACCCGCTCTACGGCTTCCACCGTCTCGATCATCACTGCGCAGATCGGGAGGCGCCAGTCTTCGTCCACCGCGCGGGCTCGAGTCGGGCCCATGCTGCGGAAGCCGTTCGGCGGATAGCGGCAAGCTCCGACCGCTGCCCGAGCCTCCTCGACCGTGTTCACCATCGGCACGATCACGCCGCCGGCGCCCGCGTCGAGCGCCTTCATGATCGTCCCCGGCTCGTTCCACGGAACGCGCACGAAAGACGGAACTCCTCCCGCGCCGATGGCCTGGAGCATTGGGAGCATCACGTCGTAGCCGATCAAACCGTGTTGGGTGTCGACGCAAACCCAGTCGTGGCCAGAACGTGCGGCGAGCTCTGCGGTCCAGGTACTGGGGATTGTGCACCACGCGCCGAAGGTAGGATCACCGGCTCGCCACCGCTCTCGCAGCGTGCTCAACTCGGCTTGACCTCCACAGCGTTCACTACGTTGAAAGGTGGGAGGCCGTCGAGCACGCGCAGGAGGTTCTCCCCGACCATCTCGTCCAGCCTGGCATCTGCCTCGATTGTGGCCCCGCCGACGTGGGGCGCCAGGACTACGTTCTCCAGGGCGCGGAGCGGCGAGTCCGGCGGCAGCGGCTCAATCTCGAAGACGTCAAGGGCTGCCCCGGCCAGGTGTCGGGTCTCGAGCGCTTCGACGAGCGCTTGCTCATCCACGATCGGGCCGCGGGCGGCATTGACGAGGAACGACCCCGGCTTCATCCTCGCTAAAGCCTGCGCGTCAATGAGGGCTTTGGTATCGACGTCGAGGGGTGTGTGGACGCAGATGACGTCGCTCCGACGGAGAAGGGTCTCGAGGTCGACCTGCTCGGCTCCTGCGAGCTCTTTCCGGTCGACGTCTGTGAACACGATCCGCGACCCGAACGCGCCGAGGCGGCGGGCGACCGCCGAACCTACGTTGCCGAGCCCGATGATGCCGACCGTCATCGCTCCCAGGTCGCGCCCGATCATCTCGTTGCGCATGCGATCGTCGGGTCCCCAGCGACCGGCGCGGAGCTGGCGATCACCCCAGAAGGAGTTGCGGACCAGAGCGAGCATCGCCATCACCGTCCAATCCGCCACCGCCTCCTTGTTGTAACCGGCAGCGTTGGCGACAGGGATGCCGAGCTCGGCGGCGGCGCGATGGTCGATGGTGTCGAAACCGACTGCCGCCTGTTGGATGAGCTTGCACTGGCGCATCTGCTCGAGCACCGTGCGGTCGACAAGGTGCTTGTGGCGCCGGTCCGCGATCACGAGATGGGCGCCGGCGCATGCTGCAAGGACGGCCGGCTGGGCTGGCGGATCGGGCACGAGCAACACCTCGATCTGGTGGCGGCCCCTGAACATCGCTCGCACGGTGCCTTCGTCATAGGGGCTGAGGCATGCGACCCGCGCGAGCATTGGCGTCGAAGGCTACCACTACCATGGGCGCGATGAGGCTCGCACAGCGCTTTGCGGAATTGAGGGTTCGTTCGGGGACCATCGCCTGCGCCTGGCTCGGCCAAGCGGGGTATCTGATGAAGACGCATGGCGGGCTCACCGTCATGATCGACCCGTACTTCTCCGACGAGGGCGAGAAGCGGGAGGGCCTCAAGCGTCTATTCGCGCCACCTATCACCGCGGACGAGCTACAGCCTGACGTTTTGCTTGTCTCACACGGCCACCTCGACCACTTCGACGAGCCCACGATCCGCACCTTTGCCTCCTCCGGTCGCACGACCCTTATCGCCCCGCCGTCGTGCACGTCGCGCGCCTCAGGGTGGGGATGGTGGGCATCCAGGCTCCGCTCGCTTCAACCGGGCGAATCTGCCATGAAGGGCGGCTGCAAGGTCACCGCAACATTCGCAAGACACACGCTGCCCGACGCCATCGGCCTTCTCCTGACGATCGATGGGATCCGCCTCTGGCATTCGGGGGACACGGAGTACGACGAGCACCTCCGCCCGCTGGCGGCCCACAAGCTCGACGTGGCCTTCCTCTGCATCAACGGAGGCGGGGGCAACATGAACGCCCACGAAGCCGCGCTGCTCGGGTGGCAGCTCGAGCCACGCGTGGCTGTACCGATGCATTACGGAATGTGGTCGCCTGAGGACTATCGCTACGGCGGAGCCGCCGCCGATGCAACCCCAGACCCAGCGCTCTTTGCCACAACGCTCGCGAGGCTCAACCCACACATTCAAATAAAAGAGCTCCAGGTCGGCCGGCCGGTGGTTCTCAGCTAGAGGATTGCCGCACCAGTCTCCGGCTCGAACAGATGCAGGCGCCTTGTGTCCACGCCGAGCCGAACCCGGTCGCCGGGGTCGACCTTCAGCTGGGGATCGACGCGCGCGGTGATCGCGTCGCCACCGACCTGCCCGTAAAGGAACTGGTCTGGACCCAGCACCTCTGACACCTCGACCTTCAGGTCAAGCCCAGGATGGTCCGGGCGCGGGTGCTCGGTCATGGCTTCGGGGCGAATCCCAAGCACACCCTTCTCGAGTCCGGGAGCTCGTGGGAGCTCGATCTCGAAACCTGAAGCCTTGGCGGTCGTGCCTTGGACGGTCACGGGGATGAAGTTCATCGTCGGTATGCCGATGAAGCCCGCGACATACATGTTGGCCGGGTTGTCATAGATCTCGCGCGGCGGCGCCACCTGCTGGAGCACGCCGTCTCGCATCACTGCGATTCTGTCGCCCATCGTCATCGCTTCGACCTGGTCGTGGGTGACATAGATGAAGGTCGCATGCAGCAGCCGGTGCTGCTTCTGGAGTTCGATCCTGGTCTGAACTCGCAGCTTGGCGTCGAGGTTCGAGAGCGGCTCGTCCAGCAGGAATGCCTGCGGCTCACGGACGATGGCCCGGCCCAGCGCCACGCGCTGTCTCTGACCGCCGGACAGGTGGCGAGGCTTGCGCTTCATGAGCTGCCCGAGCTCGAGGATATTCGCGGCGCTGTTGACGCGGCGTTCGATCTCGGCGCCCTCCATGCCGCGCATCCGGAGGCCGAACGCCATGTTGTCGTACACGGTCATGTGCGGGTACAGCGCGTACGACTGGAACATCATCGCGATGTCGCGGTCTCGAGGCGCCATGTCGTTGACGACCGTGTCGCCGATGCGGATCTCCCCCTCGGTGATCTCCTCGAGACCGGCCAGCATCCGAAGCGCTGTGGACTTGCCGCAGCCCGAAGGGCCAACGAGGACCATGAATTCGGTGTCCTTGATCTCCAGGTTCAGGTCGTTCACGGCGAGGATGCCGCCGGCGAAGCGCTTGGTCACGTGGTCGTAATTGACCGAGGCCATTTCGCGTAATCCTAATTCATGCTTTCTGGGCTACCGGCAGTTGCGAAGGTGCGGGCTTTGTGCGTTTGCGAGCGGCGCGGCGCAGCTGCGCAGCGGTGTCCTCAGGCTTGGTGTCGTTGACAAAGGTTCCCACCCCAAGCTCGACACCAGCCAGGTGCTTCAGCCGGTCTCCCCGGCGGTGCGGCGGATAGAACTCGATGTGCAGATGCGCCTCTTGCCGTGCCTCGCCGTCTGTAGGAGCCTGGTGCATCGCCATCACGTAGGGGGTCGAGAAGCCGAAGTGCCGGTCGTAGGTGCCGGTAACCCGAAGCAGCGCCTCGGCGAGGTCCCAGCGCTCGGTGTCGTCCAGGTCCGCGATCGATCCGACGTGCCTGCGCGGGTAAACGTGTACTTCGTACGGCCACCGTGCGGCGTGCGGTACGAATGCGGCCACCGAGCTGCCGGCAAAGAGCATGCGAGGTCCCTCCGTTTCAACCTCGAGCTCGTCGCAATGCAGGCAGCGGCCTGTGCTCGCGCCGTGCTCGCGCGCCGCCCCGAGCTCCGCTTCGGCAAAGGGAGGCACGAACGGCAACGCGTAGATCTGGCCGTGCGGGTGATGAAGCGTGACCCCGATCTCCTCGCCCTTGTTCTCGAAGATGTAGACGTAGGCGACGTCTGGGCGCGAGCCGAGGTCCGTGTACCGATCCGCCCAAACGTCGACCAGCAGGCGTACCCGTTCCACGGGCAGCTGGGCGAGGGTCATCTGGTGTTCCGGCGTGTATACGACCACCTCGCAGCCGGTGGTTGGAGGCCGCACGGGGCGGCCGCCGTTCCGGTCCGGGCCGAAAGCCGGGAATCTGTTTTCAAACACCACGACCTCGAAGGCGTCGAGCGGAACTTCCGAATTGCCGCCTACGCCGCTCGGGCACAGCGGGCAGAAATCCGTCGGCAGGAAGGTGCGGTCGTTGCGCTCGGTCGCGTATGCGACCCATTCCTTTCGCAGCGGGTCGAAGCGCAGGTCAGGCATCGTGAGCGAGGGGCACGTAATACCCGTAGGCCAGGAGGTAGCGACCGTCCCGGAGCTCATGCTCGGCTTTGGACAGCTGCTTCAGGTGCGCGGTCCGCGCGGCAGCCGACCGGTTCCGGGCAGGGCGCGACTTCCGGTCAGTCAGCCGCGCTGGCGCTCTCATGCTCGCCCACATTGGCAACGCGGACGTCGACTCCCGCTTCGCGAATCGCGTCGAGCTCGGCGCGCTTGGCCCTTGAATCGGTGATCAGGGTTTGAATGCGAGCGGCCGGGACGGTCTGGCACATGGTCTCCTGGCCGATCTTGGTGTGGTCGGCGAGCACCACCACCTGCTGTGCTGCGCTCGCCAGGGCGCGATCGGTGGCCGCCACCAATGGGCTGGGCGTGCTCAGGCCGCGCTCGGCCGAGAAACCGTTCCCGGAGATGAAAGCCTGTGATGCGCGCAGCGCGCGCACCGACTCCTCGGTCGCCGGTCCGACCAGCGCGTGAATAGATCGGCGCAAGGTGCCTCCGGTCAGGATCACCTCGACACGAGGAGCATCCATCAGCGCCTGCGCAACCAACAGCGAGTTGGTGACAACCGTCAGCTCCGGGAAGTTGACCAGCAGGCGGGCAAGCGCCAGCGTGGTCGTACCCGGGCCGAGCAGGATGGAGTCGCCTGGCCGGATCATGCCGAGCGCCAAGCGCGCGATCGCAGCCTTCTCTATGGCGGCCTGCCCCGACTTCTCGTAGTAGCTGGGCTCGTGTCCCAGTCCGGCGGGCTGCACCGCGCCACCGTGCGTCCGGACGAGCAGCCCATCCTTGGCCATCACGCGAAGATCACGCCTCAGCGTGATCTCGGTGGTTCCCAGCGTTTCGGCCATTTCGGCCACTGAGACGACCCCACGTGATCGGATGCTCTCCGCGATCAGCCGTCTCCGCTCGACCGCCAACATTCGAGGGATCGTAGCGCATCGATCATTTTCAATCAATAGCGAGCAGAAACGAAACTTCCCAATTGACAAAACTGACCGAATCTGTATCTTTCCGTTATTGTCTGCGACCCAGAGCGTTCATCTGGCCGCAGTGCTGCTTGTAATGAACATCCTGGTCTGATCGATGCAGGAGGAGGAATGGTATGGGTGATTCAAGGGACCCAATTAGAGTTCGGCGGGCGCGGGAGACACGAAAGCTCGAGCTTCCATTTCTGGAAACCGACCTGCCACTGAACCACGAGCTGTCGCGGCGCGACATCTTGAAGATCGCCGGATATGGGAGCCTGGCAGCCTTTATCGCCGCTTGTGGTGGCAACCCCCCGTCCAGTGGAGGCTCCACCACCGGAGGCACCCTTTCGCTCGGCAGCTATAACTCAGACCCTACGAATAAGGCCGGCACGCAGGCCATCGCGGATGCCTTCAGCGCGGCTAATGGCGGTACCAAGGTCACAATCAATACGGTCAGCCACAACACGTTCCAGGACACCATTAACGCGTACCTCCAGGGCACGCCTGAGGATGTCTTCACGTGGTTCTCCGGGCACCGGATGCGCTTCTTCGCCGACAAGGGCCTGGCCACTCCGGTCGACGACGTATGGAATGCAGTGAAGTCCAACTACACCGACGCATTCGCGACTGCGGTCAAGGGAAACGACGGGCACGTATACGCGGTGCCGACCGACTACTACCCGTGGGCGGTTTTCTACCGCAAGGACGTGTTCGCAGCCAAGGGCTATACGGTGCCCACCAACTGGGACGACTTCAAGGCGCTGTGCGCCAAGATGAAGACGGACGGACTGTTCCCAATCGCGATGGGCCAGAGCGACGGCTGGCCGGCGCAGGGCACCTTCGACATCATCAACCTCAGGCTCAACGGTTACGACTTCCACACCCGGCTGCTGACCGGGCAGGAGAAGTGGACCGACTCGAAGGTGACTGCGGTCTTCAAGAAGTGGGCCGAGATCACCCAGTACTACTCTCCTGCTCCCAACGGAACGAAGTGGCAGGAGGCGGCGGACAAGCTCCTCCGCAAGCAGGCCGGCATGTATGTACTCGGCCTGTTCGTGTCAGACGAGTTCAAGGCATCCGGCAGCCAGGCCGATGTCGACCAGCTCGACTTCTTCCCCTTCCCGAACCTCGGGACCTCGTTCGACGCCGAGAAGGCGCTGGACGCGCCGATCGACGTTTACATGATGAGCAAGAAGTCCCCGACGCTCAGCAAGGACTCCGGCCAGGCGAAGGCGTTCCTCAAGTTCGTGGCCAAGGGCTCGACTCAAGGCATCTTCTTCAAGTCAGCGCCGGGTTTCATCCCGACGGCAAACGACGCCGACCCCAGCACATACACACCGCTGCAGAAGAAGGCTCAGCAGATTGTGAGCTCAGCCGGGAAGATCACCCAATACTTCGACCGCGACTCGCGGCCGGACTTCGCCGGCGCGAACGGCATGCAGAGCTTCTTGAAGAAATTCATCGCCAACCCGCAAGCCGACCCGACCCAGTTGCAGCAGACGATGCAGCAGTTCTGGGACTCGCTGCCTGCCGAGGCATAGCGGCGGACATAATCTAGACCATGGCCAATCCCGCGACCAGCGCGGTCCCCGCCCGGGCGTCGCAAGCGCCTGAGGCGGGGGCTCTGGTTGCCACCCGGCGCAGGCGCCGATACAGCCTTCTCACGCGACCCGACAAGATGCTGATCATCCTGATGGTCGGCATTCCGCTGACCCTCGACATCCTTTTCATCTGGGGACCGACCCTGGCGTCGGTGCTGCTGTCTTTCACGGACTGGGCGGGCATCGGATCGGTGACTTCGCAGAACGTGGTCGGACTCAAGAACTACAAGACGCTCTTTACCGGTTACGCCTTCTTCTGGCCAGCCCTGGAACACAACCTCATCTGGCTTGCCTTCCTCACTTTCATAGCCACGCCCCTGGGCATGTTCCTGGCGGTTCTGCTGGACCGCGAGCTCAGAGGCAAGCGCATCTACCAGAGCGTGTTCTTCCTTCCAGTCGTGCTCCCGCTCGTGGTCGTCGGCTTCATCTGGACGTTGCAGTACTCCCCCAGCGACGGGTTCATCAACAACGTTTTCGGACTGGTCAAGAGCGGCAAGATCATCGACTGGTTCGGCAACCCGAGCATCAACCTGTATGCGGTTCTGTTCGCCACCAGCTGGCGGCACATCGGCTACATCATGGTGCTGTACCTCGCCGGCTTGAAGAGCGTCGATCCTTCCGTGCGCGAAGCCGCGAAGGTTGATGGCGCTACCGAGGTCCAGACCTTCTTCAACGTAGTCCTGCCCGTCATGGCGCCGATCAACGTCATCATCGTCGTCGTCACCGCCATCGAAGCCCTGCGCGCGTTCGACCTAGCATTCATCATCAATCGCGGCACCAACGGTCTCGAGCTGCTGTCGATCCTGATCACCAACAACAGCATCAGCGAGGCCAGCCTTATCGGCTTTGGCTCCGCGATCGCTGTCGTCCTCCTGGTGATCTCGCTTGGACCAATCGTGCTGTTCCTATCTCGAACCATGAGGGCCCAGGCATGAGCACCATCGCTGCCGCTCCGCGCCCCCTCAGAAGTCAAATGGCGCGGCCCCGCCGCTTGCGACCCGCGCGACTTGCCCTCCACGCGTTCCTGATCGCGGCGGCGGTTCTATGGCTGTTCCCACTGCTGTGGGCCATTTATCAGTCCCTGCGGCCGGTAAGCGAAACGATCGTCCACGGTTACCTGTCTTGGCCGAAAACCCTGAACCTCAACAACTACACGACCGTTTGGACCCAAGCAGATCTGCCGTACTTCTATCTCAACACGCTGGTCATCGTCGTCCCTGGCGTCATCCTCACGCTGCTACTCGCCTCGATGGTCGCGTTTTGCTGCACGCAGTTCAGCTGGAAGTTCAACCTCGTGGTTCTGATGATCTTCACTGCGGGCAACCTGCTACCGCCGCAGGTCATCATCGTCCCGCTGTACTGGGTTTACCTCCACACGCCCGTTGCGTATTTCGGATCCATCGACGTGGGAAGGTTCTCATTCCCTCTGTTCAGCGACAACGGGCTGCTTTACGACCAGTACGTCGGCATCATCCTGATCCACGTCGTCTTTCAGACAGGTTTTGCCACCTTCGTGCTCAGCAACTACATGAAGACGATTACCAAAGAGATCACCGAATCGGCCCTCGTCGATGGCGCCAATGTCCTGCGCATCTGGTGGAGCGTTATTCTTCCGCTCTGCCGCCCCGCGCTTGCGGCGATGGCGACGCTGCTGTTCACGTTCATGTATAACGACTTCTTCTGGGCGCTGCTCCTGTTGAAGACCGGCGATAAGCGACCGATCACCAGCGCTCTCAATAATCTTCAGGGCGAGTTCTTCACGAACAACAACCTCCTTGCCGCCGGCGCCCTGCTTGCCGCGGTCCCGCCGATCCTCATCTTCATCGCCTTGCAGAAGCACTTCGTCGCCGGTCTGACGCTCGGCTCGACCAAAGGCTGAACTCCAATCGACAAGCCTCGAGATGGCACTCTTCTAGCCGACCGGCTGCCGCACATCCTTTATGGCGGGGACTACAACCCCGACCAGTGGCCGGAGGAGGTCTGGCAGCAGGACGTTCGCCTGATGCGCGAGGCGGGCGTGAACCTGGTCTCGCTGGGCATCTTCGCCTGGTCGCGCCTCGAGCCGAAGGCGGGGACTTTCGACTTCGAATGGCTGGACCGGATCATGAACCTGCTTCACGAAGGTGGGTTATCGGTCGACCTGGCGACTGCCACGGCGTCGCCGCCACCCTGGCTGTCCCACGCTCACCCGGAGATGCTTCCGGTGCTTGCCGACGGCGTCCAGCTGTGGCCCGGCGGGCGCCAGCACTACTGCCCGAGCAGCCCCGTCTACCGCGATGCGACGCGGCGCCTCGTGGATGCGCTTGCGACCCGATATGCACAGCACCCGGCACTCGTCATGTGGCACGTCGGCAACGAGTACGCCTGCCACGTTCCCGCGTGCTTTTGCAATGTCTCGGCACGCGCGTTTCGTGAGTGGCTGAAGCAGCGGTACGGCAGTCTCGGCGAGCTGAATCGGGCTTGGGGCACAGACTTCTGGTCTCAGCGCTACTCGGCCTGGGAGGAGATCCTGCCGCCTCGGCGCACCCCGACCTGGCCGAATCCGAGCCAGCAGCTTGACTTCATGCGCTTCTCATCGGACGAGCTGCTCGAGTGCTATGAAATCGAAAGGAGGATCCTGACCGAGCGCACGCCGGGCATCCCGGTCACCACCAACTTCATGCGCCTCTTCAAGCCGCTCGATTACTGGAAATGGGCCGAGCGCGAAGACATCGTCAGCGACGACGTGTACCAGGACCCTCTCGACCCCGAGGCAGGGATGCGGGCTGCGATGGCGGGCGACCTCATGCGCTCGTTGGGACGCGGCCGGCCGTGGATCCTGATGGAGCAGTCGCCGAACCGCGTCAACTGGCGGGACGTGAACGCGCCCAAGGCACCGGGGGTGATGCGTCTATGGAGCCTGCAGGCGCTCGCCCGCGGCGCGGACGGCGTCATGTTCTTCCAGTGGCGCCAATCGCGGGCGGGCGCCGAGAAGTTCCACAGCGCGGCGGTTCCGCATGGCCCCGCCCACTCGTCTCCGACGTGGCGTGAGGTCGTCCAGCTCGGTGGCGAGCTTCGTGAGCTGGACGCGGTTTGCGGCAGCCGCGTGCGGGCGGACGTGGCGATCCTGCTCGACTGGGAATCGTGGTGGGCGCTCGAGCTGCCCTCAAAGCCCTCGAATCGGGTCCAGCAGATCGAGCAGCTTGAGGCCTACTACCGTCCGCTCTTCGAAGCCAACGTGACCGCGGACTTCGCCCGGTCGACCGACGACCTGTCTCGGTACAAGCTTGTGATCGCTCCAAGCCTGTACCTCGTCAACGATGCAGCCGCCGCCAATGTGGCGGCACACGTGGAAGGCGGTGGCAACCTCCTGATGTCTTTTTTCAGCGGCATCGTCGACGCCAACGATCACATCAGGCTGGGCGGCCACCCGCAGCCGTTCTTGCGGGTGCTCGGCATGCAGGTGCTCGATTGGTTGCCACTGGGCGATGGGGAGGTGCTACCGGTCCGGTTCGGCGATGGGGGTGAAGGCCACGGTGTTGTCTGGAGCGAGCTGATCGAAGCTCAGGGGGCGGAGGTGCTCGCGACCTTCACGGCCTCCTCTCTCAGCGGACGTCCAGCTGTGACGCTGAACCGCTTCGGCGCCGGCAGCGCTCAGTACGTCGGGACGCACCTGGACCCGGCCGCGCTGGGGCGATGCGTGAGGTCGGCATGGACGCGTGCGGGCGTGATGCCAGTGAGCGAATCGCCAGCCGGCGTTGAAGTGGTGCGGCGCACGATGCCGGGCGGTTCGCTCCTTTTTCTACTGAATCACGGCGACGCCGCAGTCGAAATCTCGATTTCGGGCGACGCCGTGTACCTCAATGGCGGGAACACAATGGCCAGCGGACGCGTGCACCTGGAGCCGCGGGACGTGGCGATCCTTCATCAGAGCGAGGTGCCTTCGCAGGCTTAAGGTCGCGAGCGTGCGCCGGGACCAGGGTCGGCCGGCAGTGCCGGGTCCTGGCCGAACACGACGAACACAGCCAGCAGGACCAGCGCCAGGACAGGCGGTCCGAAGTCCGCGACGGGGCCTTGGGGAAATGCGATCCGGATCACGACGGAACAGAGCAGATAGACGCCGGCCAGCGCGAGGGCAAGCCGGAAGCGACGGGCGGCGAACCTGAGCTGGCGGCGGAGCCCTCCCCGTCGCGTGGAGAGGACGCTCAGGCCGAGGACGATGAAGAGCGCGAAGCCGACCAGGAATCCTCTCACCGGCGGCAGTGTCCCAGAAAGCAGTGGCGCCGATCGGTGCGGGCGGAGAAGGCTGCTGCCATGGCCGACCCAGTAAACTCCAAAACTACCGTCGAAGCCTCGAATCCTCGGGCCGTTCGGCGAGACCTTGGGCCGCTAGCTCAACTGGCAGAGCGCCGTGCTGATAACGCGGAGGTACGTGGTTCGAGTCCACGGCGGCCCACCACCACAACATCCAGTATCTGTAGGGCTGTGCGCGAACCCAGTCGGGCGGCGGCGCGCATGCCTCCGCCGTCACAGCGCTGGCCCCAGCCGTTCTTGGCTTGAGGCCTGCTCAAGCTCTTCTTCGCGGCCTCGAAGCTCGGATCTGAGCGCCGAGGTCTTGAAGGCGAGAGTCCCAGTCCTTTGGCGCCATCGTGCCCGCCTCAAACCCCAGGTGGCAGCGCTTGATCGCTTCGTTGGTGCGCACGATCTCGGTAGCGACCGCGGTCAGTTTGCTCGGGCCACCCTGTGACGCGCGGCCTCACGTTGTGCTGCTGCTCCCCTGGGATCTAGCGAGCCGACCGCGGCCGACAGCCATGTAAGAATGGCCGTCGCATGAGAATCGATTTCTTGATCGCCTCGCTGGTCGTCGTTGTAACACCGGGGATCGGCGTGCTCTTTACGCTCTCAGCGGCGATAACTCGAGGTTCGCGTGCAGCCGCGGTCGCCGCCGTCGGCTGCACGCTCGGCATCATTCCGCACGCGTTGGCAGCGATCGTGGGCCTGGCGGCCGTTCTAAACACAAGCGCGGTCGCGTTCCAGACCCTCAAGTATCTCGGTGTCGGGTATCTCCTTTACCTCGCTTGGAAGACTCTTCGAGAGCGGGGGGGTCTAACCATCGAGGACGCTCCCGCGCGCTCCCCCTGGGGGGTCATCCGGTCGGCGATCATCGTCAACCTGCTGAATCCGAAGCTCTCGCTCTTCTTCTTCGCGTTCTTGCCTCAGTTCACAAACCCGCGGGATCCGCACCCGATTGTCACCATGACCCTGCTCTCAGCCATCTTCATGGTTATGACTTTCGCGGTGTTCCTCGCCTATGGCCTGCTTGCAGCACGGGTTCGCGACAAGATTCTGTCGCGGCCCAATGTTTGGGCCTGGATGCGCCGTTCTTTCGCGCTCGCGTTCGTCGGACTCGCCGCCAAATTGGCTGTAGCCGAGCGTTCCTAAGGACCGCCTGTCTCAACCCTGTAGCTCTTAGACCGCCGCCACCGAATGAGGCCGCAGTTGCGCGGACGGCCGCTCCCATTCATAGCTAACCGCCACGCGGGGCTTTGCCTCTCCGCGGCTGGCGCAGCGTCGCGTAGCGGTCCGCACGGTACTCCTCGACCCATTGCCGGCTGCTCCGCCAAGAGCCGTCGGTGGCGCGCATTGCCTTCAGA
>JALYYG010000248.1 GCA_030946685.1 Candidatus Dormiibacterota bacterium | reverse complement strand
GCAGCGCACGAGCTGCGTAGTCGATCGAATCGCGGGTCACAATGCCGCAGCGTAGACCGCGCATGCCGGGCTGTCTGTAGGACTTTTGATCCCGGCTTGTTAGCTGGAGCCTGCTCCCCAGTTGACGCCAAGCGCCGCGGGCACGGCTACGGGCAGAATTCGTACTCAGCCGGCGTAGCTCAGCTTGGTTAGAGCAGCGGTCTTTTAAACCGATGGTCCAGGGTTCGAATCCCTGCGCCGGCACCTGCCTCCTGTGCAAGTTCGGCTGACAGGTCTCAAAGGGCCTTCGGCTGATGCGTTACATACCTTCGGTTGATGCGTCACACCTACTTCGGCTGATTTGTCACGCTCCCACGCATGAGGGAGATGAGCGTGACTGAGCAGAGGTATAAGGCGGTCCTGGCAGCAATTGGCGACGGACTTGAGGGCCTGAATAATCGGTCGCACCGGCCGGGTCACTGCCCGCACCAAACCTCACCCACGGCGCCATTGTCCCGATCAGGTCGGGCTCGTTCGCGCCTGGTTGATCACCGCGTAGACCTTGGCGACGTCCGGGATGTCGTAGAACGCCGGCACGGTGTGTCCTCGTGTGAAGAAGTCCATGCCAGTGTTGCCCCAGTGTCCGTAAGGGGTCGACGAGATTCCGAACTCGAGGCTACCCGTTCAATCGATGCGCACCGACTGGTTGATTGCAGGTAACTGGTTCACGAAGACGGATTGGAGCGATTGTCCGCGAAGGATCAGCACCCGTTGATTGGTTATGGCGTAGACGGTGCGACGCTTGTCCCACCGCTTGTAGACGAACCGTCCCCATATGAAGTACTGGCCGACGACGACGAACGGGATGCCCCACAGCCAGAAGAGCACAGGTGCCCCGAATCCCACGACTCCCGCTTCCCAGACGATTGCGAACCCACCCCACATCAACGACAAGGGGATGAGAAAAGCATCGCCGCGAGCAATCAGGCGGGATGGATCTGGCTGGCCGGTCCAAATAACCTTCTCGCCGGGCTGAAGGTAGGGCTGAAGCCGAAGCTGAAGGGCGGCGTCGTCCACGGTGTCGGGATGGTATCGCGTGCTGGAGCGGGAGTATGGTGCGTAAGGCCCTATCGCTAAACGCAATTCAATGAGGTAACTTTCCGCCCGACATGCGTTGGACCCCCGCCTTCATCTGGATCACCGTCGCGGCGTTGGTATCCGCGTTCGTCAGCCAGCTCCTCGGATGGGAAGCCATTCGGACGGGGATCCTCATCGCATGGGTGGTTCTCGTCCTCCTGGTGGTTATGACCCGGGGGATGCGCTGGACCAGCATCCTCACTTTCCTCTCGGCCGCATCGCTGTTGGGGGCCGTAATCAGTCAGTTTGCCGGCTCGTCCTCCGTTCGCACCTGGTTCCTCCTCGGGTGGGCGGTTCTCCTGCTGCCGGTGGCCATCGGGCTCTTCAGTCACCCGATGCGCGGACCCGCCTGGGGCCTCTTCGTAGGCTTCTGGGGAGTGGTGGGGGCCCTCTGGCTGATCGTGCTCCAGATCCTGGCGGTCGCAGGCGTGCTGGAAGGTGATGCTTACCGAGGATGGGCGGCATGGCCTCTGGCGCTGCTGGGGATCTGGCTTCTTGTCGCCTCAGGCCTCGGCTTCGGCTCAGAGAAATTCTCGCGCTGGGTCGATGGGCTTGGCCTGCTCGCCGGAGCCGGCCTGCTCGCGATCAGCATTTCGACGTGGGTCGGCGCGTCGGGGGATGCGACCAGGGCGGCCGGACTCTTCGCGGCGATCGCGTACTGCCTGTGGGCCGCCGGCTTCGGCTTGATCTTGTGGGGCACGCAGCATGTGACCCACAGGTTCCGCGGCCTCGCCATCCAGGGCGCCTCTTAGACGACGCAGCCGTCTGACACACTTCTTGGATGGCCCAGGCCGCGATGCCACCCGCCGACCTCCTGCCGGTCAGCCGCAAGGCAAACCTACCGTATCGAATCGTCAGGCTCGTGGCCGTTCCGCTGCTGCACCTCTGCTTCCGATTCCAGGTTGAAGGGTTTCAGAACGTCCCGCGGCCGGGCAACTACGTGGTCATCGCGAACCACCTCAACTGGCTGGATGAGTTCGCGCTCCTCATGCTTCTGCCGGTCGAGCCGCGGCTTCACTTCCTGGCCAACCCGACCATCCTGGTGACCCGCAAGGTGCAGTGGTTCCTGGTGCGGTCGACTGGCGGCTTCGTGCCCGTCGTCCAGGAGCGACATGGCGATACCGCCCTCTTCCGTCACGTCGATCGATGTCTCGAGATCGGCGGGGCCGTGGCGATCTTTCCTGAGGCCAACTACGGACCTACAGAGGGCGAGCTTCTACCGTTCAAGAAGGGCTTCGCCCACTTTGCCATCAAGGCCAGGGTGCCGGTGGTGCCCGTTGCCTTGTCGGGGACCAAGGACCTCTGGTTGCGTAAGCGCATCCGTGTCGTCATGGGCGAGGCGATACAGCCGGCAGGACATGACGCCGACTCACTCACGGCTGCCGCCTTCGAACGAATCACGGCGCTGATGCCCGCCTACCGCGACCAACCGGGCCGCAAGCTGCTGCGCAGGCAGCTCACTAACCTCTTCTAGATATGGCGCTTGCCAGGGTCCTGTGTGAGGAGCTTGTCGGCCGTGACTCCGAAATCTCCCTCCTGGAGGACGCGCTTCTCGCCGCGCTAAGAGGGGATGGGGGAGTGG
This sequence comes from Candidatus Dormiibacterota bacterium, assembly GCA_030946685.1. Lineage (GTDB taxonomy): Bacteria > Chloroflexota > Dormibacteria > Dormibacterales > Dormibacteraceae > Palsa-872. Next base: position 2,793 of record JALYYG010000248.1, on the reverse strand, counting down.
TGATCGTTGGCGGAGAGGCGGGGATGGGCAAGACCCGGCTCGTCACAGAACTTGTCGCCCGGGCTCGTCGGCGTGGCGCCGTCGTCGTGTCGGGGGCATGCAGCGAGGCCGAGCTGTCGCTTCCTTATCTCCCGTTCCTGGAGGCAATGGGCAACCACCTAGCAAGGGAGGACGTGCTCGCGCTGCGCGATCGGCTCGGCCCCGCCGCCGAGGAGCTCGCTCAGCTGTTCCCGCAGATGGGGCGTCCGGGACCTGCCGGAGGCGATCCACAGCAGGCCAAGCATCGGCTGTTCGAATCCATCCTTCTCTTGCTCCGCGACGCCGCTCGGTCAAGCGCACTGCTTGTCGTCCTGGAGGACCTGCATTGGGCTGACCCAGCCACACGCGAGCTGCTCGATTACGCGACTCGACGCCTGCGCTCGACCAATGTCTTGATTCTCGCCACCTATCGCACCGATGAGATGCACAGGAAACATGCCCTGCTGCCCACCATCGAAGGCTGGCGCCGTTCAGGCCAGGTCCAGCTGATCGAGTTGAAGGCTCTTGATGCCGCGGAGGTCGCCGACATCGTTTGCACGATCTTCGAAGAGGCAAGCATCAGCGACGAGTTCCGCGACTTTCTCTACGACCGCAGCGAAGGCAATCCCTTCGTGATCGAGGAGATGCTGCGGGACGCTCTCGACCGGGGCGACATCTTTCACACCGATAACGGGTGGGATCGCAAAGCGGTTGGCGAGATCCGCATCCCTCGTACTGTTCGCGACACGATCCTGCACCGGCTGGAGCGGCTGAGCCGAGATGAGGTCGTTGTGCTCTCGGCAGCATCGGTGGTCGGCCGTTCTTTCGACCTCGCAACGCTGGCGGAAATTACCGGGGTCGATCAAGGGGCAGTCCTCTCGGCAATTGAGACCGGCGTCACGTTCCAGCTGCTCGAGGAGGATCGCGCCAGCTACGGTAGATACCAGTTCCGGCACGCGTTGACACGCGAAGCTGTTTACGAGGACATGGTTGTGTCGCGCCGCCAGCAGCTGCATGCACGAGCCGCCGAGGTGCTGGCCGCTCGCCCTGACAGAGCGTCGGTGGACCTCGCCCATCACCTGTTGCTGGCGGGGAAGTTCGATGAGGCGGTAGTGAGGTGTGTGGCCGCCGCGGAGGACGCGGTTCAGGCTCGCGCCTACCGTGACGCTGCCGCTCTGTTGGAGCGCGCGGCCCCCCACGTGAAGGATCGCGCGGAGCGAGGTCGGCTTCAGTGCCGCGCGGGTGATGCGTACTGGAACAACGCCGAACCAGCGTTGGCGAAACGCCTGCTCGAAGAGGGAATCGCCGACCTCGAGGTCGTCGGGCTGTCGCTCGAAGCAGCGGGCTCGCGTGTGCTCCTGGGCCGCTGTTACTGGGAGCTGCAGCGATCGGACCTCGCGCGCGAACAGTTCGAAAGAGCGCGCGACGTGCTCGAAACAGCGGGTCCGAGTGAAGCTCTGGCCGTCGCCTACATTCGTCTTTCAGGTTTGAACGTTTTCGATCGCACAGGCGACACGGGCATCCGGGACGCCCAGCGAGCAGCCGAGATTGCTAGGGCTGCAGGCTCGAGCATGGCATTGGCATGGTCCTGGAATTTCCTGGCCATCGCCAAGATCGGAAACGGCCTTGTCGACGAAGGGTTCAACCATCTCGAGGACAGCTATCGAGCAGCTCGCGAAGGCGGGCACGAGTATCAAGCCAGCAACGCCATTTACAACGCCACCTGGATAGCTGTGCACCTTGGTCGTGGACGCACCGCGCAGTTGTGGGTCGATCGCATTGGCTCAGCTTCGATACCAGGCTGGGAGTGGCAGCAATACGTGCGTGCTCTAATCGCTCTCTACAGTGGTCGCGTGAGCGAGGCGATCGACTTGAGCAGGAAGGCTCTTCAGCGATCGCGAGAGCAAGGCCACGGGAAGATGCTGTGGCGCAGCTCGGTGTTGCTGGCGCATGCGTTGGCCGAAAACTTCCTGCCCGAACAGGCAGTGAGCGAGCTGCCGCCGATATCGACTCGGGTCGATGGGCAAGACGCCGTTTACGACGGTGCAGCACGTGTGCGGACGCATCTGGCTGCGGGAGACATCGAACAGGCGCTGGCCGACGCCAAATCCATTCCCCCTGCGATTGCCGATCTCGGTTCGCCCGCCGATGCCGTCTCTGAGGGCGCAGCATTGGATGCGACCTGGCTGCGTTCTTTCCTGGCGGCACTGCCTATTCACGCGGGTGCCGAAGCGACGCCGCGTACGGCCGCCGGGCATGGCCGGCTTGCGCTGTACGAGGGGCGCTTCGACGACGCTGTGGGACACCTTCGCCGGTCTGAGACTACGTTCAGAGAAGAGGGCCTTCTCCTTGATGCCTGGCACGTCGGTAGGGCCCTGGCCGAGGCCGAAGCTCGGTCGGGTGAAACCGAAGCCGCGCGACACCGGCTCGAGGCAATCGTCTCGGAGGCAGAGGCGGCTGGCGCGCGCCTGGCCGCGAAGCTCGCGCGCGACACGGCGACCGTCCTTGGTTTCGAGGTTGTGGAGAACCCCGATGAGGCGCGGCCTGCCGCACGAGTCGAGCGCTTCAGCACCGGAGAGCGGATGGTCTCGGTTCTGTTCGCCGACGTTCGGGGCTTCACGGAGATGAGCGGGCGAAGCGCTCCCGCCGACATGCTCGAGCGGATCGGATCCCTTCAGCGCTGGGCTTCGCAGGAGGTGGCAAGGCAGCACGGCGCCATCGACAAGTTCGCCGGCGATGCGATCATGGCCACCTTCAACATCTCCGGGCAGAGCG